>JADJAK010000001.1:600000-790320 GCA_016704275.1 Gemmatimonadota bacterium
CGGTGGCCGCACTCGGCGGTGCGGCGGCGGGCGGCGCACCGGGGGGAGCGGCTGCCGGCGCCGGCGCATCGCTCGCGGTCTGAAGCGCCACCCACGACGGCTTTTCCCCGGCGAAGACGATCCGGCGGACCTTCTCCACTTCGCGCTTCTCGCCGGTGGCCAGATTCAGCAGCACCGCCGTCGCCTGCACCGGCTTGCGCTCCTTCTTCAACTTCTTGCTGTCCTTGAAGGACGGCCACGACAGCCAGGCGGCCCACTTCGCGTCACCCGACAGCGTCAGTTGGCTGGACTGCGACCCGTCGCCGACCGGGAAGCGGTATTCCTGGGTGGTCCCCGTCGAGCGGATGACGACCTCGGCGTCGCCCTCGGCGGGCGCGACGGTGTACGCGAACCAGGTGCCGTCGTTGGAGAGCGCGCTGCCGCGCATCGACTTCCACCCGTTCATCGCCTCGGTGGTGAGTGGCTTCAGGGCGGTCGACGCAGCGACCTGTTGCGCGCTGAGCGCCGCGCTCGGGAGCAACGCCAGGGCGGCAACGAACCGGACAAAACGAGGCAACATCACGGACCTCCGGGGGGGGGGGGGGGAGAGGGGAGAAAGAAGAAGGGAGAAAGAAAAAAGGAAGAGGAGAGAAAAAAGAAAGAAAGGAGGGGGGGGGGGGGGGAGAAGCGAGAAGCGAGAAGCGAGAAGCGAGAAGCGAGAAGCGAGAAGCACCGGTCACTGGTTACGGGTTACTGGTCACTCGACTCCGCATGGTGGCACGCCACCTCCCGATCCCCGATCACCCGGAGCATCGGTCGTTCGGCGGTGCAGCGCGCGTCCCGCTGCGGATGAAAGCAGCGAGGCGCGAAGGGGCATCCGGGCGGCGGCGCAGAGGGCGATGGCGGTTCGCCCTCGAGGACGATGCGCTGACGCGCCACGGTCGGGTCGGGATCTGGGACGGCGGAGACCAGCGCTTGCGTGTACGGATGGCAGGGCGCCCCGATGACGGCGCGCGATGGACCAATCTCGACGATCGTGCCGAGATACATCACCGCGACGCGATGGGCGACCTGCCGCACCACGGCCAGATCGTGCGCGATGAAGAGGTAGGCGAGGCCGCGACGCTCGCGCAGTTCGAGCAGCAGGTTGATCACCTGCGCCTGGACCGAGACGTCGAGCGCGGAGACCGGTTCGTCGCAGACGATGAAACGCGGCTCGACGGCGAGCGCCCGCGCGATCCCGATGCGCTGGCGTTGCCCGCCGGAAAATTCGTGCGGGTAGCGGTCGGCGTACGAGCGATCGAGGCCGACTTCGGCCAGGAGGTCGGCCACGCGGCCCGCCATCGCTGCCGGCGGCACCAGCCGATGGATGATCATCCCCTCGGCGATCGAGTCGCCGATGGTGCGCCGCGGATTCAGCGAGCCGAAGGGGTCCTGAAAGACGATCTGCATCCGTTGGCGCAAGGCGCGGAGGGCGGAGGCATCCAGCCCCGCGAGGTCGGCGCCGTCGAAGCGGACGGTGCCAGCGGTCGGTGGCTCGAGCCGAAGCACCGCCCGGCCGACCGTGCTCTTGCCGCTGCCGGATTCACCAACCAATCCGAGGGTCTCGCCGGCGGCGATCGTGAACGAGACGCCGTCGACGGCTTGCACCGGGGGGCGTGCGGCCGAGAAGAATCCACCGCCGCCCGGGTAGTGCTTGACGAGCTGCTGCACCTCGACGAGCGGGGCCGTCATGGCGTCGCACCCTGCGCGACCCAGCAGGCCGCGAGATGGCGGTCGCCGATGGGCGCCAGTGGCGGCCGTTCCGCGGCGCATCGGGCGATCGCGACGGGGCAGCGGGGATGGAAGCGGCAACCCTCGGGCCACTGGTCCGGCGGGGGAACCGTCCCGGCGATCGGCACCAGGCGCTCGCCGTCGCCGGTGAGCCGCGGGATCGACGCGAACAACCCGCGCGTGTAGGGGTGCGCCGGTGCGGCGAAGAGGGGCGCGGTATCGGCGGCCTCGACAATCCTGCCGCCGTACATCACCAGGACGCGGTCGGCGCGGCCGGCCACAATGCCGAGGTCGTGCGTGATGAGCAGCACGGCGAGCCCGCGTTCACGGCGCAGCCGGTCGAGCAATTCGAGAATCTGGGCCTGGACCGTCACGTCGAGCGCGGTGGTCGGTTCATCGGCGATCAGCAGCGATGGCTCGCCCGCGAGGGCCATGGCAATCATCACCCGCTGTCGCATGCCGCCGCTCAACTGATGGGGATACGCGTCGACGCGTTCGTCCGGATCGGCGATGCCGACCTCGGTGAGCAGCGCAATCGCCCGACGGCGGACCTCGGCAGCGGGGACCGCATGGTGGGCGGTGATCGCCTCGCCGATCTGTGCGCCGACCCGCATCACCGGATTGAGCGACGCCATCGGGTCCTGGAAGACCATCGCGATCCGACGGCCGCGCCAAGGGCGCATCGCCGATTCGCTGAGCGTGGCGAGCTGTTCGCCGTCCATCCGCAACGATGTTCGGGCGCCGAGTCTGGCGTTCTCGGGCAGCAGTCGTGGAATCGCGAGTCCGGTCAGGCTCTTGCCGCAGCCCGACTCGCCGACGAGTGCCACGAGCTCGCCCCGGTGCACGTCGAACGAGACATCATCCACCGGAACGAGCGGCGTGGCGCCGTCCCGCGGAAAGGCAATCCGGAGGTCGCGGACCTCGAGAAGCGGAGTCATCGTTGATCGGGATGGAGTGAGTGGCGCAGCGCGTCACCGAGCAATGTGGCGGTGACGGTGGCAAGGACCAAGGCGAGCCCCGGGGCGAGCAGGAGCCAGGGGGCGGTGCCGAGGTAGTCCCGCGCCTCGAGCAGCATCCCGCCCCAGGATGGTGCCGGCGGCTGAATGCCGAGCCCGAGGAAGGAGAGGCCCGCCTCGAGCAGGATGACATCTGCCGTCCCGAGGGTGGCCGCCACGAGAAGCGGGGGGATCGCGCCAGGCAGGATCTCGCGCAGGGCGACGCGCCAGGGTTCGGCCCCCAGCGCGCGGGCGGCCTCGACGTACGGGGCGTGCCGCAGTCGCAGCGTCTCGCCGCGCACCAGTCGCGCCAGCGCGGGCCATCCCGTGAGTCCGAGCACGAGGGCGAAGAGGGGCAGCGGCAACGTCCCGGCCGTGGCCAGGAGGACCAGCAACACGACCACGCGGGGCAAGGCGAGCGCGATGTCGATCGCGCGTCGCAGCACGCCACCAAGCAGCGGCCCGGCCACGCCGGCGATCAGGCCGATCACCATGCCCAGGATGGCCGCGACGCTCACGGCGATGGCGGCCACGGTCAGCGAGGCGCGCGCGCCGTGCGCCAACCGTGCGAAGACGTCGCGTGAGTACTGATCGGTCCCGAGCCAGTGGGCCGCGGACGGCGCCGCAAGCGAGCCGGTGGCGAGCGCCGGTTGGACATTGGGATCGGGGGCGACCAGCGGGCCGAAGAGCGCGAGCGCGACCAGCGCCGCGAGCAGGCCGAGCCCGACCCGGCGTGATCGCATCATGGCTGGCGCTGCACCGGGTTGACGACGCGATACAGGACGTCGGCGAGCAGCGAACCGAGCTGGACCAGCACCACCAGGAGGCTGCCGACGCCGATCACCACGGGGAGGTCGCGTTGGGAGGTGCTGGTGGCGATCAGTGAGCCCAGTCCCGGCCAGCCGAAGAGCGCCTCCACGAAGACGGCGCCGGCCACCAGCATCGGCAGCCAGAGACCCACCAGCGTGACAACCGGTGTCAGCGCGGGTCGCCAGACATGGTGGAACGCGAGCAGTGCCGCCGACACGCCGCGTGCACGTGCAGCGAGCACCCACGGCTGGCGCACGCTCGCCTCCGCCGCCGCGCGCTGTTGCCGAAGCGGGACCGCGACCGTGGCGAGCACCATGGTCAGCAGCGGCAACGCCAGGTGTCGCAGGCGGTCCAGCATGATGGTGCCTGCGCTCGCATCGATCGCGAGCAGCGGATCGGCGAAGCCGGCCGGGGGCAGCAACCCGCCGCGAATCGCGACGCCCCACACCAGCAGCATGCCAATCACGAAGCTCGGCAACGCGTACCCGACCAGCGTGACGCCGCCAACAATGCGGGCGCGACGCGTGGTGGGATGTAGCGCGCTCCAGAGTCCGAGCGACAGCCCGATCGTGAAGGTGGCGAGCAGGGTGAGCGCGCCGAGCAGCAGGGTCGGCCCCAGGCGTTCGGCCAGCATCGCCGTCACAGGGCGTTGCGTCGCCAGGGAGATGCCGAGATCGCCACGGAGCAGGTGCGTGAGGGTGGTACCGATGGCCTCAAGCGGGGGGCGGTTGGTCCCCCACGTGGCCTCGAGTGCGGCACGCTGCGCGGCATCGATGGGATGATCGCCGATGACGGCGCCGAGCGGATCCCCGGGCAGCAGCTGGACCAGGGCAACAAGGGCGACGACGGCGAGGAGCGTCGTCAGCAGCGCATCGAGGCAGCGGCGGAACAGCCAGCCGGTCACGTCAGCGATCGCGCGCCAGCGCGGCCTCGGGACGCACGCGCCACTGCCAGAGCGAGAGCCAGCTCTTCGCCGGCCAGATCTGGACGTTCGCGTAGCGACGATGCACCGCGACCTGGTTGAGCGGCGCAGCGAGCACGATGGCGGGGACCTCGCGCGCCATCCGCGCGAGCGCGGTGCGGTAGGCCGCGACGGGATTGGCGGCGGTTTCCGCACTGGCCAGGAGTCGGTCGAAGGTCGGGTCGCACCAGCGCAGCGTGTTGAGCGAGGCCGAGTCGCTCGCCGCGGCGCACGACCAGCGCTGGGTCAGCGAGGAGGGCGTGACGTCCTGGTTGCCACCGTCGACCACGAGATCGAATCGACCGGCGGACAATCGCTCGCTGAAGACCTCGCGTTCGAGCCGTTCGAGCTGCACGTCGATTCCCGCCTCGCGCCACATCGCCTGCGACTGCAGGGCGAGGCGTGCGCGCCGGGCACTCTGTTCGGGTAGATCATCGGCGAAGCGCAACGGGCGCCGCTGCGGTCGAGGATCCCGTCGCCGTTCGCGTCGCGCCACCCCGCCTCGGCCAGCAGTGCGCGCGCCTTCGACAGGTCGCGCGGCGACCCCTGCATCACGCCACCGGTGACCCAGGCCCACAGTTGGGACTGCGCCGCGTCAGGGGTGCCGGTCCCGGGGCCGAAGACGGCCTCGGCCATCGTCCTCCGATCGAGCGCCGCCCGGAGCGCCTCCCGGACGCGACGATCGCCGAGGACGGGGTGGGCCGGCCCACCGCCAAAGGCGCGTTGGTTGACGCCGACCCAGAACAGGAGGTTGTGCGAGATGTTCACGAGCGCGAGCGAGGGCAGCGCCCGGATCTTCGATGCGTCGGGGGCCTGCACGTCACCCATCACGTCAGTTTCGCCCGCGAGCAGGAGGTTGGTGCGCGCGGTGGCGTCAGCCGTGACGCGCAGCACCACGCGCGCCATCGTGGGCGTGCCGAGAAAGAACGTCGGGTTGGCGCGCAGCTCCACGAACTGTCCCGGGACGCGGCGCAGGTAGCGATAGGGGCCGTTGCCGATCGGGCCGGCCGCGAAGTCGCTCCGCGCAATCGCGGTGGGTGCGATCCCGGCGAGCAGGTGCGCCGGTAGCGGCTGCATGTTGAAGCTGAAGAGATACAGCTGCTCGGCGAACGGCCGCTTGAAGCGGACCCGCACGGTGCCGGTCCCCACCGCTTCCACCGAGGCGACCGGCTCCATCACGATCCGTCCCTTGCCGACGACCGGGTCCATCATCAACTGCCAGGTGAAGACGATATCGCGCGCGGTGACCGGGGTGCCATCCTGCCACCGAGCGCGGGGGTCGAGCTCGAAGAGCAGCGTGCGCGGGTCGACGCGCTGCCACCGTCGGGCGAGCATCGGGGTCATCGCGTTGTCGCCGGCGGTCCGGAAGGTCGGGCCGAGGATGGCGAGTCGCAGGAAGAGCTGGTCGGCGAGGTCGGTGTTGGCGGTGCGGTCGGTCAGGGCGGGGAGGGGGAGCGTCGGGTCCTCGCCGACGGCGAAGACGACGGTGCCCGGCACCTGGGACGAGAGTGGCGCGCGCCCGAGCGCGCCGAGGAGCAGCAGCAGGTGGAGCACGGTGCGACGACGCATCGGCAGGACCTCGTGTCGGGCGGGCGGGGCAGGGGTCAGCGGCGCCACGTCCAGGCTGGACTGCGGTACCGCAGATGCTTCACGGTGGCCTCTTCGGCCCACGCCGTCAACTCATCCGGCGCGTGCTCGGCCCCGTCGTCGACCCAGTCGCGCAGCAGGGCCATCGCCAGAATCTGCACTGGCGGGAGGTCCGCGACCGGCGCCTTCGCTGGCTCCGAGCGGTTGCTGATTCGGTAGCGCTCCAGCAACGGCAGGCGGTCGGCCCGGGCGACGGCGCCGTGCTGGAGCAGCGCCATGCCCTGCACGACCTGGGCCGAACCCACGACCTTCCGCTCGCCACTGAGGATTTCGCCCCCGACGGCGACATCAAAACAGGCGCCGGCCTCGAGGCCGGGGATCGAACTCGGTGCTGGCGCCAGGGTCGCGTCGAGGCCGATGCCGGAGAGCCGCGCCGCGAATCGCTCGTGGATCGACTGATACGCGGCCTTGAGGCCGCCGAAGTCGGCCAGCCGGCCGGTCACGGCGTAGGTCAGGTCGTCGGGGGCGTGCCAGACTGCCCGCCCGCCGGTTGGCCGCCGGACGCAGGGGACGGCGTCGCGCTCGAGTCGGTCCCGGTCCCAACTCCGGGTCGCCGCCTCGTTGGCGCCGAAGGAGATGCTGGGGAGGTCCCACCGATAGAGGCGGAGCACGGTGGTTCCATCGCGTTCCGCCCGGTCGAGCAGGGCATGGTCCAGGGCCATCTGCTGCCAGGCGGGGCGGGGGGTCAGGTCGGACCAGACAAAACGCGTCATGACGTCACGGCATCCCAGACGGCTCGAGTCCGCGCCACCAGCGTGGCCCGGTCGGCGTCGTTATCGATGATCCAGGTGGCGAGCGCCCGTTTGGCAGCGGCGGGCATCTGCGCGGCGATGAGGCGGTCGGCGTCGAGTGGCGAGAGCCGCCGCGCGTTGATGAGCCGCCGCCGACGTTCCCCGGCCGGGGCATCGACGAGGATCACCCCGTCGTAGGCGCTCGGATCAGCCGACTCGAAGAGCAGCGGGATGTCCGCGACGAACACCGCCGCCCCCGCCGCGGCCGCGGCCTCCTGCGCCGCGATGCGCCGCGCGTCCACGGCGGGATGCACGATCGCCTCGAGCGCCGCGCGTTCGGCCGGATCCGCGAGGATGCGGTCGCGCAACGCCACGCGATCGAGGCCGCCGTCGGCCCGGACCACGCCGCCGCCGAAGTGCGCGACGATCGCGGCGAAGACGCCGCTGCCGGGACGCTGCAGCACGCGGACCGCCTCGTCCGCATCGAAGAGGACGGCCCCCCAACTGCGAAGCAGCTGGGCGACGGTGGACTTGCCGGCGGCGATGTTGCCCGTGAGGGCGATGCGGCGCATCACAGCAACGGCACCTGATCCTCGTCGCGCCGGGGGACCTGGAAACAGCGACGGCACCGCGCCTCGTAACTGTCGGCCCCACCCACCATCACGATCGGCGAGTTCCAGCTGGCCGGACGGCCGTTCACGAGCCGTTGGTTCCGGCAGGCCAGGTCGCCGCAGACGACGCAAATGGCCTGCAACTTGGTGACATCCTCGGCGATGGCCATCAGGTGGCCCATCATCCCGAAGGGCTCGCCGCGGAAGTCGGTGTCGGTCCCGGCGAGGATCACCTGCACCCCCCGCTCGGCCAGATGGGTGGCGACTTCCACGATCCCGGCATCGAGGAATTGCGCCTCGTCGACGGCCACGACGTCGACCTCGGCGGGATCGCCGGTCAACCGGAGGATCTCGTCGGAACGGTCTATTGGCGCGGCTTCGCAGGTGATGCCGGTATGGGATGACACCTTGAACAACCCCTCGTAACGCTGATCGAGATGGGACTTGAAGACGCGGACACGGCGCCGGGCGATGAGGGCCCGGCGGACCCGCCGGATGAGCTCTTCGCTCTTGCCGCTGAACATGACGCCGGCAACGACTTCGAGGCGTCCGGACCGATGGTGGAGAGTCATGGGCGGTTCGTCAAGGGGGTGAGTCCGGCAAATCCTTTGCCGGTGCGGGATCTGGCGGGAAGGACCCGGGAAGGCCGCGCATCTTGCGGAGTTTCGCGCACGGCTCCCATATTCTCGCCCGTCGGGCCACTCCGGCCCGCGGCAGGATCCCATCCGTTTCCACTCTGCAAGGAGTCTTCTATGAACAAGATGGAGCTCATCGAGGCGGTCGCGAAGGCCCTCGACACCTCGAAGGCGCACGCTGGCGAAATCGTCGACCTCTTCTTCTCGACCGAAGGGCTGATCGCGAAGGAACTGAAGAAGGGCGGCGCCGTGGCGCTGACCGGCTTCGGCAGCTTCGAAGTTCGCAAGCGGGCCGCGCGTGAAGGCCGCAATCCGCAGACTGGCGCCACGATCAAGATCAAGGCCTCGAAGGTTCCGGCGTTCCGTCCGGGCAAGGGCCTCAAGGATCTCGTCAACAAGGCCAAGTAAGCACGCAGCACGGTTCGTCGCTGTGACGTCGGACTACGGGCCGCCCCGCTGGGCGGCCCGTCGCCGTTTCAGCTCCTCGGCTTGAACGGCGGGCGGCCGCCGCCACTGCCGCCGCGCGGCCCGCCGAAGCCCCCACCACCGCCGCCGCGCGCGCCACCGGTCGGTGCCGACGGTCCCCGATCAACTCTCGCCGACAGCTTCCGCTTCCGCACCGTCAGCCCGACCAGCTTGAGCGCAACTCGCTCCGCCTCCGACTGCGGCACTTCGACCAAGGTGAACGCATCGCGCAGGTCGACGCGGCCGATCAGCGACCGATCGAGTCCGACTTCCCGCGCCAGGACGGCGACAATGTCCCCGACGGTGGCCTCGTCCTTCTTGCCGACGCCAATCCAGACCCGCGTCGTGTGGACCCCACCGACCGCCGTCTGGGTCGACACCGGCGCGGCGTCCGCCGGGCGCTTGGCCCGCACATCGTCCTGCCAGAGACGGAAGAGCGCCGCCGCGACATGCTGCGGCTCGTGACGCTCGAAGAGCGGGCCGAGGGCGTAGAGCGCGGCGGCATCGACCCCGTCGGCAATCCGCGCCACGATATCGGAGCGGAGTGCCGCGTCCCGCTGCAGCAGGGACGTGGTCGCGGACTCGGTGATGACCGGGCGGCGGGTCGCCGCGAGGCGCGCCGTGTGGACCTCGGTGCCCGGCGGCACCAGGAGCGTCACTTCGCCGGCCGTCGCCAGGGTGCGCAGCTCCACCAGTGTCGGCGGGTCGTAGCAGATCACGCTGCCGCTCTCCGGCATGCTGCGGGCACAAAGGGAGACATCGTCGGCCAACCCACCCAGCGCTGCTGTCAGCAGGGCGTGGTCGCGGCGATCGACGGTCCAGATGCTGACCCGGTGGGGGTCAGTCGCTTCGAGCAATGCCGCGACGGCCGCGGCACGACCCGCCCACGGCGTGGGCAGCGTGCGCACGGCAGCCACCGGGGTCTGGTCGGCCTCTTCGGCCGGCACGCCGAAGACGGCGGCGCGGCGCGCATAGCGCTCGACCAGGTCGGCGCTGCGTCCCGCATCCGCCGTCAAGACGATCCGCTGGGCATCCTTGGGGAGGTCCTGCAGCAACACCAGCAGCGCCTCGTCGGAGTCCCATCCCTCGGGCCACGCGAGCACGACCGCAGAAATCCGATCGGTGACGAGCGCCGAGCGGGTATGCAGGGCGAGTGCGGTCTCGGGTGAGGCGATCAGCACGTCGAGGGCATCGGCCTTGAGCCGCCGGGCGGCGCGGGCGGGCCCGCGAGCCGCCTCGATGCGGACGCCGGCCCCGCCAGCCACCGCCGAGAAGGTCGCACCCCATTCGGCCACCAAGGCCGGCGCCGTCAGCACGAGCACCCGCCCGCCCTGCTCCTGCGCCGCGCTCGCGAGGGCGGCCGCCACAGGGGCAGCCCAGGCCGGAGAGGGCGGCAGGACCGCCACCACGCTCGTTCCCCGAAGGATCGGGGGCATCAGCTCCCGCACCGACGCGTCGTCGGCCTGCCAGCCCAATTGCTCCATGCCAGCCGCCACGGCCGACGCCACCTGCCACTCCGCCAAATCCGTCACCGGTCCCTCGATTGTCAATCGTCCCATGCTGCGCCATCCGAACGTGTCGAAGGTAGTCCGGCCCCCGCGAGTGGCCAAGCCGCCGCCCCCGCTGGTGGGGGGGCGCGGCGGGCGGGTAACTTACCGATTCCCCGCACCCGAACTCCTCGACCCGGACCCGTTGATGCGCTTCGTGCCCTCCGCCAATCTCGCCCACCTGAAGGCCTCCGAGACCGTTGCCATCAGCAACGAAGCGAAGCGCCGGAAGGCTGCGGGCGAGGACGTCCTCGACCTGGGGGTGGGCGAACCGGACTTCAACACGCCGGCGCTGGTCGCCCAGGCGGGGATTGACGCGATCCAGGCGGGGAAGACGCGATATCCCCCGAACGTCGGCACGATCGAGCTGCGCCGGGCCATCGCCGGGGCGCTCTCCACGATGAGCGCCGGTCGCGCGGTCGACCCCGAGCGGCTGGTGGTCAGCAACGGCTCCAAGCAGTCGCTTTTCAATACCTGCTTCAGCCTCTTCGGTCCTGGCGACGAGGTGATGATCCCGTCGCCGGCGTGGGTGTCGTATCCGCAGATCGTGCACCTCTGTCGCGCGACTCCGGTGATGATCCCCGGCGATCCCGAGTGGGGTCTCAAGGTCGCCGTGTCGGACCTTGAGAAATTCCGCACACCGAAGACGCGCGGCCTGATCATCTGCTCGCCGTGCAACCCGACCGGCGCGGTCTACACCGGGGCAGAGTTGCGGGCGATCGCGGCCTGGGCCGGCGAGCACAACATCTGGTTGATCAGCGACGAGATCTACCGGCGCATCAACTATGGCGTCGGGCCCGCCGCCTCGCTCTTCGACCTTGACGATGCCACGCTCGATCGCGCGATCGTGATCTACGGCGCCTCGAAGGCCTACGCGATGACCGGTTGGCGCATCGGCGCGGCGTACGCGCCGGTCGAGGTCGCCAAGGCGATGGCCGCACTGCAGACGCACATGACCACCGGCGCCAATCATCCCGCGATGTGGGCGGCGACCACCGCCTTCGCCTCGCCCGAGGTGGACAAGGAAGTCGATCGGATGGTCGCGGCCTTCCGCCGTCGGCGGGACTACCTCGTGGCACGCTTCAGCGACCGACTCCCGGGGGTCGAATTCGTCGAGCCGCATGGGGCGTTCTACCTCTTCTTTCGGGTCGACGGTCTCGCTCCCGGCCTGACCGGGACGCGCTTCTGCGAGCGCGTCATGCAGGAGGAAGGTGTGGCGCTGGTGCCGGGCGCCGCCTTCGGTGACGATCGCTGGGCCCGCCTCTCGTATTCCGTCTCCGATGCCGAACTCGAGAGCGCCTGCGATCGCATCGAGCGGCTCGTCGCGAAGCTGGCGGCCGAGCAACCGGCGATCGCCTGATGGCACTCGAGGTGCACGTCCTCACGCTCCCCGCGGAGCTTCCCTCCCTCGAGTGGCATTGGGAGACCGAGACCGACATCCTCGGGGGCGCCTTCGTGGTGCCCGGGTCGGGGGGCGGCTACACCGGCACCGTCGAGTTGAACGATGAAGACGGCTCCATCGTCGTGATCGATGTGGCCGGCGGCGTGGTCTGCGGGATGGATGTCGTGGTGTGGCCGGAGATCACCAACCTCCCGGGACTCGCGGCGCCGGTCGAGGCACGACTCGGCCAGGTGGTGATCCCCTCGCGCGCCGCGCGTCGAGGCGCCGCCGCCCTCGAGTTCGACACCACGATTTCGGTCTCCGCCGATCCGGCGGAGTGCACCTTTCACATCCGCATCGGCACACGGCGACCGGTTGAACCGATCCGCATCGCCGATGCCTTTGTGATCGAGGTGGACGCGGCACAACGGCTCGCTGGTTTCTGGCTCGAGGCTGTTCCCCCGCTGCCCGACTCCGCCTGAGCGCGCGTCGTCGCGCTGACCGATGCCCGGAAGTCCCTTCACGCCGCTCCGCCGACGACTTGCCCTGGCCGGAGGTCGCCCCGCCGACCTCCCCGCCGAGGCGGCACAAGGGCGCCGCGACCAGGCCGGCTATCGACCGAGCCGTCTCCTCGACGGGACTCTGGCGCACCACTCGATCGGCGAGCCGGTTCCGTGGCAGGAGCCGGTGGCCTTTCTCGATGGCACCCAGCATGTCGAGCTGCTCGGCTACGTCGGCACGATGCCGATCGTCGCGGCGGTGGTCCGTGCCGCGGTGCGCCATCGCGAGGCGCGCCGAACCCACCTCGCCGTGCAATCTGTTCGGCGGATTGTCATCGGTCGAGCCGAGGCGTTTGCAACACTGGGCGATGCACTGGCCGGGCACGAGGTGCTCACACTCGAGGGAGAGGAGTCGCCGCATCCGATCCGTGACCTGGAGCGCGCGCATGCCGTGGTGGACCGCACCCGCGGGGCGCTGGAGCTGTCCGTGGCGCGCGCCTTCCGCGCGATCGCCGCGGAGACCTGGTTGCTCGTCGATGGCACGCTCACCGTCAGTCCGGAGTGGAGCAGTGATCCCCGGATGCTCGGCATCGTGAAGAGCCACGCCGTGCTCCCCTTCGAGGGGGAGGCGCTCGAGCAGTATCTCACGCTGCCGGTGGGGCACCGGACATCGCTCTTCCAGCCCGGCTCCCGTGACGTGGCGCCGGTGTACGCCTGGGGTCTCCGGCTGCACGCCTTTGCCGGGCGCGATCTCTTTCACGGACTGGTGCGCATCGAGGCGGCAGCGACCGAGACGACTCGGCAGACGGTCGATACACTCTCCCGCCACCTGCTCGCCGAGCGGGCGCCGCTGGCGGCCGATCCGCGTGCCGATCGGCTGCTCTACGGGATTCACGACGTCGAGCGCTTCCTCCGCGCCCAGGGTGGCTGAGATGACACTGCTTGGCCGAGTGGTCGCGACCGAACTGCGGCCCAGCACCCCGCATCAATTTCATTTCTGGACCGCGGCCGACGCGGTGCTCGGCATCGGTGCGATCGTCCGGGTCGAGGGCGAAGGGCGCGTGGTCTTCGGCGTGGTGACCGAGGGCTTCGCCTACGCCGACCTGGCCCGCCCGCTCGACGCGGTGATCGGCGCCGACGGCGATCCGGCGCAGGCGGGTCGGGAGCCCACGCTCCGCGCGGAGATCCGCCTCTGGAGTGCCGCGGTGCTGCGCCAGCTCCCCGAGGAGCCGATGCAACCGGTGCCGTTCGGCGCCGTCACCGCCGCGAGCGATGCCGATGTCCAGGTGGCGCTCCGCATGGACGCGTACGTCCGCCCCGGCGCGTCGACCGGCATTCCGATCGGGGTGTACACGGGCGGTGGACTCTCCGCGCCAGTCTTCCTCGATGCCGACTTCCTGCTCGGGCCGGAGGCGGCGCACCTCAACATCACCGGCGTCTCCGGCCTCGCGACCAAGACGAGCGCCGTCAACTTCCTGCTGACCTCGCTCTTCGAGACCTTCCCGACCAGCAAGGGGAGCGTCGCGGCGATCTGCTTCAACGTGAAGGGGCCAGACCTCTGTTTCCTCGATCAGGCCGCGCCGCTCGGCGAGGCGGACCTCGCGCTCTATCATCGCCTCGGTCTGCACCCCGCGCCATTCACGGACGTGACGGTCTTCGCCCCGTACAAGGCCGACGGCGTCAACCTCAACACGCTGCGCAGCAACCCGGCGATCACCGATCGGGTCGAGCCACTGGTCTGGGGGCTGCGCGAGGTGCTCGACTACGCCGAGGTGCTGCTCAACCGCGATGATGTCGATGCGAAGGCAGGTGCCTTCATCGATTTCCTCGCCGAGCGGGTCGTCGGGCGGAAGTTCGAGGCGGAGGAGCTGCGCGGTGCACCGTTCGAGGTGATGACCTTCGCAGACCTCGACGAGTTCTTCCGCGCGATCTTCGACTACCTCGAGGTGAAGTCACGCGGCAGCGAGGTCTGGCGCACGCACCACGCGGCCACCATCCGCAAGGTGCGCAACCGCCTCGGCAACATTGCCACGCGCTCGAAAGGGCTCGTCACCGACGACGGCCCCGCGAATGACCTGCCGTGGGGCGCCTTCCGCGATCGCTCGGTGACGGTCGTCGACGTGGCGGGTGTCGATCCGCTCGCCCAGGATCTCGTCTTCGCGCGGGTCATCTCGAAGCTGCGCGAACACCTCGAGCGCCGCGATCTCGGTGTCGATCATGTCGTGGTCTTCGTCGACGAGCTCAACAAGTACGCACCGATCGACGGCCCCGAGACGTACGTCAAGAAGATGTTGCTGGACCTCTCCGAACGCGGCCGGTACCTTGGTCTGGTGCTCTTCTCGGCGCAGCAGTTCCGTTCGCAGGTGTTGCGTCGCGTCACCGGCAACGCGGGGACCACCGTCTATGGACGGATGGACAGCGATGAACTGGCGCTCCCGGGCTATGCCACCTTCTCGCCGGCCGTGAAGGCCAAGCTCGCCGCCCTCTCGAAGGGTGAATTGCTGGTGCGTCATCCGCACTTCACCCAGCCGGTCTTCGTGCGCTTTCCGCGCCCGGCGTCTTTGTCGGGGCGTGAAGGAATCGAACGATTCCCGCCAGCGGCGGACCTCCCCTTCGCCGATGCCGTGATCCAGCGACTGCGGGCGCTCGACCCCGTGATCGGCGGCGACGCCGTCCGCGCGGCGATCGAGGGCCGTCCGGAACACGAAGTGCGCCGCGCCCTCGGCGCGACCACGCAGCGCCGACCGGACGACGTCATCGCGTTCTTCCGTGGTTGCCTGCGCCGCAGCATCGCGTCCGAGTCGACCGCGCCTCCGCGTGGCGTCACCCCACTGGCGCGTGACGACGCCGATCCCTTCTCTCCGTACTAGTCGATGCGGATCGCCCACGTCGCGGACCTCCACCTCGGTGCCCGGCAATACCACCGGCTGACGGCGCGCGGCCGCAATCAGCGCGAGGTCGATGTCGGCACGGCGTTCGTGCGGGCGGTGGACGCGATCCTCGCCGAACGACCTGACGTGGTCCTGGTCGCGGGCGATCTCTTCCACGCGGTCCGACCGAGCAATTCCGCGATCCTGCTCGCCTATCAGCAGTTTGCCCGGCTGCGGCGCGGCCTCCCGGAGGCGCCGGTCATCGTCATCGCCGGGAACCACGACACGCCACGGTCTTCCGACACCGTCTCGATCTTCGGGTTGCTTCACGAGTTGGGCGTCCACGTGGCACACGACTCGGCCCGCCGCTTCGACTTCCCGGCACTCGACCTCTCGGTGCTGGCAGTGCCCCACGCGGCACTCTTCGAGGTGCCGCGCCCCGCGCTCGAGCCGGCCGGTGACGCACGCCATCAGGTGTTGATGACCCACGGCGAAGTCCCGGGGCTCTTCGGAACGCTCGATCGCTCGATGGCCGAGGCCGGCGGAGCACATCTGGACGACGCTGACCTGACGCGCAGCGGCTGGTCGTACGTGGCGCTGGGCCACTACCACGTCCAGCACGAGGTGCATCCGCGCGTCTGGTACAGCGGCTCGCTCGACTACGTGTCGCCCAATCCGTGGGGGGAACTCCGCGTCGAGGCGGAAGAGAAGATCAGCGGCAAGGGCTGGCTGCTGGTGGATCTTGCGAAGGGCACCGTGGCGCGGCGGCCGATCGAGGCGCCCCGGCGCATTCTCGACCTGCGCGCCATCGAGGCGAAGGACCGCACCGCCGCGGAGGTCGACGCGATGATTGCGGCGGCGGTTGCGGCGATCCCGGGCGGTCTCGCCGATGCCGTGGTGCGTCTGGTCGTGCGGGACGTCGAGCGGGTCGTGGCGCGCGAACTCGATCATGCGCCGATCCGGGGGTGGAAGGCGGCCGCGTTGCATTTCCAACTCGACCTGCGGCGGCCGCTCCCGGCCGACCGGCGCGAGGAGTCAGGAGCGCCGGGTCGGCGGCAGACGCTTCCCGAACTACTTGAGTCGTATCTGGCGCACCGGCCACTCCCGGCCAGCGTCGATCGGTCAAGGTTTGTCGCTGAAGGACTCGCCCTTCTCGAGGCTGCCGAACAGGCAGCGGTGGAGGGCTGAGATGCAATTGCATCGGCTGCGGCTGGTGAATTTCCGGCAGCATGAGCTGACCGAGATCGCCTTTGCGCGCGGCCTCACGGGGATCATCGGCGCCAACGGCGCCGGCAAGACGACGCTCCTGGAAGGGATCGCCTATGCGCTCTACGGTGTCGGGGCTGCTCGTGGCACCCGCGACACGCTCAAGCGCCGGGGCGCGCCGCCGCGCTCCCGCTTCGAGGTGGAACTCGAGTTCACGCTCGGACTGCACCGCTTCCGGATCACCCGCGGCCTGACTGCCGCGGAGCTCCACCAGGACGGCGCGGTCATCGCCAACAGCACCGTCGCCGTGACCGAGCGGGTGCAGGCACTGCTGGGGATGTCGCGCGACGAATTCTTCAACACCTACTTCACCGGCCAGAAGGAACTGGCGGTGATGGCGGCGATGGGTCCGACCGAGCGTGCGCAGTTCCTCTCGCGCGTGCTCGGCTACGAGCGATTGCGCGATGCGCAGGATCGCCTGCGGGAACGACGCGCGGCGTTGCGCGCCGAACTCACCGGGATCGAGCAAGGACTCGTGGATCCGCAAGCGCTGGCCACCGAGGTCGCCGCCGCCGTCCTGGCGGTGACCACCGCCCAGGCCGCGCGTGAGCAGGCGTTGGCGGCCGAACAGGCCGCCACGCAACGTCTGGCGGTCGTCGCACCGGATTGGACGGTGACCGAGGCGAAGCGGCAGGCATGGCAGCGCATCGACGGTGAGCGTCGCGTGGCCGAGGGAAAGGTGGCTGCAGGTCGGGCGCGCTTCGAGGCGCTCGACCGGGAGTTGGTGACCGCGCTGCGCGCCCAGACGCGCCTGGCGGAGCTGGCTCCGGTCCTCACCGAGTGGCAGCGACTGACCGAGGAGCGAACCGGACTCGAGCAGGCCGCGCTGGCCTACACGGCACGGTCGCGGGCGGCCGCACAGCGGGACCAGGGTCGGCAGCGCATGGCCCAGGTGGCCGCGCAGCTCCTGTTGCTCCCGACCGACGAGGCTATCACGGCGCTGGCGGCCGCGCGGGCCGAGATCCTCAATTCCCTGGAGCAGGGCGACAAGCAGCTCGAGGAGCGACGGACGCGGTGGACGCAGGATGTCCAGGAAGCGCGGACCAAGCTCGAGGGCTATCGCGATCGCTACCGAGATTTGAAGGACCAGCGGACGGCCGTCGAGGAGCGCGGACCGGACGGGCCATGCCCCACCTGCGGGCGCGCGCTCGGCAAGGACTTCGCCGGGCTGCTGGAGCTGCTCGGACGGCAGATGGAAGAGGTTGAAACCGACGGCCAGTATTTTCGGAAGAAGGCCGATCAGCTCGCGGAAGAGCCGACCGAGGTCAAGGAGCTTGAGGAGCAGCGCGCGCGACTCGAGGGTGAATTCCGCGCGCGCACCGAAGCGCTCGGGCAGCTCCGCGAGGGGCTGAAGCAGCGTACCGCCCTGGAGCGTGAACAGGCGACCCTCACCATCGACCTCGCGCGATGGGACGCAGAGCTCGCCGGGCCGGCGGCCGAATACGATCTCGCGCGCCACGACGCGGTGCGATCGCGCCTCGCCGACCTCGAGCCGCTGCGGAAGGAGGCCGATTTGCTGGCCGGTTCGGCCGCGCGCGCCGAGACGCTGGTCCATGACGCCGCCGTGGCGGAACAGCAGGCCACCGGGGCAGAGAACGAACTCGCCACACTCGATCAGCTGCTGGTGGAGCTCGCGTGGGATCCCGAGAGTCACGCCCAACTGGCGGAGCGCGTGCGCGAGGGCGAGGCAGCACTTCAGGGGGCCCGTGTCTCGGTGGCTCGTGCCACGGCGGATCTGGCCGGCGCGGAGCGGATGCGCGATAGCGGACTGCAGCGGCAGGCCGATCGGGCAGTCAAGGCCGAGACGGCGCAACGCCTCGGGGTCGAGGTCACGATGCTGCAGGAGCTCGACCGGGCGTTCGGCGATCTCCGCACCGAACTGAACCTGCAGATGCGCCCCGAACTTTCCGACCGGGCTTCCACGCTGCTCCGTGACCTCACCGCGGGTCGCTACGCCGACCTCGAGCTTGATGAGAGCTATGTGGCCACGATCGTCGAGGACGGCGAGGCCAAGCCGGTCATCTCGGGCGGCGAGGAAGACGTCGTCAACCTCGCCCTGCGACTCGCCCTCTCGCAGATGATCGCTGAGCGTGCCGGTCAGCCGCTCTCGCTGCTGGTCCTCGACGAGGTCTTCTCGTCGCTCGACGAGGAACGCCGCGCGAGCGTGCTCGACTTGTTGCGTGCGTTGGCGGATCGCTTCCCGCAGGTCATTCTCATCACTCACCTCGAGGGAATGCGTGATGCCTTCGATCAGGTCATCCGGATGAGCTACGATGTCGAGCGACGCGTGAGTACGGCGCGCGAGGAAGTCCTGGAGGCGGGCGATGTGGCGGCCTGACCGGACGGTGCGTGGGCCGGAGCGAGCCACCCTCGCCGACATCGAGGAGCTCAATCGGCTCTTCTCGGACGCCTTCACCGAGCGCTATCGCCGCGACGGCCTCTCGGGGGTGCGCGTCCCGTATCTCAATCCGGTGATCTGGGAATACGCCATCGAGGATGCCGCCGACGGCGCGCTGGTCTGGCGCGATGGCCGCAGCGAGCTCATCGCCTTCGCCATGGTGCATCGCTCCGGGAGCGAGGGGTGGATGGGGCCGCTGGCCGTGCGCCCGGATCGTCAGGGGCAGGGGCTTGGGCGGCAGGTGGTGCGATCGGGCGTGGAGTGGTTGCAAGCACAGGGGGTGCGGACGATCGGCCTCGAGACGATGCCCCGGACGATCGAGAACATCGGCTTTTACGCCGGGCTCGGCTTCCTCCCCGGCCACTTGACCATCACACTGCAGCGTCGCGATCCCCGCCGGCGCGGTCCATTGACGACGCGACTCGGCGAGGTGGAATCGGCCAGGCGCACGGCAGTCCTCGCCGAGTGCCGCGCGCTCTCGTCACAGGTCGCCGCCGGCGTCGACTTCACTCGAGAGATGGTGCTGACCATCGACCTGCGACTCGGCGACGCCACCCTCCTGCGGAGCACCGATGGCACGCTGCGCGCCTTTGCACTCTGGCACACCGCGCCACTGGCGCAGGGCCGGCCACCGGAGGAAGTGCGGGTGCTCAAATTGGTGGCGCCGGACACCGAGACGGCGGGGGAATTGCTCGCCGCCGTGGAACGGGAGGCGGCAGCAATCGGCCTGCCGGTCGTGTCGGTCCGCTGCCAAGGCGCGCAACAGTCGCTCTTCGCGTTGCTGGTGGCCGAGGAGTACCGCGTGCACTGGACTGACTTGCGATTGACCTACACCGGGCATGCGGAGCCGCCGGTGCAGGGGGTGTTGCTCTCGAATTGGGAGATCTGAACGACCCCTCAGGTGATGACGCTCGGCGCCGGGCGACCAGTGTGCGTCGCGATGTTGGTCACCGTCAACGCCACCGCAATCACCGATGCCAACTGGCTTTGCACGTCGTCCGTGACCCGCGGTGTCCCGCTGCCAACCTGCTCGAGATAGAGCCGGATGGTCGCGCCTCGCGTGCCCGTGCCGGAGAGCCGGACCACGATGCGGGCATCGCCGTCGAGCAGCAATCGAATGCCCTGGGCGGTCGCCGTCGAACCGTCGACCGGGTCGGTGAAGGCGAAGTCGTCCGCGGCGAGAATGGTGCGGCCGGCCACGACCGTCCCGGGAAGCGTCGCCAACCGCTCCCGCAGCGATCCCATCACCGCGTCACCCGACGCGGTGCTGACATCCTCGTAGTCATGGCGTGAGTAGTAATCCCGGCCGAAGCGCTGCCAATGCCCTTCGAGGAGTTCGCGCACCGATTGCCCGGTCGCGGCGAGGATGTTGAGCCAGCACAGCACCGCCCAGAGGCCGTCCTTCTCGCGGACGTGGGAGGAACCGGTGCCGAAGCTCTCCTCGCCGCACAGCGTGATGCGCCCGGCGTCGAGCAGCGAGCAGAAGAACTTCCACCCGGTTGGCGTCTCGTAGCAAGGAATCGCGAGGGCGGCGGCCACCCGGTCGACGGCCCGTGACGTGGGCATCGAGCGGGCGACGCCGGCGAGTCCGGCGGCGTAACCCGGGAGGAGCGGGAGCTGCGCCGCCAGCACGGCGAGTGAGTCCGATGGGGCCACATACGTCCCGCGGCCAACGATCATGTTGCGGTCGCCGTCGCCGTCCGAGGCGGCGCCGAAATCGTACTCGCCCCGGTGCATCACCGCCTCAACCAGCTCGGCAGCATGGACCAGATTGGGATCCGGGTGCTCGCCGCCGAAATCGGGCAGCGGGGTCCCGCGCACCACGCTCCCGGCTGGCGCGCCCAGGCGCCGCTCGAGCAGCTCGACGGCGTAGGGTCCGGTCACGGCGTGCATGGCATCGAACTGCATCGTGAAGCCGCGGGCGAAGAGCGCGCGAATCGCCGCGACATCGACCAGCGATTCCATGAGGGTGGCATAGTCCGCGACGGGGTCGACGACCTCGACGACCATCGGGCCGAGGTGCTGCTCGCCGAGGCGGTCGATGGCAATGTCGTCGTGCTCCACCATGGTGTATTCCCGCAGCGCCGTGGCGCGATCGGCGATGGCGTCGGTGATCGCCGGCGGGGCAGGGCCGCCGTTCTCCCCGTTGTACTTGATGCCGAAGTCGCCGTCGGGGCCGCCGGGGTTGTGGGAGGCCGAGAGGATGATCCCGCCAACGGCGCCGCGCAGGCGAATGAGGTGCGACGCGGCCGGTGTGGAGAGCAATCCACCCTGGCCGACGATGGCGCGCTCGACGCCCCATGCCGCGGCGAGCTTGAGGATTTGCTGGACCGCATCGCCGACGAAGGTGCGGCCATCGCCGCCGAGGACGATCGTGGCCCCGTGTCGGGGCACCGCTTCGGCCAGGATGGCTGCGGCAAACGAGGCGAGATAGTGGGGCTGGCGAAATTCGGCCGTCGGCCGCCGGAGTCCCGAGGTACCGGGCGAGCGCCGACCGAAGTCCGGGGCGACGTGGGTCACGAAGCGGGGGGCGAGCATCGGCGGTCCGGGTTGGGGGATTCCACCACCAATGAATAACCACCCCTTGACGCCGCGGCGGCCGGGTGGGTAACGTGGGACATGACTCGCGCCGCGATGTTTTACGCCTTTGCCTTTACCGCCTACCTCACCGAGGGGGCCGGGCACCGGCGTTTGCGCTAGGACGACGCGCAGCACGAGTGATCCGGCGGCCCCCTCGGAATCCGAGGGGGCCGCTTCGTTTGTGTCCCAGTCTCAGGAGCCACGCATGACCCGCATTGCCTACCAGGGCGCCCCCGGTGCCTACAGCGAACTCGCCGCTCGCACCCTGTATCCCAAGGCTCGCCTGGTGCCGACCGCCGACTTTGCCGGGGTGGTGCGCGCGGTGGCGAGCGGCGCCGTGGATCTCGCGATTCTCCCCGTCCGGAACAGCGTGATCGGGCGTGTCGTCGAGGCGCAGGACGCCCTCGGCGCCGTGTCGGGTCTCACCGTGGTCAATCAGCTGACCTTGCCGGTGCGGCACTGCCTGATGGCGCTCCCCGGGGCCGACCTCGCGACGCTTCGCTGGGTGGAGAGTCATCCAGCGGCGCTGGCGCAGTGTGCGCGCTGGCTGTCGTCGCAACGCCTCACGCCGCGTGCCGTGGCCGACACCGCGGGGGCGGCCCAGGCGATCGCCACCGACCGGGACTACAGCCGCGCGGCGATCGCCGGTGTGGAGGCCGCGTCGCACTACGGCCTCGCGATCATCGCCGAAGGGATCGCCGACGCAGCCGACAATCGCACCGATTTCGTGGTCGTCGCGGTCGCGGCGCGGGCGGCCGCATGACGCTCCGACGGCTGATGGCACGGGCCCTCGGGTTCCCCGCGGTGCGGGCCATCCGCGGCGCGATCACCGTACCGACGGACGACGCCGACGCGATTCGCGAGGCGGTGATCGAGTTGCTCGACGCGGTGCGGCGCGAGAACGCCCTCGCCGACCACGAGGTGATCAGCGCGATCTTCACCGCGACGGCCGACCTCTCCGCCGCGTTCCCCGCCGAGACGGCGCGCGCCGCCGGATGGCATCGCGTGCCGCTGCTGTGCACCTCGGAAATCGCGGTGCCGGGATCGATGCCGCGCTGCCTGCGGCTGCTGGTGCATGTGGAGCGAGTCTGGGGGCGGCGCGAGGTGCGCCATGTCTATCTGCGGGAGGCGACGCGGCTGCGGCCCGATCTGGTCGAGCCGGCCCTCGCGGTGCTCAGCGCTTGACCGGGGTTCCCGGCGAGAGGCGCACGATCCCGCGAATGATGCTGATGACGCCCGCGGCGAGCGCCAGATGAATCAGCCCCGTGGTGGGCTGCACGACGAACTGCAGGAAGCCCCAGAACGCGATGAGCAGCAGGCCGGCAGCGAGTTCGAACACGGGGGTGTCTCGGGGGTATGGGATTGTTGACGCCCTTCCGGCGCCATCGTATTATAACCGGTGGCCGGACGGTGGCGGGGAGCCAACGTTTCGAGCCAACAGGTCCGAGGATGGGCCCACATTCCAGGTCCGACGCCACGCCCCTTGGGGGAAGACGGACGACAGGGAGAGGGCGCCAAAAGTGTCTCCACGGGCTTCGAAATTCTCTATCCCCGCCATCGTTCGACCATCCGGCGCCGCCTCCCCGAGGTAGCGCCGTTCGCATTTCCTCCCATGGACGCCCCATGCCGCACGCCACCGTGGTTCGCCGCGCGCACTTCAACGCCGCCCACCGGCTGCACAACCCGGCCCGCTCCGACGAGTGGAACCGGGCCACCTTCGGGCCGTGCAACAACCCGAACTACCACGGCCACAATTACGAAGTGGAGCTCTGCGTCGCGGGGCCGATCGATGCCGACACCGGGTACGTGGTCGACGTGGGCCATCTGACCACGCTCTTCGACGAGCACGTGCACGCGCACTTGGACCACCGCAACCTCAACCTCGATGTCCCGTGGTTCGCCGAGCGGCTCGCGTCGGCCGAGAACATCGCGGTCTACATCTGGGAGCAACTCGCGCCGCGCATTCCTGCCGGCCGCCTCGTGCGCGTCCGACTCTGGGAGACGCCACGCAACTATGTCGAGTACGAGGGGCCCAACGCATGACTGACGCTGCGACCCGACCGCTGGCGCTGGTGACCGGCGCCTCGCGCGGCATCGGTGCGGCCACCGCGACGGCCCTTGTCGGGGCGGGCTATCGGGTGATTCGCATGGCCCGGTCGCCGATGCCTCCGCTGGCACACTGCCACGATGTCGCCGCCGACCTCGCCGACCACGCCACACGCTCGGCCGCGCTGACAACGCTCGTGCACGACCTCGGCATTCCCGACGTGGTGGTGAACAACGCCGGCTCCTTTCTCCTCGCGCCACTCGAGGAGAGCAGTGACGCGCTGCTCCGGGAGCAGCTCGCCATCAACCTCGAGGCGCCGTTCGCCGTGGCGCGCGCCTTCCTCCCCGCGATGCGGTTGCGCGGCCACGGGACCCACGTCCTCGTCGGCAGCATCGCCGACTGGCGGGCGTTCCCCGAGAACGCCGCCTACTCGGCGTCGAAGTTCGGTGCTCGAGGACTGCACGAGGTCCTGCTGGAGGAGATGCGCGGGAGCGGCGTCCGCTGCACCCTCGTCTCGCCCGGACCGACCGACACCTCGATCTGGGACCCGATGGACCCCGACGTCCGCACCGACCTGCCCAGCCGCGCCGAGATGCTCCGTCCGTCCGACGTCGCGGATGCGATCCTCTTTGCGGTCGCCGCGCCGAGGCATGTGCAGATTGAAGTGATCAGGTTGGGGGCAAGCTAGGTGACCAGTAACCAGTAACCAGTAACCAGTAACCAGTAACCAGTAACCAGTAACCAGTAACCAGTGACCAGTGACCAGGCATGACACGGTCACACGTCACAGATCACAGGTCACAGGTCACAGGTCACGGGTTACTGGTCACGCTTCACCGTTCACCGTTCACCGTTCACCGTTCACCCAACTCCCATGCACATCGAACTCACCGACCATCTCCGCTGCCCCGAACCGCACGACGAGGCCTTCCTCGTGCTGCTGCCTGGCCGCATGGATGGACGTCGCGTGATGGCCGGCGAGCTCGGCTGCCCGATCTGCCAGTGGAGCACCACGTGGGACGACGGCGTGCCCGACTTCGGCGGTGGCGTGGTCGCGGCCGGCGATCCGCCCTGCGATGCGTCTGCCCTGGTGGCCATGCTGGGTATCGAAGGCGCAGGAGGGTGGCTGGCGCTGGCCGGGACGATGGCCGGACTGGCGGCCGAGGTGGGTGCACTGCTCCCCGGGGTCGGTGTAGTGGCGATCAATCCACCGGAGGGGCTGCGGCCGGAGGGTGGTGTGCAGCTGCTGCGCAGCGGACGATGGCCCCTCAAGCGGCATGCGTTGCGCGGCGTGGCGCTTGGGGGAGGGGAGATGCCGTGGGTGGAACAGGCGATCGGCTCGGTCCTGCCCGGACTGCGTGCGGTGGGGTCGGGTCCCAGGCCCGCGGAGGAGCCGAGTCGGGAACTGCTCGCCGAGTCGGATGCGCTCTGGGTCCTGCGCTGCCGGTAGCGATCCACACGGATGCAGAAAGAAGGGCGCCGCGATTGTGCGGCGCCCTTCTTCAGTAAAAGTTCTCCTTTACCGCACCAACCTAGGCGACCGAGTTCTTCCGACGCCGACGGGCCGCCGCCATTCCGACGAGGCCGGTAGCAAGCAGCGTCATCGTTGCAGGCTCGGGAACAACTTCGTTCGGCGTCGAGGTCTGGTCCCACGCCAGCCACATCCCGTCCGTCTGCCCATCACCCCAGAGTTCGAATTGCATCCAGGTCGCGCCTGAAGCGACCGGTACGCTGAAGTCCGCGGTGCAGGTCCCGTTACCAGAATTCCAGATGCCGTCGCCAGTGCGGCAGAACCCGAAATAGTTGTTGACCGAGTTGTTGGTCGCGCTCTGGTTGTACAGGCTGACCGGGGCAAGCGTGCCACCGTTGCTGAACTGGAAGCTCTTCAGGATGTTGTCCCAGCCCATGGAGAACGCCATGGAGCCAGCACCCAACGCGGCACCGAAATCATACCGAAAGAGGTACTGGTAGCGGTTGTTGGCGTCAGTCAGGTGGTTGTAGTCGCCCTGCCCACCGGGGCCGCTGAAGTTGGTCCACGCGCTGATCGTCTGCGTCGAGGGATCGTTCGGCTGCCACACGGACGGTTGGCCACCAGGCGCATACACGCCTTGAAAGCCCGACCATGAGGCGGTGTTGGTGTTGTAGATGTTCACCGACCAGCCGCTGCCGCCAGTATTGTTCTGGGCCGCCGCGGGCGACGCGATCGCCAATGCAGAGAGGGTGAGGAACAGTCGTGACACTCGCATTGGAGCTCCGCCAGGGAAGGGTTGCCTTGACCCTGTGCACACCGTATGCCGACCGCTCGTGCGAGTGTAAAGCGTTGACTGGAAGGGACTTGTCGGCACTGACAAGCCGAAGCGCCGTGCTGACCGTTCGCCATGGTGTGGCACGTCCACTACACAAACGGGGCGTCTAGTCGTCGTCGCGGTACAGCGCCTCGATCTGCTCCTTGTTGTGCTCCTCGACCACGCGGCGCCGGATGGACTGCTTCGGCGTGAGTTCGCCCGCCTCGATGGTGAAGTCCTCGGCCAGGATGAGGAACTTCTTCGGGGTCTCGAACTGCGCCAGGTCGCGGAGACTCTTGCGCGCCTCGCGCGCCAGCTTGTCCTGCACCTCCGGCATGGTGACCAACTTCTCGGGAGGGAGCTTCGGCAGTCCCTTCACCGTGAGCCACGCGCCGAGCACGGAGAAGTTGGGGACCAGCAGCATGATCGGGAACTTCCGCTTGTCGCCCAGCATCACGGCGTTGGTGAAGAATTTGTTGGTCTTCAGCAACCCTTCGATCGGCTGGGGCGCGATGTTCTTGCCCCCGGCGGTGACGATCAAGTCCTTCTTGCGATCGGTGATGCGCAGGCAGCCCTCGCTGTCGATCTCGCCGATGTCGCCGGTGTGGAACCAGCGGTCCGCATCGATCGCTTCATCGGTCGCCCCGGGGAGGTTGTAATACCCCTGCATGACATGCGGCCCGCGGGTGAGGATCTCGCCATCGCCCGCGATCTTGATTTCGACGCCCGGGATCGGTCGCCCGACGGTGCCCGGCTTGTGCAGCGCCGGCGTGTTCACGGTGATCACCGGTGAGGTTTCGGTCAGGCCGTACCCCTCGTAGATCACCAGCTTTGCGGCGATGAAGAAGCGGCAGATCTCCGGATTGAGCGGCGCGCCTCCGGAGACCATCATCCGGATCCGGCCCCCGGTGCGGGCGCGCAGCTTCGAGAAGACCAGGGCGTCGGCGATCTTCATCCCGAACACGAGGCCCAGGGGGACGCGGCGCCGCGCGAGCGTGTAGTCGAGGTATTTCTCGCCCGTGGCGCGCGCCCACTCGAAGATGGCGCGCTTCGGCCCGCCGGCCGACATCGCGCCCTCGACCGCCCGGGCATAGATCTTCTCGTACAGGCGCGGCACGGACGCCAGCACGGTGGGCCGGACTTCGACCAGCTCCGCGGCGACGGTCTCATTCGACGTCGCATAGCTGATCTGCACGCCGGCGTACACCATCACGTAGTGCCCGACCATCCGCTCGAAGATGTGCGACAGCGGCAGGAAGGAGAGGCACTCGTCATCCGCACGGATGTCGAGCACGGACAACGACGACACGACGTTGCTGGTGATGTTGCCGTGCGAGAGCATCACCCCCTTCGGGTTGCCCGTCGTGCCGGAGGTGTAGATCAACGTGGCGAGGTCGCCCGGCGTGGCCAGGCGGGCCTCCGCCTCCCAGTCGGGGTATCGGGCCTCGGCGGCCGCGCCACGGGCGAGGAATTCGGTGAACGACTCCACGCCCTCGGGCCGCGGCGCTTCGTCGAAGAGCACGACCTTCGTGAGCGCCGGCAACTCCGCCCGGATCTCCAGGATCTTGGCGAGTTGCACCAGCGACGACACGAAGAGGACCCGGACCCCGGCGTCGTGCAGGATGTACTGCATCTGGCGGGCGGGGAGGGTCGGGTAGATCGGCACGTCGACGAGGCGGGCGGCGAGGCAGCCGAAATCGGTGATCGCCCATTCGGGGCGATTCTCCGACAGGATGCCGATCCGCTCGCCGGGGGCGAGCCCCAGCTCGCGGAGCGCGGCGTGTGCCGCCCGCACCTTGCCGTGCAGCGTCGGCCAGCTGATCGACTGCCATTGCCCGTCACGCTTGATCCGCATGACCACCGGTCGCTGTCCGAACCGCCGGGCGGCCTCGAAGAAGAGGTCGTTCAGCGTCGCCGGGGTCATGGGGTCGGCCCGGCGGAGCCGGTCACGGCCGGCAACAAGGTGATGCTGATCGGATCGGAACGGAGCGTGCCGACGGCGGCCTGCACGCGCGCGCTGCCGGTGGCCGCGCGTCCTGAAAGGATGCCCGTCGTCGAGTCGAGAACAACCAACGCCGTGTCGGTCGTGTACCAGCGAATCACCGAGGGCACCGAGTCGCCCTGCTGATTCAGCGCCCGCGCCCGGAGCGTGACCTCCTGGCCAAGGCGCAACGACACCGGGCTCTGGGTGCGCACCTCGATCGCGACGACGCCGTCGCTGTCGGCGGGCAGCGCCGAGCACGCGGCGAGCCCCGCACCAAGCAGCAGGAGGACGGGCGCTCTCACGCCGTCACCTCGCCGCCCTCGCCACCGTCGATCTCGGCGAGCGCGACGCGCGCATGATCGACCCATCGGGCCATCTCCGGGTCGCGTGGCGGGCGCGAGAGGAATGCGCGCAGGTGTTCGGCGGCACGCTCGAGGTCACCCCGACGCCGCAACAGAAACGCGAGGCCATAGTGGGCACCCGCGAGATCAGGCTGCAGTTCGAGGGCCCGGCGGTAATGGCGGATGGCTTCTTCCTGACGCCCCGTGCGCGAGAGGGCAATCGCGATGTACTGGAGGACCTTCACGTTGGCCGGTTCGTCCCGCAACGCCAGCTGGTACGAGGTGATGGCACCCTCGAAGTCGCCGTGGCGCTCGAGCGCGAGTCCCTCGTTCAGGTAATCGAGGCGTTGGGGCTTGATCGACCCGCCGTCGCCGGCCAGGATCTTCTTCCACCAACTCACCGCGGGGGCCGCTTCGCAAGGGAAGGCATCCCGGTAACTTAGGCCGCGCCGACGGCCGGGGCAACGCACGTCCCCGGCGCCCCGCGACCGGTGTTAGCTTGGCCAGAGCGGTGTGCCTGCCGCGACACCCCAGGAGGATCCCGTGCCTCGTCCCCGTCCCACCCCTGCCCGCGAGATCCTGGAAGTCGATTGGCCGTTCTTCGGGGAGCTCTGCCGCGCCTTGGCCCTGAAGGTCGCCCGCGCCTATCAACCCGAGGTCGTCCTCGGCATCGCGAAGGCCGGCGTGATCCCCGCCGCAATTGTCGCGACGATCCTGCAGTGCGATTACGCCAGCATCACCATCGCGCGCGCCACCCTGGACGCCGAGCCGGAGTTGATGATCGGCCCGCCCCCCTCGATCCGTGGCAAACGCGTGCTGCTGGTGGATGAAACCTGCGACAGCGGCGACACGATGAAGCTCGCGCTCCACGCGGTTCGGGCGTCGAGGCCCGCCGAGGTGCGTACCGCCGTCTCGTTCAGCACGGGGCGATGGGCCACGGACTTTCACGCCTTCGCGACGACGAAGGCGATCGTGCTGCCATGGGATCGAGAGGTGGTCGACGAGGGCGAGCTGGTGATGCGCCCCGATCTGCGAAGCTATCTGGAGGGCTGAGCGTCAGGTCGCGTGCAGGGCCGCCGGAAGTTCCTCGGCGCTGAAGGCCTCATGCCACGGCCGACCGGCGGCCAGCAGGTCGTAGACCGACGCCAGCGTGGCGGCCGACCCGGCGAGAAAGCGACAGGCCTCCGCACCATGCGACCGGCATTCCACCTCGAGGACGGCGATCGGCGCGCCGCCCTGCGCGGTCAGGAAGGCAGCGAAACAGCCGCATGAGAAGTGGCAGGACGGTCGATCCGCCGTGCCGGGCTCCGCCTCCGCCCAGTCTCCCGCCTCGAGCAGCAGCGCGCGATCACCGAGTGCCGTCGTCGAGAGCGACCCCCAGCCCAGGCCCACACAGAGCTCGTCGAGCAGCGGCCCGAACCAGCGCAGGTCGAGCCGGCGCGCGTCGTCGAGCCCGGTGCGTTCGGCCACCCGATTGCGCCAGCGCTCGGCGAGCGCATCGCCGGAGGCAAAGCCCGCATCCTGGAGCATGTCCGCGGCGGCGGCCGGCACGGCATCGTGCAGGCGGCGACGCAGACGGTGGAGCGAGGCGGGGGCGATGGTGAAGAGCGACATGGCGAGGCGAAGCTACGCGTCGGGGGTGAGCCGCCGCAAGAGCTCGGCTTCATCGATGATGGTGATGCCGAGCTGCTGGGCCTTCGCCTGCTTCTCGCCGGCATCGGCGCCCGCCACCACCAGATCGGTCTTCTTGGAGACGCTGGAGGTCACGGTGCCGCCGGCCGCCTCGATTCGCGACGTCGCCTCCCCCCGCGAGAGGGTCGGCAGCGCGCCCGTCAGGACCACGCGCAGGCCGGCGAGCGGTCGTGGTCCATCCGGCCCGTCCGACGCCTCGTGGAGGGCCACCGCGGCCGCCTCGAGCCGATCGAGCAGCGCGGCGCTCGTCGCGTCGGCCAGGAATGCGGCGACTGAGTTGGCGATGGTCGGGCCGATTCCCTCGATCGCCTCGAGGCGTGCGGCGTCGCTCTGGCGCAGCGCTGCGAGCGAGCCGAAGGCACGGGCGATGCTCTTCGCCGCCGCCGTCCCGACGTGCCGAATTCCCAACGCGACGAGCAGCGCGCGGAGCGGACGGCCCTTCGAGGCCGCGATGGCGTCGACGAGGGAGCGCGCCGACTGCTCGGCGAAGCCGTCGAGTTGGAGCAGTGCGTCCGCGGTGAGGGTGTAGAGGTCGGCGGCGTCCGCCACCAACCCCGCCTCCAGCAACTGGCGCAGTCGTTCAGGGCCGAGGCCGGTGACGTCCATCGCCCCGCGGGAGACAAAGTGCACCAGCCCTTCGTACGCGCGACCCGGGCACCGGCTGTTCGGACAGTAGCGATTGACCTCGCCTTCCGGCTTCACCAGCGCGGTATGGCAGATCGGGCAATGCGTCGGGGCGAGCCACTCGACTTCGGCGCCGGTGCGCTTGCTGCGATCCGGTCCGAGGACCTTCGGAATCACCTCACCCGAACGGATCACCTCGACGATGTCGCCGATGCGCACGTCGCGCTGCGCGATGATCTCCTCGTTGTGGAGCGTCGCGCGGGACACGGTCGCACCGCCCACCCGCACCGGCTCGAGGATCGCCGTCGGCGCGAGGGCACCGGTCCGACCGATGTTCACCTCGATCGCGAGCAGCCGCGTGAAGGCGCTCTCGGCCGGGAACTTTCGCGCGATCGCCCAGCGCGGCACGCGGCCACCAATCACGCCCAACTCCTCCTGCAGGCGCAACGCGTCGACCTTGATCACCAGGCCGTCGGCATCGAAGGGCAATGCCCGAATCCGCTCGCTCCAGTCGGCGACGGTGGCCTGGACCGCTGCGAGGTCCGGGTGGACGCTCCACCCCGGCGCCACCGGGAAGCCCCACGCGGCCAGCTGCTCGAGCGCCTCATGGTGATGCGCGACGTGCCATCCCGTCGAGAGCGGGACCACCTGATAGCCGAAGAAGCGGAGCCGCCGTCGCCGAGCCTCGGCGGGGTCGAGCTGGCGGAGCGCGCCAGCCGCGGCGTTGCGTGGGTTCTGCAGCAGCTCCTGGCCGGCAGCTTCGCGGAGCCGGTTCACGGCGGCGAAGCCGCGGCGATCGATGTAGACCTCGCCGCGCACTTCCATGCGAGCCGGCCAGCCGCTCCCCGCGAGCTGGAGCGGGATGTCGGCGATCGCGCGGACGTTGCCGGTGATCTCCTCGCCCTCACTGCCGTCGCCGCGCGTGACACCGCGCACCAGCACCCCATCCTCGTACGTGAGCGAGAGCGCGGCCCCATCGATCTTTACCTCGACGAGGATCGCCGCGGTCTGCACCCGCGAGTCCACCTTGGCAATCTTCTCGAACCACGCGGCGAGTTCGTCGTCGGAAAAGGCGTTGTCGAGCGAGAGCATCGGGACGGCATGCTGCGCCTTCGGGAGAAAGGCCGCGACCTGCCCCCCGACGCGCCGCGTCGGCGAGTCTGCGCTCAGGAGCTCCGGATGCTCGGTCTCGAGGGCTTGCAGGCGCCGGAAGAGGACGTCGTATTCCGCATCGCTGATCTCGGGCGCATCGAGGTCGTAGTACGCACGACTGGCCCGCTGCAGCTCGTCACGCAGTCGGGCCGCCTCGTCGGCGGGGCGGAGTGCGGTCACGGCTTCAGGTGGGTGGCGACCCGCGTGGCGAGGGCGAGCGCCTGTCGCTTGTAGGTCGCGTCCATCGGTTCGAGGGGAGGGAGCTGGGCGATCACGTCGAGTTGCGCCTTCGCCTCGCTCCACTTCTGGCGGTCGGCCAGGATCAGCGCGAGGTCGAGTCGGTGATACACCCACTGCGGCCGCAAGTCGACGGCGACGCGCAGCAGCCGTTCCGCCTCGTCCCACGAGGCCTCGTTGAAGATCGCCGCGCCCATGAAGTTCTTGGCGAAGAACCGCTCCAGCGCGGAGAGGCGCTGAATCTCGGCATGCCAACGACCCAGCACGTGGTAGGCACCGTCGTGCTTCGGGTCGATTTCGATGGCACGGAGCGCCTCGGCACGGATCTCGGCGGCCCGCTGGATCCGCTCCTTCTTGCTCTTGGTCAGCGAGGTGCGCCCGATGGCATTGGCGAGGATGAAATGCCCGTCGGCCCCATCGGGCTTCGCGGCGGTGGCCCGACGTGCGTAGCTTTCCGCCACGACGTAGAGGGAATCCCGGGCCGGGTCCCGCCGTTCCTCCGGGACCTGCTTCCCGATGTCGAGCAGGACGGCCGCCAATCGCCAATTGGCTTCATAGGAGGCCGGCTCAAGCCGAGTGGCCTCCTCGAGGTGGCGGCGCGCCGTCTGGAAGTCGTGACCCTCCATCGCGCGCGTCCCGAGCATCAAGGCATCCTGCGCCACCAGGGTGGCGGGCACGCCGAGGCAGAGAAGACCGACAAGACGGGCGATGTGGTGGTATCCCTGCATGACTCGGTTCCTCACATGTCGACATGGGGCCTGACGGCCCGAGGCAGAATGGTCGTTCCACGCCTGATCGAACGCAAGCGAGACGGGGGTGCGCTGACCGGAGACGAGTGGCGCGAACTGATCGCCCACTACGCCACCGGCGACGTGCCGGACTACCAGATGTCCGCCCTCGCCATGGCGGTGGTGTTCCGCGGCCTCACGCCCGAGGAACTGGATGCCCTGACGCAGGCGATGCTCAACTCGGGGGAGCGTCTGGCCCGGTCGGGCGATGGCCGCCCCAGGATCGACAAGCACTCCACCGGTGGCGTCGGGGACAAGACCTCGCTGATCCTCGCCCCCCTGCTGGCCGCCTGCGGCGTCGCGGTGCCGATGATGTCCGGCCGGGGACTCGGGCACACCGGTGGTACCCTCGACAAGCTCGAAGCGATCCCCGGCTTCACCACCCGGATGCCGTTGCGCGAGGCGGTCCGCCAACTCGACGCGATCGGCGTGGTGATGTTCGGACAGACGGAGGAGATCGTCCCGGCCGACCGCCGGCTCTACGCGCTCCGCGATGTCAGCGGGACGGTCGAATCGATCCCGCTGATCACCGCGAGCATCATGTCGAAGAAACTGGCCGAGCAGCTCGACGGCCTGGTGCTCGACGTGAAGGTCGGCAGCGGGGCCTTCATGCCGAAGCTCGAGGATGCCCGCACGCTGGCACGCACCATGGTCGGCGTCGGCGAACAAGCGGGCTGCCGCACCGTGGCGCTGCTCACCGCCATGGATCGGCCCCTCGGCCGGACGGCCGGAAATGCCATCGAGGTCGTCGAGTCGATCGCGGCGCTCCGCGGCGAGGAGCACGGCGAATTGATGGAGGTGACTCTGGCCCTGGGCGCAGAGATGTTGCTCGTCGCGGGGAAGGCGACGACTCGCGTGGACGCGATCCGGACGCTGCAGGCGGCGATCGATTCCGGGGCGGCACTCGATCGCTTCCGCGAGGTGATCCGCTGGCAGGGGGGTGACCCGGCAGTGGTCGATGCGCCGGCGCTGCTCCCCCAAGCCCCGGTGATCCGTCACCTGGCCGTCGGCCGCAGTGGCCGGATGCCACCACTGCCGCCCCGCATCCTCGGCGAGGCGATCGTCGCGATGGGCGGGGGCCGCCGCACGGCGGCCGATCCCGTCGATCCCGCGGTCGGACTGGAACTGCTCTGTCCCGCCGGACAGGCGATGCAGGCGACCGATCCGTTCGCCGTCGTCCACGCCCGGACCGACGCCGATGCCGACCTCGCCGAAGCCGCCCTGCGCCGGGCGCTGGACGCCGCCTGGGCCACGGGGGCGGAGCCGTTGCCGTTGATCATCGAGCGCATCACGCTGGATCACACCGAACCGTATGGAGACGCCTGATGGGCGCACTGATCGGCCTCGCGGCACTCGCCGCCCTCTTCGCCTGGTTGATGGGCTTCGGCTCCCACCGTCCGCCGGCGGCGCCCGAGGACGATGTCGAGACGCCGGTCGACGTCGACGAATTGGAGCAGGCGGAGCTCGAGATGCGCGACGATCGCTCGGCGCGCGCCATCGGCGACGCCCTCGCCGGCGAAGTCACCGAAGACGGCGAGGAAGAGGAGGACTGGGGACCGGGCTCGCCGGGGCACGGGGGATTGCCGGGGATCAGCTGAACGCGAGAAGCGAGAAGCGAGAAGCGAGAAGCGTGGTGTCACGGAGAGATTTCCCCGTCGCACCACGCTTCTCGCTTCTCGCTTCTCGAGCTCCGCTACACGTCCAAGACGCTCACATACTTCGCATTCGCCTCGATGAACTGCCGGCGCGGTTCGACGTTGTCGCCCATCAGTTCATCGAAGAGCTTCGAGGCCTCGACGGCATCCTGCAGGGTGACGCGGAGGACCGTGCGAGTGACCGGATCCATCGTGGTCTTCCAGAGCTGCTCGGGGTTCATTTCGCCGAGGCCCTTGTAGCGCTGGACGCCGACGTTCCCCTTGCCGCCTTCGGCGAGGCGACGCTGGAACTCGCTGCGCTCCTCTTCCGTGTAGGCGTAGTACTCCTCGCGGCCGCGGGCGACGCGATAGAGGGGCGGCTGGGCGATGAAGATGTAGCCGGCCTCGATCAGCTCCGGCATCTGCCGGAAGAAGAAGGTCAGCAGCAGCGTCCGGATGTGCGCGCCGTCGACGTCGGCGTCGGTCATCAGGATGATCTTCTGGTAGCGCACCTTCGCGATGTCGAAGTCCTCGCGGACGCCGGCGCCGATGGCGGTGATCATCGAGCGGATTTCCTCGTTGCCGAGGATCCGGTCGATGCGCGCGCGCTCGACGTTGAGGATCTTGCCGCGCAGCGGGAGGATCGCCTGGAAGGAGCGGTTGCGCCCCTGCTTGGCCGAGCCGCCGGCCGAGTCGCCCTCGACCAGGTAGATCTCGCAGAGCGCCGGGTCGTCGCTGGAGCAGTCCGCGAGCTTGCCCGGGAGCACCGCGTTCTCGAGGCCGGTCTTCTTGCGGACCAGTTCGCGCGCCTTCCGCGCCGCTTCGCGGGCGCGTGCGGCCGAGACCGCCTTGTCGATGATGGCGCGGCCGACCGACGGGTTCTCGTCGAGGAACTGCGCCAGATGCTCGTTGACGATGGCGCGGACGATCCCCTCGACCTCGCCGTTGCCGAGCTTGGTCTTGGTCTGCCCTTCGAACTGCGGCTCGCGCACCTTGACGTGCAGCACACAGGTGAGCCCCTCGCGGGCGTCCTCGCCGCTCAGCGTGAAGCCTTCCTTCTTGAGCGCGTTCGACTTCTTCACCACCTCGTTGACGGTCCGCGTGAGCGCCGAGCGGAAGCCGGTGAGGTGGGTGCCGCCCTCGTGGGTGTTGATGTTGTTCACGAAGGTGAAGGTGTTCTCGTTGTAGCCGTCCTCGTACTGCAGCGCGCAGTCGACATCGACGTCGTCGCGGGTCGCCGAGAAGTGGACCGGCTTCGGGTGGAGCACCTTCTTGGAGCGGTTGAGCCACGTGACGAACTCGACCAGGCCGCCCTTGTAGAGGAAGGTCTCGCTCCGCGGGGTCTCGTCGCGCTCGTCCGTCAGCGTGATGCCGATGCCGCCGTTGAGGAAGGCGAGCTGCCGCAACCGGTCCTCGAGCGTGCGCCACGAATACTCGAGCACCGAAAAGATCTCGGGGTCCGGCTTGAAGTGCACGGTGGTCCCGGTACCCGGGGCCATGCCGATCACGCTGAGCTTCTGCTTCGTCTGGCCGCGCACGAACGACATCTGGTGCCGCGCGCCGCCGCGATCGACCGTGACGACGAGCGATTCCGAGAGGGCGTTGACGACCGACACGCCGACGCCGTGCAGGCCGCCCGAGACCTTGTAGGAATTCTTGTCGAACTTGCCGCCGGCATGCAGCACCGTCAGCGCGAGCTCAACGCCCGGGATCCCCTCGGTGGGGTGAATGTCCACCGGGATGCCGCGACCATTGTCGGCGACGGTGATCGAATTGTCCCGATGGATGGTGACATCGATCTTGTCGCAGTACCCCGCCAGCGCCTCGTCGATCGAGTTGTCCACGACTTCGTAGACGAGGTGGTGCAACCCGTTCTCGCCGGTGGAGCCGATGTACATGCCCGGCCGCTTGCGTACCGCCTCCAGCCCCTTGAGGACCGTGATGCTGTCGGCGGCGTAACCCTTCTTGTCCGGGTCGTTCGTGTCGTTGTTGGCCATGCGTCCTCGCGCTCGAGAGCGATCAGGGCCGGTCCAGGGGACCGACCATCCAGCGAATGTGTTGCACGCGGCCGCTGCGCGAGCCATTCAGGCGCGCCAGGATCCGCGGTGTCATCAGGCCCAGCTCGGTCGCCCACGCCGGCGTGGCGACTCGTACCATCAGCGTCCCGTCGGGGGTGACCGAGACCGCTTGCGTGACCGCCGCGATCTGCGGGCCGACCCGCTCCGGCCAGTCATCGACCGCGGTGGCCAGGTCGAGACGTTTTCCCAGTCCCGACCCCGCGAGCCACTGCTCAAGCGCCTTCGCGAACGGCGTCGGTGCCTTCGGTCGATTCACGCCGGGCGCTCCAGCGGCGTCACTACGCCATCGGTCACCTGCCAGCGGGGCAACGCCAGTTGCCGCGGCAATTCCTCGAGGCGCGGGGCGGTCACGATCCGCTGCCCGGGGCGGTGCACCAGCCGTTCTGCCAGACGCCGCTGCCGATCATCGTCGAGCTCCGCGAAGACATCGTCCACCAGCAGGGCGGGGCGCACCCCGCGTCGGGCGGCCAGCGTTTCCTGCTCGAGAAAGCGCAGGGCGATCGCGGCGGAGCGCTGCTGGCCGGTCGAGCCGTAGTCACGCAGCGCGTGCCCGCCGAGCGAGAAGACGAGATCGTCACGATGCGGCCCGACGTGGCTCTGGCCTCGTGCCAGGTCCCGCGTGCGCGAGGCCGCCAGTCGCGTGGGCCACGCATCGGCCTCGGCCAGCGCGTGATCCGTCCGATATCGCAGCGCCACCGGGGCCGCCTCGCCGAGCGCGGCGAGCTCCTCGGCCCACGGCTCCGCCGCCTCGTCGCTCCACGCCAGCCGGGCCGCGATCACGGCAGCACCTTCGCGGGCCAGCGCGCCATCGAAGGCCCCCGCCGAGGTGGCATCGCCCTGGCGCAATGCTGCGTTCCGTTGGGCCAACGCGGCACGGTAGCGCAACAGCGACTCAAGATACGGTCGCGACGCGAGCGAGAGCATCCGATCCAGCCAGCGCCGGCGTTCGCCCGCACCACCCTGCACCAACGCGAGATCGGTCGGCAGAAACGCCACGGCCAGCCAGCGCCCGAGCGCGGCAGCGCGCCCTGCCATCTCCTCGCCATCGATCGTGATTCGCTTCCGACGCGTCGCCGTGGCCCACGTCGTCGCGATCACCGGCCCGTCCGACAGCGCCACCGTCACGTGGAAGCCGGGGCCACCGAACTGCGCCAACTCGCGATCGGCTGCGCCGCGGATCGAGCGGAAGAGGACCGGATAGGCCAACGCTTCAAGCAGGTTGGTCTTCCCGTGGCCATTCGGCCCGACCAGCGCGACCCCCTCGGCGGGGAGCGTCAACTCGGCATCCGCCAGGTTGCGGAAGCTCCGCACCAGCAGCGTGGCCGCGCGCATGCCTACTGGCCGCGAAACTGCGCCGGCCGCTTCTCCAGAAACGCCGTCGTCCCCTCGCGCTTCTCGTCGCTGCCGCATGCCACGCCGAACTGCACCGCCTCGTGGGCGAGGGCCGCGTCGAGGGGCAGGTCGAGCGCCGCGTCCACCGATTCCAGCACGAGGCGCACTGCCATCGGCCCCATCTGCAGGATGGTGCGCGCGAGGGCCTTGGCATCCTCCACGAGCGACTCCAGCGGCACCACCTTGTTCACCAAGCCGATGCGATGCGCCTCGGCGGCGTCGATCATGGCGCTGCTCAGGAGGAGCTCAAGCGCGCGCCCCCGCCCCACGAGACGCGGCAGCCGCACGGTGCCGCCATAGCCGGGGATCAACCCCAGCTTCACTTCCGGCTGGCCGAACTTCGCGTTCGGCGACGCGTAGCGGATGTGGCACGCCATGGCGAGTTCGCACCCGCCGCCAAGGGCGAAGCCGTTGATCGCCGCGATCACCGGCTTGCCGAGTGTTTCGAGCGCCCGGAACGCCGCATGGCCCTTCGCCGAGAGTCGCTCGCCCGAGGCCGCATCGGTCTGGGCGATCTCGGCGATATCCGCCCCCGCAACAAACGCCTTTTCGCCAGCACCCGTCAGCACCACGGCGCGCACGGCATCGTCGGCACGTGCCCACGTCGCCAGCGCCGCCAGATCGGTGATCACGGCGTCATTCAGGGCGTTGAGCTTGTCGGGGCGATTGATGGTGGCAACGACGATTCCGTCGGCGTCCTGGGCGGTCAGGAGGGTGGTGTAAGGCATCGCGGAAAGATAAGGGGGGAGGGGGTTGGGGGTGAGGGGTCGCGTGGTATCGCGTGACCTGTGACCGGTGACCAGTAACCCGGGGGTTTCCAGTAACTCCATTCTCCGCTTGGTTTAGCCGTAACCCGTCCCAATAACCGGTCACTGGTCACAGGTCACTGGTCACCAGACTCGTGATCCTCCGACTCCCGGAGCGCCCATCCCGTTCATCCTCGCCCTCGACCAAGGCACCACCAGCTCCACCGCGCTCGTGGTGGGTCCGGATGGCCGCATTCTGGGCCGGGCGACCCGGGAGATCCCTCAGCACTTTCCGGCCCCAGGGAAGTCGAGCACGACCCCACGCTGCTCTTCCACGCGACCGTGGCGGCTGGGCGCGAGGCGCTGTCCATCGCCGGGGTCGCGGTCGACGCGATTGGCATCACCAACCAACGCGAGACACTCGTCCTCTGGGACCACGCGACGCTCGAGCCGATCGGCCGGGCCATCGTCTGGCAGGATCGACGCACGGCCGCACGCTGCGCCGAGCTTCGGGCGGCGGGGCACGAAGCCGAGATCCGCGCCCGCACCGGACTGGTGCTCGATCCCTACTTCTCGGCGACCAAGCTGGAGTGGCTCCTGCGTGACCCTGCGCTGCGCGCGCGTGCCGAGGAGGGAGCCTTCGGGTCGGGACCGTCGAGAGCTGGTTGGTCGTGCGACTCACGGGGGGCGTGCACGTCTCCGATCCGACCAACAGTTCGCGGACCATGCTGGCGTCGCTCGCGACCGGCGAGTGGGACACCACCCTCCTCGACCTCTTCGGCGTCCCCGTCGGGATCTTGCCCACCATCGTGCCATCGTCTGGCGTCGTGGGGATGGCGCAGGCGGAGTGGTTCGGGCGCGAGCTGCCCATCGCCGGATTGGCGGGCGATCAACAGGCGGCCCTCTTTGGCCAGGGGTGCGTCACCGCCGGCAGCGCGAAGATCACCTACGGCACCGGGGCCTTCCTGCTCCGCTTCGTCGGGACCGACGGCGCCCAGCCGCCTGCGCCCGGGGTGCTCGCGACCATCGCGGTGGGTGCCGCCGGCGAGCGCGCCTGGGCGCTCGAGGGGAGCGTCTTTGTCGCGGGCGCGGCGGTGCAGTGGCTGCGGGATGGCCTGGGGCTCCTCGGCAAGCCAAGCGAATCGGCTGCCTTGGCGGCGACTGTGACCGATACTGGAGGAGTGGTGGTGGTCCCTGCCTTCACTGGCCTCGGCGCCCCGTACTGGAACGCCGACGCGCGGGGGATGGTGACCGGGCTGACCCGCGGGACGACCAAGGCCCACCTGGTCCGCGCCACCCTCGAGTCGGTGGCGCACCAGACGGTCGACCTGGTCGAGGCGATGGGCGGGGTCAGCGCGTTGCGGGTCGATGGCGGCGCGGCGGCCAACGACTGGCTGATGCAGGTGCAGGCCGACCTGCTCGGCGTCCCGATCGAGCGGCCAGCGGCCGTCGAACTCACCGCCTACGGCGCGGCTCGGCTGGCGGCGCAGGGCATTGGGGGCTCGCTCCCCTCGGCTGCCGAGCTGGGCGGGGGGACAATCTTCGAACCCCGGGCGACAGGCCATTGGCGGGCGGAGCGGCGGGCGGAGTGGCGACGGGCGGTCGGGGCGGTCCTCCACTGGGCCCAGGATCGATGATCGAGGTCCGATGATCGATGGTCGATCATCGATCATCCCCGTTCCAGCTCGGCGGACCCCTTTTCATCTATTCCGGGGTATATTTGCCCATCTCCTTGGGGAGCGTCACACCATGAAGCCCAGCACCAAGTTCGCACTCGGCAGCGTTGCCATCGTCGCCGTCGTTTCGCTCCTGATGATCGAAGGCGTGAAGCAGACGGGGACCTACTTCCTCACGCCGTCGCAGCTGGTCGCGAAGGCGGCGGAGGATCCCTCGCTGCACGACGTCGGCGTCAAGGTGAGTGCGAAGGTGGTGCAGGGATCGATCAAGCGCGATCCCGCGGCACAACGGGTCGACTTCACGATCAGCGACGGGACGCAGTCGTTCCCGGTGACCTACACCGGCCTGGTGCCGGATACCTTCACCGACAAGAACGAAATCGAGGTCGTCGCCGAGGGAAAGTTCGGACGCGACGGCACCTTCCACGCGACCGTCCTCGTTGCCAAGTGCGGGTCCCGCTACGAAGCGCAGTGGGACGAGATGGCGAAGAACAAAACCACCTGAGCGGGGCCAGATGACCTACCTGGGACAGTTCGCACTCTGGGCCGCCGTACTGGTGGGTGCCTGGGGTGCGGCTTTGGCGTTTTTCGGCAAGTGGGAAGATCGGCCGGCGCTCGCGACCGCCATCACGCGCAGCAGTTACGCCCTCTGTGCCGCCCTCCTCGTCGCGGCCGTCGCGCTGTGGAAGGGGATCTTCACGCACGACTTCAACATCGAGTACGTCGCCGCCTACACGTCGCGGAACCTCCCCGAGTACTACCTCATCTCGGCGTTCTGGGCAGGGCAGAAGGGATCGCTCCTCTTCTGGGCGGTGGTGCTGTCGGTCTTCGGCGCGCTGGCGCAGGCGCTCACGTCGCAACGCTTCAAGGCGATGCTGCCGTACGTCGCGGGCATCGCGAACATCACCACGGTGTTTTTCGTGCTGGTGATGCTCTTTGGCGGCGCCAATCCGTTCGAGCGGCTTGCCTTCACGCCGCCTGACGGCCGTGGCCTCAACCCGCAGCTGCAAAACCCGGGGATGATCATCCATCCCCCGATGCTCTACCTCGGCTACATCTCGCTCACGATTCCGTTCGCCTTCGCGATGGCCGCCCTGCTCGCGAAGCAGCTCGATGCCGGCTGGATCGTGGCGATGCGGAAGTGGGCCCTCACCTCGTGGCTCTTCCTGTCGGTCGGCATCACCATCGGCATGTGGTGGGCGTACGTCGAACTCGGCTGGGGCGGCGTCTGGGCGTGGGATCCGGTCGAGAACGCCTCGCTGTTGCCGTGGCTGACCCTCACCGCGTTCCTGCACTCGGTGATGATCCAGGAAAAGCGCGGCATGCTCAAGCGCTGGAACATGGGGCTGATCGTCGGCACGTTTCTGCTGACGATCTTCGGCACCTTCATCACCCGCTCGGGGGTGATCGCGTCGGTGCACTCCTTCACCCAGTCCGCCGTGGGCTACTTCTTCCTCGGCTTCCTGATGGTGGCGGCGATCCTCTCGTTCACGCTGCTCTACACCCGCTGGCCGTTGCTGCACCCCGAGGCGCAACTCGAGTCGATGGTCAGCCGCGAAGGCGCCTTCCTCTACAACAACCTCGCGCTGGTCGGGATCGCGTTCTCGGTGCTCTGGGGCACGCTCTTCACGATTCTCTCCGAGGCGGTGCGCGGGACGAAGATCACCGTCGGTCCGCCCTTCTTCAATCGCGTGAACATCCCGCTCGGGATCTTCCTGCTCTTCCTCACCGGCGTCGGACCGTTGATCGCCTGGCGCAAGGCCTCGACGGCCAACCTCCGTCGGCAGTTCATCGCGCCGATGCTCGGCGGGATCATCGCCCTCGGGGCGCTGCTGGCGGGCGGGCTCCGCTCGCCCTGGGCGCTGATGTCGCTCTCGGTCTCCGCCTTCGCCCTGGTGACGGTCATCCAGGAATTCGGTCGCGGCATCCGTGCGCGGATGACGATGCACGCCGAGGGCGCTCCGGTCGCGCTGATGCGGCTGGTGGCCCGCAACCGGCGCCGGTACGGCGGCTACGTTGTCCACGTGGCGATCATGGTCTACTTCGTCGCCTTCACCGGTCTCGCCTTTGCGACCAAGACCACGGTCGACCTGCAGCCGGGCCAGAAGGCCACGCTCAAGTCGGCGTACGGCCACACCTGGACCTTCACCCACCTCGGCGTCTCACAGTACGAGGCGCTGAACCGACGGGTCTCCGCGGCGACACTCGAGGTCGCCAAGGACGGCGTGCGGATGGGGACGATCAAGTCCGAAAAGCGTCAGCATGTCGACTCGTTCGGCAATCCGACCTTCGAACCCTCGACCGAGGTCGGCATCCGCTCCGACCTGCTCGAAGATGTCTACGTGGTCTACGCCGGATCGCCGGATGGGACCGAGCGCGCCTCCTTCTCGCTGCTGATCAATCCGCTGGTGAGCTGGTTCTGGATCGGCGGCGGGATCCTGGTGTTCGGCGGTCTGCTCACGATGTGGCCGGGTGGTCCGCAGGTGAAGACGGCGCGTCAACGCGCGTCGATCCAGGCAGGCTACACCGTGCCGCTCGCCGGAGTCGCGGAATGAGCAGTTCGCGGCGGCACTTCCTCGGCATCGCCGTGGTCTCGGTGGGGAGCGCGGTGCTCCGACCGCTCGCCGCGCAGGACACGAGTCGCGTGGCCCCGCAGGATACCGGCACCGTGCGGGGCGACCTGCTCCGCGATCCGGACGGTGTCGGCCAGCGTCGCGACACGGTGACCGCGATCGACAACGATGCCGGGATCATCGCGATCGAGCGGCAGCTCAAGTGCACCTGCGGCTGCACCCTCGACATCTACACCTGCCGCACGACCGACTTCACCTGCACCTATTCCCCGGCGCTGCACAAGGAAGTGGTGGCGTTGGTGCAGGAAGGGAAGACGCCGGAAGAAGTCGTTCGCTTCTTCATCGACCGGGAAGGGGAGAAGATGCTGATGGCGCCGGCCGCCCAAGGCTTCAACCTCGCCGGTTACCTCGTGCCCGGTCTGGGGATGCTGGCCGCTGGCCTCGCTCTGGCTGCGTACCTCTCGCGGCGACGCGAGGTCGTCGCCGTGGCCGCCGCGGGGGGCGCGTCCCCGATGGCTCCGGATGCGGACGCCCTGGCCCGACTGAAGCGCGCGCTCGACGAGGTGGATTCGTGAATCAGGACACGGTGGCCCAATTGGTGGCGATGGTGCTCGTCGGCTTCGCCCTCTTCTGGCTGGTGGCGCAACCGCTGATCGCCCCCGGCGTGGAGACGGCGCCCATCCTGGAGCCGATCGATCCGGAAGAAACGCCGCGCGGTCAGGCGCTCCTGGCGTTGAAGGAGATCGAGTTCGACCGCGCCACCGGGAAGCTGTCGGATGAGGATTACGCCGAACTGCACGCGCGCTACTCCAGCCGGGCGCTTGAGCTCCTCGATGGCCCGTCCACGGTGGTCAGTGCACCCAGCCATGCCGACCCGGTCGAGGCACTGCTCACGCAGCGCATCGTGACGCAGGGCGGATTCTGTGGCAGCTGCGGCGCCCGCCGGGTGCCCGGCGGGCGCTTCTGCGGCAGTTGCGGTGCCCCGCAGGCGGTCTAGCGCCTAGGGGCGGTAGGCGGTCCCGAACCAGCCATAGGTTCGGGTGCCGTCCGACTTGAGCACCCAGTTGGCTCCACCAGGCACCCACCCCGCCACCGACGTCTCGACCGCGTTGCCGATCAGGTCGTCGCCCGTCGTGATGACGTTGCGGACCGCGCTGTAGAGGTTGAAGAGCGACGGCGCCGCGCGGACTCCCTTCACATACCACGGCTCCACCTTCCCGCTCGTCACGCTCTTGTAGGCGGCATCGACCGCCGAGAGCAGTTGCGTGACGCGATTGCCATCGATCCGTGGCACGCACGCCTCGTCGTCGTCCTCGTAGGCGACGATGCGAATCGGCGCGCCCGGATGCGCCGCCGCGTAGCGCTGCCGTTCCTGCTCGGAGAGCAGCATCGCGGAGCCGCTCCAGTCCGGGCCATTCTGGTCGAACGTCGAATAGCCCCCGGCATGCTCCCCGGTGCACGACAACTGTTCCGCCTCGCTCCCCGCCACCAGTCCGTAGACGTGATACTCGTACTCGGGCTTTCCCTTCAGCCAGCTTTCGAACGAATCCTCGAAGTGCGACGTCGTGAGATAGAGGCCAGCGGTCGACGAGAGGTTGCTCGTTGCGCCGGTGCTCGTCGAGCCACAGAGGTCGTAGCACGAAGCCGCCATGAGGGGGCGTCCCCCGGTGAAGTCGGTCTCCTGCGGGACGAGCGCGAGGACCGGGACCGAGGGCGGCGTGTCGGCGCTCAAGACCCGACGATGGCCCGCGAGATCGTAGGCGACCGGTGCCTCACCGTCCCGGCCGATGGTGGCGACCAGCAAGGTGGCCTCGCCCTGCCAGGCACGGCGGTGGGACTCGACCGGCAGGTACACCTCAAGGGGCCGTGCCGCATCGAGGTCACCGAGCAGGTCGGCAACCGAGGTGGCGTTGCCCCGCGCGAGCGAGGCGAGCAGGAGCCCCTGATCGGCGCGGGCGAGTGCCTGGAACTGGAGCTTCCCCTCGGGCGCGTGCGAGGCGTCGAGCTTCCGCTTGAGCGCTGCACGGGTGGCGGGGTCGTTGAGCGCGACGGCGAGACGCAGCGCGAGACGTTCGCGCGGCGAGGCCTCGACCGCTGCGGTGGTCGGCGCGGACGCGACGCCAGTGGGGGAGGGGGCCTCCTCCCCGTGGCAGGCGGCCAGGCCGACGAGGAAGGCGGTGCAGCAGAGCAGACGACGTGACATCGGGTCCTCCTGGGACCAAAGGACAGACCGCGATCCGGCGGAGTGCCGAATCGCGGTCGTCACGATCGTGGAGGGAGGCCGCGTGCCGAGTGGCCGAACGGTGCGAGACGGGGCGGCTTCGTGCGATCAGACCTCGAGCTGTTCGAGCCGCCGCAGGGCGAGTCGCATCGGGAGCCAGCCGGCGACGACGCAGCACGCGGCGGCGGCGGCGAATGCCAGCCACCCACCCGCGCTCACGCCGGTCTCCTCCCCGGCGGCCGCGGCGCGGAGTTGCTCCACCACCGGAATCGCCTCCAGCGTGATCACCACCCCCAACAACGCCACGGCGAGGAGCATGAACACCAGTCCGCCGAAGGACGTCGGAATCTGCGCGGCGTTCTCCGTGTCGTACTGCGGAAAGAGCGTGCCGACACCCAGGGCGAGTCCGCCGATGGCGAGCGTGTACCCGACCACCGTGGCCACCGAGACCAGCATCATGAAGGGGGAGGCCCGGAGCAGCGTGTTGGTCGAGAGCGTCAGCCCCACCGCCAGCACCAGCAGTGGGACCACGCCGACGAAGTACTTGCTGCGCAGCATCGCGAGCGGATCCAGGGGCGAGGAACGCAGCAGCCACATCTGCCGCCCCTCGAGCGAGACGGCGGGGAAGATGAAGCGCGCCGCGATGGCCGCAATGACGAAGCCAGCCAGCCCCTGATTGAGAAACGCGATGAGCGTTACCAGCAACACCGGCACCTTTTCGCCGGTGAAGAGCGGCAGTGCCTGGATGTTGAAGAGGTAGACCAGGACCAGCACGCCGAGCAGGATCAGCTGGCTCCACTGCGTCGAGTCGCGGAAGAAGGTGCGCAGGTCCTTGAGGATGAACTCCCGTCGCATCGGCGGCAGGCCGACAAAGAGGCGCCGCAGAACGCCGTCCCAGCGGTTGCCCCGGACAAACTGGTCGGCGCCTTCCTGTGCCCGCGCGAAGCCCTGCACGTACAGGCGACGATGCAGTGCCGCCCCCATCACCACGAACGCCCCCGCGGTCGTCCACAGCAGCAGGATCGGCAGCGGATCACTGACCCGCGTCAGCCAGTTCATCACCATGCCGCTCGCCCAGCCGCTCGGCAGCAGCGGATGCGAAGGCGAGCGCAGCACCGCGAGGAAGTCGACCAGATTCTGGAAGCCCTCGGGGCGCGCCAGTTGCTCGGGACGCATGACGCGGAGCATCACCACCAGCGCGCCGGCCGTCAGCAGCGAGACCAGGCCGAGGATGTCGCGCGCGCGGCGCGCCGGAAAGATGTTGACCAGGAGCAGGGTCGTGGCGGCCCCGATGACACCGGGGATCACCAGGAGCGGCACCAGCGCCGCGATCGCGACCAGCGGAAAGAGCAGCCCGCCGTCCCAGACGACGGCGTACGCGGCCAGCAGCGGCACCGCCAGCAGCACCACCATCCACGACGAATGCACCACCGTCTCGCCCAGTTTGGCGAGGTAGAAGCGCCCCCAGTCGAGCGGTGCGGCGACGAGCATGTCGAGGTCGCGCGCCAGGAAGAAGGTCGACAACGCGGAGACGAGGTTCGAGAGCAGCAGGATCGAGAGGAAGGCCAGGAACGCCATCCCGAGCAACTTGCCGGCGAGCAGCGGCCCGATCTCCGGCACATCCTTGAAGTACTTCACGGCGCGATACGAGATCCCGTACGCCACCGCAAGGAAGAGCACGCCGGCAATCGCCAGCAGCACACCGCGCCACCGGCTGACGCCCTCGGGCCGGGTGCGCATCCGCGCCAGCGCGCTCCGCCACTTGGGTGACGTGAGCGTGACGAGGCCGGGCTGGGGCCCGGTCGGCTTAGGTGAGGAGCGCGTCAAGGTCGTGGTCCACATGTTCGCCGGTCAGCCGCAGGAAGAGTTCCTCCATCCCGGCGCCGTCGGAGGCGGCCTCCCGCCGAAGCTCCTCGACCGTCCCGCACGCCACCAGCTTGCCCGCCGAGATGATCCCGACCCGATCGCAGAGCCCTTCGATGATCTCCATCGTGTGCGTGCTCATGAGCACGGTGCCGCCCAGGTCGGTGTAGCGGCGGAAGAGCGTCTTCAGCAGCTTCGCGCTCTTCGGGTCGAGGCCGATCATCGGCTCGTCGACCACGATGACCTCGGGACGGTGCACCAGCGCGCTGGCGATGATCAGCTTCTGTCGCATCCCGTGGCTGTACGACTCGGTCAGTTCGTGCTTCCACGGGGTCAGGTCGAAGATGCCCAGGAGCTCGTCGATCCGTCCCTCGAGCTCGGCGCCATCCTGGCCGAAGAGCGCGGCCGTGAAGCGAAGGAACTCCGCGCCGGTCAACTTGTCGTAGACGAACGGTCGATCCGGGATGAAGCCGAGCTTCGCCTTGGCCCGCATCGGGTGGCGGAGGATGTCCTCGCCGCCCACCTCGATGGTGCCGCCGGTCGGCGCCAGGATGCCCGCGATCATTCGCATCGTCGTCGTCTTGCCCGCGCCGTTCGGGCCCAGGAGGCCGAAGAGCTCGCCGCGCTCGATGTCGAGATCGATGCCGCGCACGGCCTCGAAGCTGCCGTAGCGCTTGGTCACGCCGCGCAGACGAATCACGGAACCTCCTGGGAGTCGGGAACCACGGTGATGCGAAGCTGGAGCACACGGATCAGCAGCTGCCACGGCTCCGTCGACCCGCTGCTGCCCAGGCGGATGAGCGAGGAGCCGGCGTGGCGGCGCCCGAACGCCGGATCGACGGCGGTCCAGCTGCCCTGGTCGCGAACCTCGGCCCAGGCATGCGAGGCGAAGCCGTCCGCGTCGGGCCGGAATCCGATCGCGAGTCGGGCCTCGAGTCCGGCAGCCGTGGCCGCGGCCACGAAGAGCCGTGCCATCCCCTCGGCCTGCGCACGGCGGGTCGCGAGGGCGGCACCAGCGTCCACGGCGGCGGTCGTCGAGGTGTCCAGAGTGACGCGCGCGGTAATCGCCGCCACGAGCCGACCGATGCGCAGTTCGCGATCCACCAGCGGCGTGGGGCCCAGCGCTCGGGAGACGAAGTCGCGGACCGCCGGCAGCGAGTCGAGGGCGAGCGGATCGCGCGGCAGCACCTCGCCGCGCGTGCCGACCGGGGCGGTCCATTCGGTCATGACCGAGAGGGTGTCGCCGGTGAGCTGCTGGCGGCCACTCGAGAGCGGCAGGAGCAACGCGGGGTCGAGCCGCCGGCCATCGCGCCGCGACAGGACGTAGCGCCTCGGTGCCGCTCCTGTGTCGGGTGCCGCCAACCGGGAGACCCGCGGGAGGAGCGCCTGCAGGCGAACGGCTCGCGACGCACTGCGATTGCGCAAGGCACTCGCCGCCAGATCGAAGTCGGTGCGGCGCCACGAGAGCCCGAAGGCGGTCTCAATTCCCGCCACGGCCGCGCGTGTCGATCCACCACCGCTCGGCCGGGCCGTCGGCCCGGATGAGGACGGCGCGGACGCGCGCGGAATCTCGGTGGGCCTCCACCAGCTGGCCGGATGCGGGGTCGAGTACGGCGCTGTCCGCGAAGACGGCCATCGAGTCGCGCCCGGTCGTCATCTCGATCGGCATCAGGGAACCTGGCCAGCCGACATACCCTGGCAAGGTCCGGTGCCGTTCCGGGGCCAGGCCGCCGGTCAGTGCCAGGCGGTAGGGCAGAATGGAGGTCGTCGTCGGCGCCACCGCGATGGCCAGCCCGCCGTCGGCGGCGAGTGTCCCCTCCCGCGCCACACTGAACCGGCCGTCGCCCACCGCCGCCGCCCATGCCGACCGCACGCCCTCGCGGGCCGTCCGCGAGACGACCGAGAGCACTCCCAGCGCCGGTGAGACTTTGGTCATCCGGTACAGCGTGGCTCGCAAGACGCCAGAATCGGCCGGCGTTTCGATCGCGAACGTTTCAAGGATCTGATAGCCCGGCGAGAGGGTATCCACCGTGATACCCGCCTGCCCGATCTGGGTGTCGCCGCTATAGAGAGCGAACCAGGTCGCCCCTGGGGCCAGTCGCAGCGCCGCCTCGGTGCTGAGGACGGAGGCTTCGGTCTGGGTGAGTCGGCGCGCCCCCATCCACGCCAAGGCGCCTCCCCAGGCGACGAGGATGGCGATGGCGGCCCAGGCGCGGGGAGAGGGGCGATACAGTTGCATTCGGGGAATATGGGGCAAGCCGTGGGCCACCGCCCCGGAGGCGCGCGTTGCTCCTCCTTCCCGTTCCACCTTATGGTTCCGGGCTATGGCTGAAGAGTTCCTGATCGTTCGCGGGGCACGAGAGCACAATCTGAAGAACGTCACGGTCCGCATTCCGCGGAACGCGCTGACGGTCATCACCGGCCTGTCGGGGTCGGGGAAGTCATCGCTGGCCTTCGACACCATCTATGCCGAGGGGCAGCGTCGCTACGTCGAATCGCTGTCGGCGTACGCGCGCCAGTTCCTCGGGCTCATGGAGAAGCCGGACGTCGACGCCATCGAAGGGCTCTCGCCGGCCATCTCGATCGAGCAGAAGACCACCGGGCAGAATCCGCGCTCGACTGTCGGCACCGTCACCGAAGTGTACGACTACATGCGGCTGCTCTGGGCGCGTGCCGGTGTGCCGCATTGTCCGAACGACGGCACCCCGATCACGCGCTCCTCGGCGGGCCAGATCGGCGACACGATTCTCGGCTGGCCCGAGGGGACGCGGATCGAAGTGCTCGGCCCCATGGTGCGTGGGCGCAAGGGCGAATTCCGCGACCTGATCGAGGACCTGCAGAAGCAGGGCTATGCGCGCGTGCGCGTCGACGGCGAGACGTACGATCTCACGGCGGTACCCACGCTCAATCGGCGGCAGAACCACGACATCGCCGTCGTCGTCGATCGGCTGGTGGTCCGCGAGAGCGATCGCTCGCGGCTGGTCGACTCGATCGAGACGGCGCTCCGCGTGGCGGATGGCGTGGTCGAAATCGTGCGACACAGCACCAAGCCGACGGCGCAGGAGTCGCGGCTCTTCAGTGAACGCTTCGCCTGCCCGACGTGCGGCCTCTCGCTGCCGGAGCTCGAGCCGCGGCAGTTCTCGTTCAATTCGCCCTTCGGCGCGTGCGCCGAGTGTCACGGCGTGGGGACCTCGCGCGTGCCGAACGCCGAACTGGTGCTCGGCGACGCCAGCATCTCGATCCTCGAGGGCGTCGTGCTCCCGTGGGGCGAACCGACCGGCTATCTCCGCAAGGTGGTGCTGCCGACGCTCGCCCGGGTCTACAAGTTCGATCTGAACAGCGCGTGGGGAGATCTCTCGGCTGCCGTCCGCAAGGTCCTGCTCGAGGGCGCGCCGGGGAAGAAGATCACCTGGGTGGCGGACGGCGGGCGCAGCAAGGAGACCGAGGGCGAGTGGGAGGGCATCCTCGCCAATGTCGGCCGCCGCTGGCGCGAGTCCTCCAGCGACTCGGTGCGGACCGACCTCGAGGGCTACATGGTGGAGCGGCCCTGCATCGTCTGCGGGGGGAAGCGACTCAAGGCGGAGTCGCTCGCCGTCCTCGTGGGTGGGCAGGGCATTGGCGACGTCGTGGCGCTTTCGGTCGACGGAGCGATCGCCTTCTTCGAAGGGATCCCCGTGGGCCGCGGCAAGGCGGGGGCCGTCGATCCCGACATCGCCGGCCCGATCCTCAAGGAAGTCATCGAGCGCCTCCGCTTCCTCGCCGACGTCGGCCTCGAGTATCTCACGCTCGGCCGTTCCGCCGGCTCCCTCTCGGGCGGCGAGGCACAGCGCATCCGGCTCGCCACGCAGATCGGCTCGCGGCTCGTCGGCGTCCTCTACATCCTCGACGAGCCGAGCATCGGGCTGCATCAGCGCGACAACGAGCGACTGCTCGACACGCTGCGCGGCCTGCGCGACCTCGGCAACACCGTGCTGGTCGTGGAGCACGACGAGGACACCATCCGCGCGGCGGACCATGTCATCGACCTCGGGCCCCGCGCCGGTCGGTTCGGCGGCGAAGTCGTGGCCGAAGGCACCATCGAGGAGATCCTCGCGCACCCCGATTCGCTCACTGCGCGCTACCTCCGCAACGAGCTTCGCATCCCGGTGCCGGCGGTGCGGCGGCCGCGTGATCCCGCGCGACGCCTGAAGATCACCAATGCCCGCGAGAACAACCTGCGCGGGCTCACCGTCGAGATCCCGCTCGGCTGCTTCGTCTCGATCACCGGCGTCTCCGGCTCCGGCAAGTCGACGCTGGTGACCGACATCCTCTACCAGACGCTGGCGCGCCACTTCTATCGCGCCAAGGTGTTGCCCGGCGCGCATGATCGCATCGAGGGGCTCGATCAACTCGACAAGGTGATCGACATCGACCAGTCGCCGATCGGGCGCACGCCGCGGTCGAACCCGGCGACGTACTCGGGGCTCTTCACGCCGATCCGCGAGCTCTTCACCCAGCTGCCCGAGGCGAAGATGCGCGGCTACGGCCCCGGGCGCTTCTCCTTCAACGTGAAGGGCGGTCGCTGCGAGGCGTGCCAGGGCGACGGCCTCGTCAAGATCGAGATGCACTTCCTGCCGGACGTCTACGTCCCCTGCGAGGTCTGCAAGGGGCGGCGGTACAATCGCGAGACGCTCGAGGTCCGCTACAAGGGGAAGAGCATCGCCGACGTCCTCGAGCTCACCGTGGCCGACGCGATGGACTTCTTCTCGGCGCAGACCCGCATCGCCGAGAAGCTCTCGCTGCTCAACGACGTGGGGCTCGGCTACCTCCATCTCGGCCAGGCGGCGACCACTCTGTCCGGCGGCGAGGCGCAGCGCGTCAAGCTGGCGACGGAACTGGCGAAGCGGGACACGGGTCGTACCCTCTATATCCTCGACGAGCCGACCACCGGCCTGCACTTCGAGGACGTGCGCCTGCTGCTCGAGGTATTGCACCGGCTGGTCGACAAGGGGAACAGCGTCGTCGTGATCGAGCACAATCTCGACGTGATCAAGACCTCGGATTGGGTCGTCGATCTCGGCCCGGAGGGCGGTGTGCGCGGCGGGACCATCGTGGCGACCGGGACGCCCGAGGAGGTGGCACGCGTGCCGGGTTCCCACACCGGCCGCTTCCTGGCGAGGACGCTGGGCATCAGCTGAGCCGGACCGAACACCCTGCGAAACCCCCGCGACGCGCTCTCCGTTCAGGGGGCACGCGGGCGATGCGACCCTTCTCTCCCCTGGAGCGGCCGTGACCGAGTTGACGCTTGACGAGCTTCGCCCACGGTTCGCCGCCCAGTACGCGCTCGAGCGCGAGCTCGGGCGGGGCGGCATGGGCATCGTCTTTCTCGCCCGCGAGCTGTCGCTCGACCGGATGGTCGCGATCAAGCTGCTGCCGCCGCAGCTCGCCAAGGACCCCGCCATCCGCGAGCGCTTCCTCCGGGAGGCACGGACGGCCGCCCAGCTCTCTCATCCCAACATCGTCCCGATCTATCGTGCCGACACCGCCGACGAGCTGGTGTACTTCGCCATGGGATTTGTCGACGGCGAGACCCTCGCCGAGCGCCTCGCCGCGCGCGGGCCGCTGCCGCCCGCCGAGGCGGTGCGCGTCCTGCGCGAGGCGGCCTGGGCGCTCGCCTACGCGCACGCGCGCGGCGTGGTCCATCGCGATGTGAAGCCGGAGAACATCATGCTGGAGCGGGGCACCGGGCGGGTCACGGTGACCGACTTCGGCATCGCACGGGACGTGCGGGCGTCCGCGCTCACGGCGGACGGCATGGTGATGGGGTCGGTGCACTACATGAGCCCCGAGCAGGTGGCCGGCACCGAAATCGATGGACGCAGCGATCTGTACGCGCTTGGTGTCGTCGCCTTCCAGCTCCTGAGTGGCCGGCTGCCGTTCGACGCGCCGCAGGCCTCGGCTGTGCTGCTGATGCAGGCGACCCGCGCGGCGCCGGCGCTGTCGGAGATGGCGCCCGGCGTGCCGGGCCCGCTCGCGCTCGTCGTCGATCGCTGCCTGCGGAAGGACCCGGCCGAGCGTTACGCCACCGGTGAGGCGCTCGCCGAGGCGCTGACCCAGGCGCTCCAGCAGGCGCAGAGCGGGCCCAGCGCGGTGCCCGACGAGGTCCTGACCGAGGAGGCCGCGAAGTCGATCTGGTTGCGCGCCGCGCAGTTGCAGGCCGATGCCGCACGCCGCGTCCAGGCCCGCTCGGCACAGGCCGAGGCCTTCGCGACCGGCGTGCAGTCCTCCGCGCCGACCAGCGGCTATCGGCGGGTGGACGTCGAGGCCGCCGCGGTCGAGGCCGGGATCGGCTCCGAGTTCGTCCAGTTGGCCCTCGCCGAGTTGCCGGGGGACGCCGCGGGGAGTGCGCTTCCGATCGTGGCCAGCGAGGGGCGCGACCGCTTCGCGACCTTCATCGTCGGGACGAGCGATCGTTCGATGCAGGTCACCAGCACCATGCACGCGACCCCGGTGCAGACGCTCGAGGCAATCGGCAAGATCTTTCCGGCGCATCCCTGGGAGCTGCTCTTCCGCGACACGGTCGGTGGGCATCCGCTCGATGGCGGGGTGCTGACATTCGGCGTGCGCGCGCTCTCGTCAGGCGATTATGTCGGCGGAACCCGCCTCTCCATGTTGCGCTACTATCTCTCCGTCATCGACGCCTACCAATTGCGCGTGACGCTGCATGCGCATCCAACGGACCCGCGGCGCTGCGAAGTCACCATCACGACTGACCTGCGAAGCGGCGTCGCCAAGAATGCCAAGGTGGGGTTCTGGCTCGGCGCAGGCCTTGGCGGCGGGGGCGGCGCGGTCGGGGTCGGCCTGGCCGCGGCCAAGGGCGCGTTCCTGCTGGCGGCGCCGATCGGGCTCGCGGCGTTTGCCGTCATCGGGGGTGCCATGGTCGGGCTGTATCGCGTCTCCTTCCGATACGGACTCAATCGGGCGCGGAAGGAACTGGAGGCGATGCTCGAGGCCGTCCAGGGCTCCATCCGGTCGCAGGATATCTTCGGGGCGCCGCGGCCGGCAACACCGCAGTTGCCCCGCGCGGGCGACGGAGGCCCATCGGGTGATCCGCGCGGCGCCTGACCCGATCGGTCGCGTCCGGCGCTAGATTCCGGGAACCCGCCTTCACGGAGGCAGTCATGGATATCGACGCGATTATCGAGGTGTTGCGCTGGGCCAATGGGCAGGGTCTGTCCGTCCGCCTCGTGCTGCGTGACGAGCGTGAGGTGCACGGTGTGCCGACGAGTGTCGACCTGCATCCCACCGCCCACGAGGTCTTTCTGCGCCCCGAGCACAATGACGACACCGAGATCGGCATTTCCCTCGGTGACATTCTCTCTGCCGAGTTGGTCTGAACTGCATGGTCTCACTGCTCGACATCATCGGTCCCGTCATGGTCGGTCCCTCGTCGTCGCACACGGCGGGGGCCTGCCGCATCGGCCTGATCGCCCGTGCGCTCGTCGGCGGCACGCCCGACCAAGCGCTGGTTGAACTGCATGGCTCGTTTGCCCGCACCGGGGTCGGACATGGCACTGATCGCGCCATCGCCGGCGGCCTGTTGGGCTACCAGCCCGATGACGAGCGGTTGCGCGAATCTCTCGACGCCGCCAAAGCCGTGGGGCTCATCGTCGAGTTCAAGAACACCACGCTCCGCGGCGACCATCATCCCAACACCACCCGCATCCATGTCACCCGCGGCGAGCGCTCGGCCGTCCTGACCGGTTCGTCGCTCGGCGCCGGCCGCATCATGATCACCGCGATCGACGGCTTTCCCGTCGAGGTGTCCGGCGCCTATACGACGCTCGTGGCCGTGGCGAAGGACGTGCCGGGCAGCGTTGCCAGCGTCGCCAACGCGCTGGCTGAGGACGCCGTGAACGTGGCGACGATGCGCGTCTTCCGCCGCCAGCGCGGTGGCGATGCCATTCACATCTACGAACTCGACCACGCCCCCTCCGCCCAGGCGTTGGCCAGGATTCAGGCGCTCACGGCGCTGAAGACCGTGCGCATCATCGAGCGGGTGGCCTGATGTACGACGTGTTGCTGGAGGCGGTCGACGCCGCCGAACAACAGGGGATTTCGCTCGGCGAACTCGCCCTCCGCACCGAAGCGGAAACCGGGCTGCGGACACGCGAGGAAGTCGAGGCCGGGCTGCGCCGTGCATTGCATGTGATGCAGCACGCCGTGGAACGCGGCCTGGTCGGCGACCTCCACTCGGTCAGCGGACTCGTCGGCGGCGATGCCCACCGCCTCGCCAACGCGCGGGGCCCGCTCGCCAACACGATCTTCACCGACGCCCTGGCGGCCGCGCTCGCGGTGCAGGAAGTCAACGCGGCGATGGGCGTCATCGTGGCCGCGCCGACCGCCGGCGGGGCCGGGGTGCTGCCGGGGACGTTGCTGGGAATCGCGCGCCGCCATCCGGTCTCCGAGGAGGCGATGGTCCGTGCGCTCGCCACGGCCGGGTTGATCGGGGCGGTGGTTGCCGTGCGGGCGTCGCTCAGTGGCGCCGAGGGAGGGTGTCAGGCCGAGACGGGCGCCGCCGCCGGGATGGCTGCAGGCGCGGGCGTCGAGTTGCTCGGCGGTACCCCCAGGCAGGCGATGCACGCCGTCGCCCTCACGATGCAGGGGACCCTCGGCCTGGTCTGTGATCCACTCGGCGGACTGGTCGAAGTCCCCTGCGTCTACCGGAACGCCACGGGCGCCGCGATGGCCCTGGCCGGGATCGAAATGGCCCTCGCCGGCGTCGAGTTCCCGATCCCGGTGGATGAGGTCATCGACACCATGGGGCAGATTGGCCGTGAAATGGACGTGCGGTACCGCGAGACGGCCGGCGGCGGCTTGGCGGCGACGCCGACCGGGAGGCGCCTGGCCAAGGCGCGGCTGGTGCAGCTCAAGCCAAAGAAAGGCTCGACCAGCTGACCGGGGTGGCTGTTTCCGGCTGAAACATTCCCGCACGCCCCCCCGTACAAGGGGGCGTTCCCTTTCTCGATGAGGCTGGCCGTGGAAGACATTATTGCGATCCTCTGCATCTTCGGCGGCGGCACCATGATCGTGCTCTCCTTTTCACCGGTCGGGAAGGCCTTCGCGGACCGGCTCCGCCACGGTGCCCAGCCGCTCCCCGCTCTCGAGCCGGACCCCGCCGTGTATGATGAGCTGGACCGGCTGCGTCTTGAGGTGAACGAGCTGCACGAGCGGGTGGAATTCACCGAGCGCCTCCTCGCCAAGGGCGATCGCCCCGACGCGGCGAGCGGAGGCCAGTGATGTTCATGCCCCAGGTTCCGACGCCGCCCACGCCGCCGCCCTTTCCTGATGGCCAGGTCATCATCGCGGGTGGCGGTCCACCCGAGTGGATCGCCCCGGTGGCCGTCCTGACCTTGCTGATCATTGTTGGCGGCATCGTCTTCTACCCGCTGGTCCGCGCCTGGGCTCGGCGGATCGAACAACGCGGCCAGGATCCGATGCTGCTCGACGAAGTGCAGGCGTTGCGTGATCGGGTCGTGGACCTGGAGCAGTCGGTGGCGCGGATGCACGAGATCGAGGACCGAATGGATTTCGCCGAACGGATGCTGACGCAGCGCAGTGAGGCCGCCCGGCTGCCTGAACAGGGTGGTCGCTGATGGGCGATGGCATCGGCGCTTTTTCCTTTTGGCTGGCCATGGGTGGCATCGGATGCACCGCCATGTGGGCGATCTCGCCAGTGCTGAAGGCGGTCGCCGACCGGATCAGCGGCGGCAATGCGGATCGGATCGCCGAACTGGAGTCACGGATCGTCCATCTCGAGGAACGTGGACTCACCAGCGGCGAGGTCGAGGCCGCCTACGGCCGCCTCGCCGAGATGGAGGAGCGGGTGGAATTCACCGAGCGGATGCTCGCGCAGCACGCGGACCAGCCGCGACTCGAAGGGGGAAGCTGATGAATCGATTCTCGCGTCTGGCGGCGATGGCGATGGTCCTCTTTCTCGCCGGCAGCAGCATGCTCTTCATGGCCTACCTGATCGACGAGGCCGCGCGGAAGGGGTTCGAATTCCTCGTCGTGGGGTTGTTCGGCCTGGTCGGCATGGGCTTCCTGCTCTTCCAGGGGCCGGTCGGCAAGGCGATCGCCTCCATGCTGGAAGGGAACAGCCTCGACGGCGCGACCGCAAACCGCCTGGCCGAGCTGGAGTCGCGGCTCGCCGAGGTCGAGCATCGCGGCCTCACGAGTGGCGAGGTCGAGCAGGCGTACGCACGGATCGCCGAGGTCGAGGAGCGGATGGAATTCACGGAGCGGTTGTTGGCACAGCCGCGGATCGGTGAGGCGCGTCATGGGGCGTGATCCGCAGCGCAGGGGTGGCGGCAGCGGGGGGTGGATTGCGCTCGCCGCGTTGGCGGTCTTCGGTGGCTTGATGAAGGCCACCATGGTGCTCGGTCCGGTGTCGGTCCCGATCTGGTTCGCCGTGATCGGCGGCGGGGCCTTCGTGCTCCGCGGCCCGCTCGGCAAGGCGCTGGCGGCGCGCATTTCCGGCGAACTGCCGGACGCCACCGGCCCGGCGGAATTGCCGGAAGAGCTCTACGCCGAACTGGATGAACTGCGGACCCGGGTGGCAGAGCTGGAGGAGCGGCAGGACTTCTCGGAGCGGCTGTTGGCGCGCCGCGAGGAACCACCGGCGACGGTGTGAGGTGGCGGCGGGGTGATTGGCGGGTCATTTGGGCCCGCACTACGTTTCAGACGTTGCCCGGCGTGTCCGGGCTGGAGGAGTCGCCGATGACCAATCGTGATGATGTGCAGGCCTATCTCGATCGACTCGACTTGCCGGTCGAGTCGGTCGCCGAGGATATGTGGCTGGTCCGCACGGCCGAGGATGCCGAGCTGATCGTCCACTACGCGCCGCCGGTGCTGGTGCTGCGCGTCCGCGTGATGCAGTTGCCGAGCGATTCGGTCCGGGCCGGCGAGCTCTGCCGTCGCCTGCTCGAGTTCAATGCGCGGGAGCTGGTGCACGGTTCGTATGGCGTCGAGGGCGATCATGTCGTCCTGACCGATGCCTTGTTGCTGTCCGATCTCGACTTCAGCGAGTTCGAGGCGAGCGTCGATTCGCTCGCGCTTGCCCTCGCGTCGCATGTGGGCGCCCTCGCGGCGTTCGGGGAGAGGTAATCGCCATGGGGATCTTCGACCGTTTCGCCACGATGCTCCGCTCCAACCTCAACGACCTCATCTCCCGGGCCGAAAATCCCGAGAAGATGCTGAATCAGTTGATCGTGGACATGCGCAGCCAGCTCGACAAGGCACGGCAGCAGGTGGCCCAGGCGATCGCCGACGAGAAGAAGCTTGAGGCCGATTCGATCGCGATGAAGAAGCAGGCCGAGGACTGGGAGCGTCGCGCGATGCTCGCGGTGCAGGAAGGCCGCGACGACCTCGCCAAGCAGGCCCTGATGCGCTACAACGAGGCGTTGCAGGGTGCCCAGCAGTTGCACGAGACCTGGGCCAAGAGCAAGCAGGAGACCGACTCGCTCAAGGGCTCGCTCCGGCAGCTCAACGAGAAGATCGAGGAAGCGAAGCGGAAGAAGAACATCCTGGTGGCCCGCGCCCGGCGCGCCGAGGCCCAGCAGCGCATCCAGGACACGCTCTCCGGCATGGGCGACAAGAGCGCATTCGAGTCGTTCGAGCGGATGCAGGAGAAGATCGAGAACAACGAGCGCAAGGCGCTCGCGGCCGCGGAGCTCCAGGAAGAGTTCACCGGCGACAAGCTGGCGAAGGAATTCGAGCAGCTCGAGTATCACGGTTCGTCCGACCAGCAGTTGCTTGAGCTGAAGGCGAAGATGGGGATGCTCTCGGCCCCGAAGGCCGAGGCACCGAAGCAACTCGGCCAGGGTGGCGAAACCATCATCACGGAGTCCAGCGGATCGTGAGTGAACTGCGTCACCTGATCCTGGCTGATGGCGATTTCGGACCGTTGACGTCGAAGACGGCCAACTCCATCATCCGCTTCCAACCCGATCGGGTGGTCGCGGTGCTCGACCGGCAGCACGCCGGCAAGACGTCACAGGACATCCTCGGTGCGGGTGGCGACATTCCGGTGATCGCCACCATGCGCGAAGGACTCGCCCTCGGCGCGAACTCGATCCTGATCGGGATCGCGCCGGTGGGTGGCCGCCTCCCGGAGGAGTGGCGCGCGTGGCTGCGCGAGGCGCTCGAAGGCGGCTGCAACATTGTCAGCGGGCTCCACACCTTCCTCGGCGACGACCCGCTCCTCGCCGAGGCGGCTCGGACCCACGGTCGTCGTATCGAAGATCTGCGGCGCCCGCCCGCCGACCTCCCGGTCGCGTCGGGCCGGGCCAAGGCGACCGAGGCGATCCGGATCCTCACCGTCGGCACCGACTGCAACGTCGGCAAGATGACCGCGCAGCTGCGCCTGGTGGACGGGCTCAAGGCCCAGGGCCTCCGTACCAACTTCGTCGCCACCGGGCAGACTGGGATCATGATCGAGGGGTGGGGGATCGCGGTCGACGCCGTCGTCGCCGACTTCATCGCCGGTGCCGCCGAGCGGATCACCCTCCAGGGGGCCGAGGGCGCCGATGTGGTCCTGGTGGAGGGGCAGGGGAGCATCAACCACCCCGGCTACTCGGGGGTGACCCTCGGGCTGCTCCACGGCAGCTGCCCGGACGCAATGATCCTCTGCCATCAGGCCAGCCGGAAGTTCATCGGCGACTACCGGCCCCAGGCGTGGCTGGCCATCCCCCCGCTCAGCGAGTACGTCCGGCTGTACGAGACGATGGCGAGCTCCGTGCATCCCTCGCGCGTCATCGGGATCGCCATGAATACCTACGACCTCGACGACGAGGCGGCGCGCCGGGCCTGCGAGGAGGCGGCCCGGGAAACGGGGCTCCCGTGCACCGATCCGGTCCGTTTCGATGCCACCCCCTTGGTGGCCGCGATTGCCGGGGTTCGGCGATAGCCGATCGGCTGTCTCAGGTAACTGCCGATCGGCCGCGACAGTTGGTGTTGCGCGATCGCCACATTGCTCGGGCGGGCCAGGTCCTTGATTATGGTAAGTCGTTGATAGTAAAAGCTTTATGTGTACACCGCCGGGCCATCTCTACTGGCATGGAAGGTGCTCCTAGGCTGGGCAACCCACACCGGAGTTCTGTTTGAAGATGAAGAACCTTGTTTTCGCTCTCTCGGCCGCTGCGCTCGTCAGCGCTGCGCCATTGCAGGCCCAGGCGTTCAGTACCTTCACGGCGAACAACGACGGCGTCGAGTTCTGGGATAACCTCTCGGACGACAACGCCACGTGCAACTCGGGCTACGTCGTGACCGGCGTCGCCCCGATCACCTGCATCAATCAGCGGCCGAACACCTGGCTGCCGTACACCGGGCTTCCCGCGACGACCTACCTGAACAATGGTGGGAACTGGACGGCGGTCTACTTCTCGGGTGGCGACTACAGCCTTGATTACCTCGGCGGCACCCCGAGCCGGCGCTGCGTCGCTCCGTGCGTCGGAGGTGACATCGCCGGCGCCAACCTGGGCTGGGGCATCTTCGATCTCGGCAATCGGACCACCAACTTCACGAATTTCAACACCGGCTCGCCGCTTCCGTTCTCGGGAGTGATCAACTGGTCGTACTGGGGGCTCTACGTCGACCTCCTGGGCGGTGGCCGCGCGTACTCGGATGTTGATCCCCAGTTCGCCTTGTTCGGCTTCGGCCGTACCGATCCGAACACCTGGATCGCGGGCATCGAAGACAACAACGGCCAGCGTAGCGACTGGGACTATCAGGACATGATGTTCCGCATCACGGCGAACGATGGTGGCACGCCGCAGGAAGTCGTGCCGGAGCCGGCGACGATGACGCTGCTCGCGACGGGCCTGGCTGGTATGGCCGCCGCCAAGCGCCGCCGCAACCGGAAGTAACTCCGCACCGTTCTCTGGTAGAGGGTGTCGCAGCGGGTCCGGAATCTTGATTCCGGACCCGCTGCTTCGTTCGGCCCCCCCAACCGACTGGCGCCCGGCCCCCGGACGCCGTACTCTCCCTGAGCGCCTCACGCGCCAGCCACCATCCCTACAATCGCTGCTCCGCCCGCCGTCACCCCACCCGTCTGGAGTGTTGCCATGCGTCGCTTCGTCTGGTCCAGTCCGCTGCTCGCCGTCGCCCTCGCCATCGCACCGCTGGCGGCCCAGGGTGGAGGCGCTGGCGCGCCACCCACCGGACCGATCACCGCCATCCGGGCCGGTCGCCTGATCGATCCGGAGAACGGCAGCGTCACCCGGAACGCGGTGATCCTGGTGCAGGGCGGACGCTTCACGGCGGTCGGCACCGACGTCGCCGTGCCGAGTGGCGCCAAGGTGATCGACCTCTCGAGGCTCACCGTGATGCCGGGGCTGGTCGACTCCCACAACCACCTCGCGCTGACCTACAAGGAAGACCCCGAGCGCAACGACTACTACATCACCTACATCAAGGAGTCGTCCGAGTTGCGGGCGATCCAGGCGGCGTCCAACGGGCTCCAGATGCTGAGCGGTGGATTCACCATCGTCCGCGACCTGGGCAACAACGCCAACTACGCCGACGTCGCGCTGCGACAGGCGATCGAGGCGGGGTGGCTGCCGGGTCCGACGATGGTGACGTCGGGGCTGATCATCGGCGGCATGGGCGGGCAGTTCTCGCCGACGCCGACGATGGCGCTCGACCACAACATCGTCTATCCCGAGTATCTCGAAGCCGACACCCACGACGAGATCATCAAGGCGGTGCGCCAGAACGCCCTCTTCGGTGCCCGGGTCATCAAGATCTGTGTCGACTGCAAGCGCTGGGGATACAGCACCGAGGAGATTCAGCTCTTCATCAGCGAGGCCGCCAAGGCCGGGTTGAAGGTGGCGGGGCACGTGCAGACCGCAGCCGGTGCGCAGCGCGCCATCGACGCCGGCATCTGGTCGATCGAACACGCCTCGGCGCTCAACGACACACTCCACAAGAAGATGGCCGCCAAGGGGATCTGGCGCGTCGGGACCGAGACCCCCATCACGCTCGTGGGGCACACCAGTGCCGCGGCCTATCAGCGCACGGTCGCCGGGCTGAAGAACGCCTACGAGAACAAGGTGCCGCTCACCTACTCCACCGACGCCGACTATTTCGTGCCGGGGAAGACCCGCGGCGAGGTGGCCATCGAATTCATCAAGACCTGGCAGGATGCCGGCGTGCCGAACGCCGAGGTGTTGAAGGCGCTGACCATCAACGGGTACAAGGTCAGCGAATTGGAGGCGCGCCGTGGGCCGATCAAGCCGGGGATGGCCGCCGACCTGATCGCGCTGTCGGAGAATCCGCTCGAGTCACTCGACGCGCTGCGCGACGTGCAGTTCGTCCTGAAGGATGGGCTCGTGTACAAGCAGGGCGGAGTGATTCTGGTGGGGGAGTTCCTGCATGGCGGGCCGCAGAACATCCGCCGCGCGGCCGTGCCGCCGCCGGCGGCCGTACCGGCCGCCCCAGCGCCGCGCCGGACGGGCGGACTCTAGCGCGCCGTCGACACGCCGCGCGCCGGCCGGCGCTTACCCCATCGCCTGGAGCCGAGCAATGCGCTCGGCCATCGGCGGATGACTGGCCATGAGGTTGCCGAGCGCGCCCCGCAGACGCTGCACCCGCTGGTCACCTGGGTCGACGATGCAGAGGTGGGTGGCCGCACGCCCGATGCGATGCGTCGGTGCGCTCGCGTCGTCGAGCTTGGCGAGCGCGGAGGCAAGGGCGCCAGGGTTCCTGGTGTACTGTGCCGCCGTGGCGTCGGCGAGGAATTCCCGCTTGCGCGAGATGGCCATCGCCACCAGGCGTGAGACGAGCGGGGCGATCAGCAGCGTCAGCACCCACACCACCACCAGCACCACGGCAACGCCGGCGTTGCGGCCCCCGCTCCGTCGAGCGGCGACGCCACCCATCGAGCGCGCGACCGTGTTGCCACTCCGCCCTGAATGCCAGAGGAAGCGCCCGAGGCCGTCGCTCAGGAGCGCAATGGCCCCGACCATCGCCGCGACCAGCGTCATCAGGCGCGTGTCGTACCGCGCCACGTGGGCCATCTCGTGCGCCACGACGGCCTGCAGTTCGTCGCGGTCGAGCCGGGTAAGCAGCCCCTCGGTCACGGCGATCGAGGCGTGCGCCGGATCGCGCCCGGTCGCGAAGGCGTTCGGGTCGTCGTCCGGGACGATCCACAGTTTCGGGCGCGGGAGGCCGCTGGCGATCGACATTTCGTCGACCACATTCGCGAGGCGCTGCTGCTCGGGGGTGACGGCGTTGATCAACTCCATCGCCCGAGTGGACCAGAGGATCTGCCTGTCGCCGTTGCGCCAAGCCGACCACGCCACGCCGGCCGCCACCAGCGTGATCCCGATCCCGATCACGGGCACTCGGTGCTGATACCCGTTGGTGGCATCGGCGGTGGAGAGCATCAGCGCGACATCGCCGCCGAAGCCGAGCCACGCGAAGAAGCCGATGAAGCCGATCAGCAGCCACGACGATTTCCGCCGGTTCTCTTCCTGCTGGCTGAAGAGATCCCGGCGAACGCGCCCACTGCTGACTGCGGGAATCACCGGAGAGAGATGTCGACCTTGGGCACCGCGCGCTCGCCGGGATCGGTGATCTCCCACAGCTCGACGATGGAGGCCTTGGCGAGACTTGCCACCAGCGACGTCGGGAACTGCTGTTGCGCGACGTTGTAGGTCGTGGCCACGTCATTGTAGTGCTGACGCGAGAAGGCGATCCGATTCTCGGTCGAGGTCAATTCCTCCTGCAGCTGACTGACGTTGGCCAGCGCCTTGAGGTCGGGGTAGGCCTCGGCCACCGCGAAGAGCCGACCGAGGGCCTGCGTCAGTTCCCCTTCCGCCTGCGCCACGTCCTTCACGCCCGTTGCACTCACCGCGCGGCTCCGTGCCGTGATGACGGCGTCGAGCGTCTCACGCTCGAATTGCAGCGCCCCCTTCACGGTGTCCACCAGATTCGGAATGAGGTCGTGACGGCGCTTGAGCTGAACGTCGATCTGTTTCCAGCCGTTCTGCACCTGGCCCTTGAGCGCAACCAGGCGATTGAACGCCGTGATGAGCCAGAGAAAGAAGGCGGCGATCAGACCGAAGAAGATCACGGTTCCCATCGGTGCTCCCGGGGCCAAGGTGGTTGCTGCGTGACCGCTCCAAGAGTATCGGCGTGGCGAGGGGTTGCGCCAGCAGGGGGTAGCCCCGGGGCAGCCGCTATCTCCCCCCGTACGGCCGGGGCGGCAGCGACTTGAAGTACGCAAAGAGGGCGGCGATCTCGTCGTCGGTGAATTCGCGGCTGATCTTGATCGGCATCGCCACCGAGTCCATCACGACGCCTTCGGGGAGCTGCCCAATCCGCATGGCGGCACGGAAGTCACTCAGCGACCAGCGACCGATCCCGCTGGCGCTGTCTGGCGTGAGGTTGCGGGACGGCGCCATCGCGACGCCTCCGGGGATCTCGCCACCGGAGAACGTCTCGCCATGGCAGCCGCGGCAGCCGCCCGCCAGGTATGCACCGTACGCCACCGTCGGCCCGATCGGCACCGAGGCCGGCCGCGGCGCGGTGTGGTCGATCCGCTCCGCCGTCACCAGCGGCAGGCTCCCCATCATGAGCATCACCCGACCCAGCAGCCCGACGGTGGTCGCGGGGAACTCCGCATCGATCTGTGGCCGGGACTTGAGCCAGGCGATCAGCGCGCCGAGGTCGCGATCGTTGAGGCGCTGATAGTTCTGCGACGGCATGAAGAGGAGGCCACGACCGTCCGGGGCCACCGCGTGACGAATCGCGCGGACCCAGTCGGCGTCGCCGTAGCGCGCCCCGGCGCCACCTGCGCCCGGCGTGAGGTTACGGGCGTAGAGCCGCACGACGCCGGGCGCGTCCATGAAGAGCCGGCCCGCGAGGTCCGGGCCGTGGCACCCGTCGCAGCCCTGCAGCGCGGCGACGTGACCACCATATGCGATCGAGAGGGAATCGGTGGGGACCGCGACCACGTCAGCGGGGAAGGTCCAGCGGCGGTCGAGGCGCGCGTTGCTGCTGTAGTAGGTGTAGCCGAGCGCGATCGCCGCGACGGCCAGCAGGACGAGGAAGAAACCGATGATCCAGCGGGCAATCCGCTCGAGCGTCACTTGCCCGGGATCAGGGTCGCCGGGATCGTGGCGAGGAAGCCGAGGAACTGCCCGCCGAGCTTCATCGCGATGCCAATCACCGGGGTGCCGACGGCCGCGAAGATCAGCGCGGCATCGGTCATCACCAACGGCTTCGTCCAGCGATCGACGAAGCGGCGATCACGGGTGCGCCAGAGCGCGATGATGAACGTCGCATTCACGACCACGAAGAGGGTCAGGGCGATCGAGGCGATGGTGCCGAGGGCGGCATCGATCCAAGGCATGGCGGGAGTCTCCGCTGGGGCAGGGAGCGCAGCATTGGGTGGCGAGGGGGAAGGCGTTTCACGAGTGAAACACCTTCCCACAAGCTAGCCTCCGGCCCATTGGATGCAAGGTGGCGTTGGCCCCTGGGCTCAGGGCCGAGCGGGCGCCGCAGGAGCGAGGTGGAAATCCTGGAGAATCGTTTCACCCTGGCGCAATCGGAGCCCTTCCACCATGGTGGGAGCGTACCCCGCCCGAGTCACGCGGAGCGCCAGCACTCCGGACGGAACCAGTGGCAGGACGTAGCGACCCGTGCTGTCGGTCCGCGCCGATTCCATCGTGCCGACGACCGCGACCACCGCGTCGACCACGGCGCGGTTGGCGGCGTCGCGCACGATGCCTTCGAGCCGGCCGGGGTTGGGGTACGGCGCCTGCCCGCCATTCGGAATTCCATCGACGTACGTGACCTCGGGGCGCGTGCCGCTCGTCCGATTCATGCTGTTCTCGCCCTCCGGCTGGGATGCGAGGACGAAGTCCTGCGTGACGTGTTCGCCCGGCCGGATCCTCAGCCCCGCGACCGTCGCCGATTTCGAGGCGATCGCCATGGCCTGGACGGTGATGACGCCGGCGGGGACGGCCTCGAATCGATAGCGGCCGCTACTGTCGGTGGTCACGCTCGCGCGGGACCCAACGATGAAGACGCGTGCCCCCCAGAGCGGCTGGCGACCTTCCGCCATGACGGTTCCCTCGAGGCGGCCGGGGCTGGGGATGATCGTGCCGGGAGCCACGCCAGTGGATACCCGCGAGACGTTGTCGACCGGGAGCTTGTCGACATAGCTCCCGGGGTCCGTATCCTTCCTCCGGAGGGGATCGGGCAGGTGCGCTCCGAGACCGTTGGCTTCGCTGGCTGCGGTCGCGCGGCATTGCCGACCATCCCCGGTGGTGGCGCCCCCCCGGTCTCCGAGATGGTCACCTTCGACTCCTCGAGGGTGAAGTCCTGTAGCACAGTTCGGGCGCCCGACAATTGCAGCCCCGTGACCATGCCACTCTTGTAGCCGATGTAGGTGACCCGCACGCTGACCGTGTCCGGCCGGAGCTCGGGGAAGGCGAAGCGCCCCTCGATATCGGTCGCCACCGCGGCCCCGGTGTTGAGCAGGAGGACCCGCGCGCCCAGGAGCGGCGACCCGGCCGCCCCGTACACCCGCCCCTGCAGGCAGGCGGTCCCTCCCTGTGCCGCGACCGGCACGGCAATCAGCGTGGCAAGCAACGACAACAGACGAGTCTGGGACATGGCAGCCCTCCTGGGGGTGGGGACGCGCGGTAAGGGGGATCCCAAGGTGACGCCTCCCCGGGCGCGGGCTGCACGCCGGGGAGCCGCCGTCCGGTCAGTAGTACTCGCCGCTGCCGCCGAGTCGCGGATTCACGATGTTGTTGAGCACCGAGCCAAAGGTGTAGGTCAGGCCGAAGTACGCGGAGTAGCGGTAGTTGGTCCTGAGCCGCTTGAGGCGCAACAGGATCTCTTCGTCACTGGCCCCGTCGCGTGGCAGGGTGATCTGGTCGCGGACGCGGGCGTAGCTGCCGCCGTAGTTGATCCCCATCCCCTTGAAGACGCGCACATTGGCCGACGCGCCGACGGTCACCCGATTCTGCCGCAGGTTGGCGAGATACTGCGACGCGCTGACGCTCATGCTGGCACTGCCCCAGGTCGTCCGCGTGACGTAGGAGGCGCCGAGCGATTGATTGACGAGCGTTTCCTCGTCGCGGTCGAAGATGGTGGTCTCGGTGTACTCGTAGCGGTTGAAGCCGACGCTGTATTGCAGGGTGAGCCGACGCTTGGTGTAGTCGGCGTAGTCGAACACCGAGTACTCGAGCGTCGGAGCCACGCGCAGGTTCAGGTCGATGTTCTCTTGCGTCGAGGACGTGCCGCTGAAGAGGGCGCCGGCCGAGAGGTGGTGGCCCAGACTGCGCACCAGCAGCCCGCTGCCGTAGTAGCTGTGCACCTTGGAGCGGTAGGTGCTGCCATCGCCGAGGTCGAAGCTGTTCTCGCTCTTGTTGCCCGAGATGTAGGCCTGGAACTTCCAATCGGCCGTGGTGCGACCCGCCGAAAAGCTGCCGCCGAGATCGCTCGACTTCGAACTCGATTCGCCGCTGAGGTAGCCGTTCATCCCGGCCGAGAACACCCAGAGCTTCCACGGGTCGGCCGCGGGGACGGCCGCCGCGGCCTTGGTCGGCGCCGTGAAGGTGACCGCGAGGTTGCGACCTTGCGGCAGGCGCGCGGCGTAGCGGGCCAGGCCCAGCGCGAGGAAGCGGCCCAACTCGATCCGTCGCTCGTCCGACGTGGCGCCCTGCGCCGCCGAGTAGCGGATCTCGTCATCGACGCCGAGGAACCGGTCGCGCCCGGCAAAACGGAGGGTCACCTCGCTGCCGCCCCCGCCGGCGCCCACGGACACCACGAGCACATGCACGTCCGCGGCGGTGCGGTCCCGCACGTAGTCCACCCAGGTGATCTTGGTCCGGAAGTAGTCGAAGTCGCACCCCGACGTCTCGCAGTCGAGGAAGAGCCGCAGCGTGCCCGGCCCGTCCGGCCTGGCGGTGGGCGCGGGTCCCTGGGCCGCCACGTGGGCGGGGAGGAGCAGCGAGATCAGCGTGATCAGCAGCCGGGAAGAGCGGGGCATCGGTGCTCCGTCGAGGGGGTCGCCATGGGCCTCCTCGGAAGCTACCCAAGACCCCGCCGTGCGGTGGCGCCACCACCCTGATAGAATCCACGGTGGGTGCCTCCCCCGGCTGCCCGCCAGGAGCGCTGCATGCGCCGCATGACCCTCGCTGACCGGCTCCGGGGACTTCGTGTCCTCGTCGGCAACACCCCGCTCCTCACGATCGAGTTCTCGGTCGACGGCGGCCCCCCGCGCCTGATCCACGCCAAGGCAGAGAGCCTCAACCTCACCGGCAGCATCAAGGACCGGATGGCGCTCCACATCCTGCGCCACGCGCGGGAAAGCGGCGAGCTGCAGCCGGGCGGGATGATCGTCGAGGCCACCAGTGGCAACACCGGCATCTCCTTCGCCGCCATCGGGCGCGCACTGGGACACCCGGTCACGATCTTCATGCCCGACTGGATGAGTGCCGAGCGGATCGCGCTGATCCGCTCGTTCGGCGCCACCATTCGCCTCGTGTCCAAGGAAGAGGGCGGCTTCCTCGGTTCGATCGCGCTCGCCGAGGCGCTCGCGAAGGCGAGGCCCGGGGCGTTCCTCCCGCGTCAGTTCGCCAACGAACTGAATTGCGACGCGCACATGCGCACCACCGGTCCCGAGATCTGGGCACAACTGCGCAACCTGGGGCTCACCCCAGCCGCATTCGTGGCCGGCGTGGGCACGGGCGGCACCATCATGGGGACCGGCCGCTATCTCCGGAGCGTGCAGCCGTCGATCAAGTTGCATCCGGTCGAGCCCGCGAACTCCCCGACCCTCACGACCGGGCACAAGGTCGGCAAGCATCGCATCCAGGGGATCAGCGACGAGTTCATCCCGGCCATCGTGCAACTCGACGAACTCGACGCGGTGCTCGCGGTCGACGATGGCGATGCGATCCTGATGGCGCAGGCGCTCGCGCAGGAACTCGGCCTCGCCGTCGGCATCTCCAGCGGGGCGAACTTCCTCGCCGCGGTCGCTGCGCAGGACGCGCTCGGCGCCGACGCCGTGGTGGCCACGATCTTCTGCGATTCCAACAAGAAGTACCTGAGCACCGACCTGTTGCGTGAGGAGCCGGTGTTGCCGAACCATCGGGCGCCGCATATCCAGCTGCACGCGGTCACGGCGATGAATCGCGTCTGCGGTTCCTGCGTCGATCCGGACGATCCGGGCAACGCTCCCGCCGGCTTCTACGAGCTCACGCGTTCGCGATGAGCGACCTCGTCGACGCCATTCCGCCCCGCGAGATCGCGCGCAAGGCCGAACAGGTCGGCGTCGCGAAGGCCAACACCGATGGCCTGACGTTGCTGGTGCTCGCCATTCTCGCGGGGGCGTTCATTGCGCTCGCCGCGCTGCTCTTCACGGTGGTCGTCACCGACCCGAGGCTTGGCTTCGGCGTCACTCGCTTGATCGGCGGGCTGAGCTTCTGCCTCGGCCTGGTCCTGGTCATCGTCGCGGGGGCGGAGCTCTTCACTGGCAACAACCTGCTGGCGATGGCATGGGCGAGTGGCCTGATCGACACGCGCGCGGTCCTCCGCAACTGGGCCATCGTCTATGTGGGCAACGTGGTCGGCAGCCTTGCGACCGTGCTGCTGGCGTGGTGGGGCAACATCGCCGCACTCGGCGACGGAGCGGTCGGGGCGACGGCGGTGCAGGTCGCCACGCTCAAGGGCGGGCTCACCGTCGGCGAGGCGCTCGCACGCGGCATCCTCTGCAACGCCCTCGTCTGCCTCGCCGTCTGGCTCGCGATGGGGGGACGGAGCGTCGCGGACAAGGTGCTCGCGATCCTCTTTCCGGTCACGGCATTCGTGGCGATCGGTTTCGAGCACTCGATCGCGAACTGGTTCTTCCTTCCCTTCGGCATGCTGCTCGACAGCGCCGGTGCGGTGACGATCGCTGCCGCGGCGCGCAACCTGGCCGCGGTCACCCTGGGGAACATCATCGGCGGGACGTTGCTGGTGGCCGGGGTGTACTGGGTAGCCTACCTCCGTGGTGGACAGCCGGCCCGACATCCGTAGCGCCGCGCGACCGCCTCAGGCCGGCGAAGGCCTGTCGCGCCGGCGCCCAAGGAACGATGCCAGCCGCCCGATCGCCTCGCGCAGCACGGGTTCCTCAGGCAGGAACACCAGCCGGAAGTGGTCGTTCGCGATCCAGTTGAAGCCCGTGCCCTGCACGATCAGCAGCCGCTCCTCGGCCAGCAGGTCGTAGGCAAACTGCTGGTCGTCCGCGATCCGATAGATCGCCGGGTCGAGGCGCGGAAAGAGGTAGAGCGCGGCCTTCGGCTTCACCGCACTCACGCCTGGAATCTCCGAGAGCAGCGCGTGCGCGAGGTCACGCTGGCGGTGCAGGCGGCCCCCTGGCGCGACCAGCGGCGCAATCGAACAGTCGCCTGCCAGGGCGGCCTGAATGGCGATCTGCCCCGGCGTATTCGAGCAGAGGCGCAGCGAGGCGAGCATCGTCAGGCCCTCGACGTAGTCACGCGCGTCGTCGCGATCGCCCGAGACGATCATCCAGCCGGCGCGGAAACCGCACGCGCGATAGTTCTTCGACAGCCCGTTGAAGGTGAGCACCAGGACGTCGTCGGCGAGCGACGCGACGCTGGTGTGGACGTGCCCGTCATACAGCGTCTGGTCGTAGATCTCGTCGGCGAGCACGACCAGGCGATGAGCCCGCGCGACTTCGAGCAGGTCGCGCAGGATCGGCTCGGGGTAGAGGGCGCCGGTCGGATTGTTCGGATTGCAGACGAAGATCGCGCGCGTGCGCGGGCCGACCTTGTCGCGAATGTCCTCGAGGTCCGGCAGCCAGCCGGCCGCTTCGTCACAGCGATAGTGGACCGGCACGCCGCCGGCGAGGCCCACCAACGCGGTGTAGAGCGGATAGTCGGGCGTCGGAATCAGGACTTCGTCGCCGTCGTTCAGCAGGGCGTTGATGGCCACCTGGATCAGCTCCGAGACACCGTTGCCGAGGTAGACATCGTCGGGAGTCACGCCGGCGATCCCCTTCGACGCCGCGTAGCGCGCCACCGCCTCTCGTGGTGCCACCAGCCCCTTGCTGTCGGTGTAGCCGGCCTCCTGCGGGATGCGCGCGAGCATCGCCGTCAGCATCGCCTCGGGCGGCTGCAGGCCGAAGGCGGCCACGTTGCCGATGTTCAGCTGGATGATCGATTCCCCGGCCTCCTGCATCCGACGGGCCTTGTCGAGCACCGGCCCGCGAATGTCGTAGGCGACGTTGGCGAGCTTGGCGGATTTGCGGTGGGACGTCACAGGGCGGGGCTCCGGGGAGAGGAGGACGGCGTGGAAGATGGGCCCGGACCGGCGACGTTGCGAGTGGAGACAGGTGGCGGGGCAATCGCCGCCCGGGGCGGTACCTTTCGGATGTTCAGTCCACCCACCGTGAGCCCCATTCCGATGCGCCTCTTCCGATTGCTCGCCCTGCTAACCCTCGGTCTGCCGTCGCTCGGCCACGCGCAGGCGATTCGCGGTCGCGTCGTCGACGCAGCGCAGGGGCTCCCGATCGCCGGCGCCCTCGTCGAATTGCAGGACAGCGCCGGACGGGTGCTGCGGCGCACGATCGCGTCCCCGACCGGGGCCTACCAGCTCGTGGTGCCGCGACCCGCCGCCTATCGCGTGCGGGTCGCCGCGATCGGCTTCACGATCCATCCGGTCGTGGTGGCGCGGATCGGCGCGGCGAGCATCGCGCTCCCCGATTTCCGCCTCGAGCCGGCGGTGACGATCCTTCCCGACGTGGTGGCCGCCGGGAAGCGTCGTGCCTGCGGGCCGGACATCATGGCGGATCCCCTCCTCGGACGCCTCCTCGAGGCCGGAAAGAACGCGCTCACGCAGATCGAGGCAACGCTCGAGGTCGGGACCGAGTTTCCGTTTCAGGAGGTGGCGACCCGGACGGTCGTGACCGCAACGGTTGACTCGGTGCGTGCCGATACGACGACGGGCATCCTCACCGGCTGGCCACTACAAAGCATCGATCCCGAGACGCTGCGCCGCGTCGGTTTCTCGCGCGTGCTCGCGCCGGAGGAGGGGATCGGCCGGGTGTACTACGGTCCTGACCTGCGCGTGCTCTTCGCCGACTGGTTCCTGGACGGCCACTGCTTCTCCTTCTCGCAGGATGTGCGGGATGCAGCCGCGGGGGTGATCCGCGTCCGCTACGAACCGCGCGCCCGGACCGGGCTGGTCGACATCTCGGGCGAACTCGTGCTCGATGTCTCCTCCCTGGCGTTGCGCGAACTGATCTTCGCGCATGAGCACCTCCCCACCTTCATGCCGAAGGGGAGCGCCGGCGGCAGGATCGCGTTCGCCCTGCAGGAGGGTGATGGCTGGCTGCCGGTGCGCTGGGAGATCTACGCGCCCATGGAAATGGCAACGGTCGGGATGAGCACGCAGCGTGACCTGGTCGTGGCGAGTCGCGCCCCCGCCATGACGATTCATGGCGAGGTCCGGGGGCGCGTGGTCCTGGTCGGGACCATCGTCCCGCCGCCCCCACCATGAGATCACGCCTGATGCGGCGGCTCCGACTGCTGGTACTGCTTGTGCTCGGCCTGCCGTCGCTCGGACATGCGCAGGCCATCCGCGGTCGCGTCGTCGACGCCGTCCAGGGGTTGCCGGTGGCCGGTGCGCTCGTCGAGTTGCAGGACAGCACGGGCCGGGCCCTGCAGCGGGGACTCGCCTCCCCGACCGGCGGCTATCGCTTCGTCGTTCCAGGACCCGCGGCGTACCGCATCCGGATCACCGCGATCGGCTTCACGCTGCGTCCGGTGGAAATGGTGCGGGTGAGCGATGCCGACGTGGTGGTTCCGGACCTCCGGCTCGAGCCTGCCGCCACGATCCTGCCGGACGTGGTGGCCGCGGGCAAGCGCCGCGCCTGCGGCCGCGAGATCCTCGACGATCCGCTCCTCGGCCGGCTGCTCGAGGGCGGACGCGCCTCCCTGACACTGATCGAGGCGACCCTCGGCCTCGGGACGCGCTTCACGGTCCAGGAAGTGGTGTCGCGGACGATGGACCTCTCCCGCGGCAAGACGGTGCGTGCCGACACCAGTCGTCGGGAGCTCGCGGCCTGGCCGCTCCAGAGCGTGGATCCCGAGATCCTCCGCCACGAAGGCTTCTCCCGTCCGCTGACCCCCGAGGAGGGGCGCGGGCGTGTGTACCATGGCCCGGACTTGCGCGTCCTGTTTGCCGACTGGTTCCTCGATGCCCACTGCTATTCCTTCAACCTGAACGACAAGGACGAGGCGGCCGGGATCATCCGGGTCAAGTACGAGCCGAAGGGAAAGTCCAAGCTGGTCGACGTCTCCGGCGAGCTGGTGCTCGACGCCACCAACATGGCCCTCCGAGAATTCACCTTCGTCCATCGCAACCTTCCGAGCCACATCAAGGAAGGCAAGGCCGGTGGGATGATCGCGTTTGCCCGGCTGGAAAGCGGCGCGTGGCTGCCGGTCCGCTGGGAGATCTTCGCCCCGATCGAGTCGAATTTCGTGACCTTCCAGGGTGGCCGAAGCATTACCATCGGTGGCAATCGCGCGCCGCCTCCGCGCCCGATCGGCCGTCCGATCGTCAATGGCAGCGTGCGACTCACCGGTGCCCTCCTCGACGCACGAGGCAATTGAGTGCTGCTCCCCCTGGCCCTTGGTGTCCTGCTGCAGGCCGCGCCGTTCGCGCCAATGGAGTACCCCGGCGCCGACCCCGCACTCGGCGAGCGGATCCGCACCCTCTGCCCGCTGCCGACCACGCTCAATCGCGCGGCGCTGGTCGCCAACGAGGAACGCCTCGCGGCACGGGTGCGCGACGCCCGGCGGTCGGTGACCGGTGTGCAGTGGCGCGAGCTCGCCTGCGGCCGCGCCCTGCTGCAGATCATCGACGCCCCATCGGCACGGGGCAGTCACCTGATGAGTCCCGGCACGTCGTGGGGCGCCGGGGCGATTGACGGCGCCCTGCGCGCGCTGGCCCTCGCGCCGGCTGACCGTCCCGCAGGCGAACTCCTGGCGTTGCTGACGACAGCGGACGCCGAGCCGGAGGACTTGCCCCGGTTGGCCGCGCTGATGCGGGCGGCGGTGGACTCGGGGGTGCGTGCGCCCGTGGTGCTGCGCGCCTGCAGCGACTTCGCCGTCCGGAGCGGTGATGCGGCCAGTACGCATGCCTGTGCCGACACCGCGCTCGCCGCGGGGCTCGACTCGACCTGGCACCTGCTGCGCCTGACGCGGCAGGCCTTCCGGGAGGGTGACTCGCTCGGCGGGGTGGCGCACTTCATCGACGGCGCGGGCGCGGCCCACGACACCCTGGCACAGCTCGACGTCGACTGGCACCTGCAGTGGTTCGTCTCGCCGGCGGAGCGCGCAGCGTGGAGCGAGGTGGACGACTCCAGCCGAGGCACCTGGGTCCGCGATCGGTTGATCGAGCGCGACGTGCGCGATGGCCGGCCGCCGGGCAGTCGATTGGCGGAACACTTTGCACGACTCGAACATGTCGAGAAGAATTTTCGGCTATCGATTCCCTCCGAGTCGCGTTCAGCCTCACGGTCCAAGGCCGGGGTCTTCCAGGGCGTCACCGAGACGGGCGAGAGCACCAATGGGACGACCTGGAACGAATACCGCCGGTGGCAGGTGGACTTCGACGATCGCGGCGTGATCTACATGCGCTTCGGGGCGCCGGACAAGATCGCGGTGAACACGCCGGCGGCCGGTGCCAGGGCCTACATGACCTGGCGCTATGACATTGATGGCACGCCGATGTTTGTCACGTTTGGCGAAGTCGATTATGACGGGAGCGCCGGGACGACGACACTCATGACCGGGATCGTCGGCACGTGGCAGTGCGGCCTCGACCAGTGGCGCTGCAGCATGGCCGAACGTGGAGCGATTCCCCAAGAGCAGGTGCAGCGGCTGCGCGAGGCGGATCGCGAATACATCGGCATTGCCACCACGAAGGACGACAACTCGCCGCCGAGTCAGCGGCCGATCCATGCGGTGGCGCAGCTGGCACAGCTCTGGGATCCGGTGAGCGAGGAACCACTGGCGGTGATCGCTTACGGCCTGCGCCTGGGCGACCTCAACGTGGTGAAGGACAGCGCAGGAAGGGAATCTGCTCGCGTCCTCCTCGCCCTGGCGAGGTGGCATCCGCTCACGGCGGAGTGGAAGGAGGACTCGCTCACGCGCGAGTTCCTCGTGCCGAAGGCGCGGAGCAGCGAGACGCACCTCACCGGTTTCGCGACGCTGGCCGGCGTCGGTGGCGTCGGAAGCTGGGGGCTGACGGCCGCCCAGCCGGATCGTCGCTGGGGGCGCGCGTACGGGACCGCCGTTCCGAATCGGGGGGATGCGGTCGCGCTCTCGTCGCTCATCGTCGCGCCGGAGTCGCGCGGACTCTCTTGGGTGCTCCGGTCGGAACGGATCTATCTCTCGCCCGGCGGCACGATCAAGCGGGGAGAACCGCTGCACCTCTTCTATCAAGTCCGTGCGCAGGGCGCAATCGCCGCGGCCGGCACCACGATCGAGGTGCGCAGCGTTGCCGAGGGGGCGGAACAGCCGGCGGCGATTCAGGTCTCGTTCACCGGCGAGCTGCCCGATGGCGTGACCGGCGTCAATCGCATCCTCGACCTCTCGCAACTGAAGCCTGGCCGGTATTCGATGGAAGTGCGAGTCGGCGACAAGACCGGCGCGTTGCTCGCCCGTCGGACGGTGATCCTCGACCTGGAGTAGCGCCCATGCCCCGCGCCACGTCGTTCCGCCTCGTCACTGCACTCACCGCGGCCCTGGTCACTGGCGCGTCGGCGCAGCGCCTCGACGCGCCACGCCTCCTCGGCTGGGACTCCATGCTGATCGCCTCCTCGGCTGTCGCCTCGCTGCCTGCGGTGGGCACGGCATTGGCGGCGGGTGGGGCGACCGCTGACGTCGCCGAGACGCTGTGGCGAGTGCGGCGCGGCGAGTTGTCGGGCGATCGACGGGAACTCTCGCTGGCGTTGCGACGCACCACGCTCACCGAGAAGCAGCAGCGCGACGCACCATGGGGCTATTACCTCTCGGCCCGTGCGCTGCTCGCCCTCTGGCGCGCCGGCGCGCCCCCCGCAGTCAATGAGGGGCAGTTCGAGGGCGAGGCCTACCCCGATGCCATCTGGCGCCATCTGCACGACGCCCTCGAGCGGGCGCCCGATTTTGCTCCCGCGCGGCGCATGGCGCTCGACCTCCTGCTCGCCGGTGGCGATCGGAGCCTCGGGCGCGATCAACGCAAGGCGCTCGCGGTGCTCACGCAGGCCGCCCCGCGCGATCCCGACGTCCTCCTGATCTGGGGCCGGGAGCTGCGCCGGAAGGGGCAGCTCGACAGCGCCCTGGTGCGGTTCAGCGAGGCCGAACGCTTCGGCGGTGATGTCGGACGAGCCCAACTCGAGCGCGCGCGCACGCTCATGGCCCTCGGCCGGCCCTCCGAGGCGGGGGCCGCCTACTGGGCCGGCGTTCAGCGCGTCACGCCGGCCACCCGCGAGGCCTACCGCTTTGACCTGGCGTGGATCCTCGTCGGCGACACCCTCGCGACCTTCGATGCCGTCCCCGAGGGCGCCGTGGCCCCGTGGCTTCGGCGCTTCTGGGCCGAACGCGATGCCGCCGCCGCGAATCTCCCCGGCGAGCGCCTCGAGGAACATCTCCGCCGCTGGGTCAAGGCGTTCCGCGATTATCGCGTCTTCATCCCCGAGCGTCGCACGCAGTTTCGCCGCGTCGAGTACCTCTTCGAGGGCCTCGATCAGTGCATCGGCAGTGACGCCGCGCTGTACGAAACGTTGGCGCGTATGCAACCGACGCTCTCCGGCGACGTGCGCGCGCTCGAGCCGCTGCTCGATCATCGCGGCCTGATCTACCTGCGCCACGGCGAACCGATGCGGCGCATTGTCGGCGGCCTTGGGGGAACCGGCGACTCGATCATGCCGCTCGACAGCACCAACTCGTTCTCCTCCTCGAGCCTCTTCCGCGAACGGCGGCTCAGTACGCGCGCCGAGCTGGAGGACGAGACACGGCTCAAGATGCGACAGAACGAATCGTGGCTCTACTGGTTCGAGGGGGGCTGGCGGCTGCTGCACTTTCGCGGCAGTGACGCGCTCGGCTCGATGGCGCCGACGACGTTGTCGGGGTACTTGCCGGTCAACGGCTACTTCGGGGAATGGCAGCGGCGTGGCACGTTGTTGCCCGAGTACGCCGCCGCCGCGGCGCGCATGGCGATCGAGCGCACGATCGTGGAGAAGAGCTGCATCCAGGCCGTCACGCTGGCCATCAAGAAGAGTCGGGACGATGCCCACACCGGCACGAGCAGCGATTCCGACACGCCGCTGATCCGTGAGCCGTGGAACGCCGTCCTGCAGAGCTTTGCGGTCGGCACCACCCGCGACGGCACGGCGCGCGCGCTGGTCACCTTCGCGATTCCACGCGCGCCGCTCGTGGTCGAAACCGCTGCGGATGGCCGGCAGGTCACGCCGGTGCAGTTCCGGGTCGTGGCGTACGAAGCACAGAGTGGTGCGACGGTCGTGCTGGACACGCTGCGCCAGTTCGTCGCGCCCAGCGGCGCGGCGGCGAAGGAGAACATCAGCGGGTGGCTCGAACTCCCGCTGACCGCCGGGACGTGGCAGGTGGCCGTGCGGCTCTCGCAGCACGGCGACACCGTCGGGGCCTTCGGCCTGCAGCGCGGCCTGGTCGTGCCGGAGGCGACGCTCGCGATCAGCGACATCCTCACCGGCGTCGCGAACTCGCCGACCCGCTGGCCCGGCGACGGCGTCGGCTTCCCCCTGAACACCCTGGGCGTCTGGCCGAAGGGTGGCACCGTCGAGCTGTACTACCAGGTGCACGGGTTGCCGGACGGGACCCCATATCGGACGACGCTGGAGGTTCGCCCGATGTCCGGTCGGACGGATCGGATGGTCCGACTGGTGAGCACCGAGCGCGCCACCGGACCGCTGACGCCGATCCGCCGCAGCCTGGCGCTGGACAAGCTCCCGGCCGGCCGCCACTGGCTCACGGTGACGGTCGAGGAAGGCGGTCGGACGGTCAGCGTGCGCCGGGCGATCGTGGTGATCGAGCCGTGACGGCCGCCCGCCGTTGACCCGCCCCCGTCGGGTGGACAAGTTGCCGGGATGAATCGGCTCGTCCCCACTGTCCTCTTCGACCTGATGGCCTCGGTCGAGAGCATGCTGTCGCTCTTCGGCATCAAGCTGGAGGAGTTCCGCGCCGCTGGCGTGAAAGTACTGCTCCTCTGGGTGGCGGCCTTCGTCGCGTGGCGCGTCGTGCTCGTCGTCGCCGACCGCATCGTCCTCGCGGCCGACGATGGCGACGACACCCGCCTGTCGTCACACGAGAAGCGCGCGCAGACGATCGCCGAACTGTTGCGAGGCGTGGGCAAGATCGTGATCGTCCTCTTCACGATCGTGCTGACGCTGAACCAGTTTGTCGACATCACGCCGCTGTTGGGCGGCGCCGGCATCCTCGCCCTCGCCGTCTCCTTCGGGTCGCAGTCGTTGGTGAAGGACGTGATCAGCGGCTTCTTCATCCTCGTCGAGAATCAGTTCGCCGTCGGCGACGTGATCGAAATCGCCGGGAAGACCGGCAGCGTCGAGAAGATGACCTTGCGCGTCGTGATGCTGCGCGACCTCGAGGGCGTCCTGCACATCGTGCCGAATGGCCAGATCCTGACGGTCAGCAACAAGACCCGCGGTTGGTCGCGCGCCGTGGTCGACATCGGTGTCGCCTATGACGCGGATGTCGATGCGGTGCTCGCGATCCTTCGTGATGAGGCGAAGCAGTTCGGCGAGGCCGATGCCTGGGTGCCGAAGCTCGACGGGATGCCCGAGGTGGTGGGCGTGCAGTCGCTGGGCGACAACGCCGTGACGATTCGCGTCCTGCTGCGCACCCAGCCCGGCAACCAGTGGGAGGCGGGGCGGGAATTCCGCCGCCTCGCGAAGATCCGGCTCGACCGCGAGGGGGTGGAGATCCCGTTCCCGCAGCGGACCGTCCATGTTCGCCATCATGGCGCGGCGCCGGATGATCCGGCGACCCGCGCCGCGATCACCGATGCCGCCGCGGGGGGCGCGTGACACTCCGGCTCTACAACACGATGACGCGGTCCGTCGAGGACTTCGTTCCCCTCAAGGCCCCCCACGTCTCGCTCTACACCTGCGGGCCGACGGTCTACAACTACGCGCACATCGGCAACTTCCGCACCTTCCTCTTCGAAGATGTGCTGCGCCGGTGGCTCGAGGCCAGCGGCTACGATGTCTTCCACGTGATGAACCTCACCGACGTCGACGACAAGACGATCCGCGGCGCGGCCGCGGCGGGCGCGTCGCTGGCCGACCATGTGGTCCGCTTCATCGACGCCTTCCGCGAGGACAGCGGCTACCTGCGCCTCCTGCCGGCGCACGTCTATCCGCGCGCCACCGAATACGTCGCGCCGATGATCGCGTTGGTGGAGTCGCTGCTTGCCAAGGGCGTCGCCTACAAGGGTGACGACGGCTCGGTGTATTTCGCGATCGGCCGCTATCCCGCCTACGGCAAGCTCTCGCGGCTCGACACGCGCGAACTGCAGGCCGGCGCCGGTGGTCGCACGCTCGCCGACGAATACGCCAAGGAGGACGCGCGCGACTTCGTCCTCTGGAAGGCGGCGCGCGACGAAGATGAAGCGGTCGGCGCCGCGTGGGATGCGCCGTTCGGACGCGGTCGTCCGGGCTGGCACCTCGAGTGCTCCGCCATGGCGCTCGACCTGATCGGGAAGCAGCTCGGCACCGATGTGCTCGACATCCACGCAGGCGGCATCGACCTCGTCTTCCCGCACCACGAGGATGAGATCGCGCAGAGCTGCGCCCACACGGGGAAGGCGGACTTTGCGCGTGTCTGGATGCATGGCGAGTTCCTGACGATGGCCGGCACCAAGATGTCGAAGCGCTTCGGCAACATCCTCACGGCCCGCGACCTGCGCGAGGAGAAGGTCGACGCCGGGACCGTGCGCCTGCTGCTGGCCACGACCCAGTACCGCGCGCCGCTCGACTTCACCGACCAGGCGCTGGATTCGGCGCGCGAGGGGTCGCGACGCCTCGGCGCACTCGCTGCGCGCATCGCCCAGATTTCGGAGACGGACGGCAGCCCGGCATTCGAGGCGGTCGGCACCACCCTCGCCGCCGACTTCGCGACGGCCATGAACGACGATCTCAACACCCCGCGGGCGCTGGCTGCGCTGTTCGAGGCTGCTCGGGAAGGGAATCGCCTCCTCGACGCCGGCGAGCAGCCCGGGCCGGCCTTCCGTGCGGCGTGGGCCAAGGCGACGGACGTGCTGCAGGTGCTTCCGACGCCGGCGGCGGGCTTCCAGCTCCCGGCGACGGGAGCGACCAGTGCGGAGGACCTCGACGAGGCGGCGCCGGCGGAACCGGCCGCTCAACAGGCATGGGCTTTGGGCTGGGCAGGGCGTCGACTGGTGGCCAAGCAAACCCGAAACTTTGCCGAAGCCGATCGGATTCGCGGGCTCCTGGCGGAGGCGGGGTGGGATGTCCGCGACAACCGGGACGGGACCGCCGAGGTACAGCGCCGATAAGGCCCCGTTGACGTTGCTTTCCGAGGCAGGTAAGTTGAGGGTCTGTCGGTCGAACGGCCTTTTTTTGTAGGCTGACGTAGCTCAGTTGGTAGAGCACCCGATTTGTAATCGGGCGGTCGTGGGTTCGATCCCCTCCGTCAGCTCCAGCGGCGAGGGTAGGGCAGGAGACGGTGGGGTGGCCGAGTGGCTAATGGCAGCAGACTGTAAATCTGCCGGGCTACGCCCTACGTAGGTTCGAATCCTACCCCCACCATGTGGTACCGAAGTTGGCGTACGGACACGGCCCGATGCGGGTGTAGCTCAGTTGGTAGAGCATCAGCCTTCCAAGCTGAGGGTCGCGGGTTCGAGTCCCGTCGCCCGCTTGCTCACGTAGCTCAGTCGGTAGAGCACATCCTTGGTAAGGATGAGGTCACCGGTTCGATCCCGGTCGTGAGCTCTGAGGGACCGTCGAGCCCGCGAGGGCTCGGTCGGACAACACGGCAGGACGGGGCGTGCCAAGTGGACGCCCAAGGCACGCCGGGCAGGCGGGGCGAGGTTCCCGCGCCCGGCGCGTCGTGTCAGGGAAAACGGTCATAGGTCGTAGGTCATAGGTCGTAGGCAACTCCGACCGGACACGACCTACGACCTACGACATACGACTTACGACCGTAGCACTGAACCAGAACTTTCGAGGATCGGGACATGGCCAAGGCAAAGTTTGACCGCAGCAAGCCGCACGTGAACGTCGGGACGATCGGTCACGTCGACCACGGCAAGACGACGACGACGGCCGCGCTGACGAAGGTCTCGGCCGACAAGGGCTTCGGGACGAAGTACGTGGCGTACGACGAAGTGGCGAAGGCGTCGGAATCGCAGGGGCGTCGTGACTCGACGAAGATCCTGACGATCGCGACCTCGCACGTCGAGTACGAGACGGCGAACCGCCACTACGCGCACGTCGACTGCCCGGGCCACGCCGACTACGTGAAGAACATGATCACGGGTGCCGCGCAGATGGACGGCGCGATCCTCGTGGTGTCGGCCGTGGACGGCCCGATGCCGCAGACCCGCGAGCACATCCTCCTGGCGCGCCAGGTGAACGTGCCGAAGGTCGTGGTCTTCCTGAACAAGTGCGACCTGGTCGACGACGCGGAACTGCTCGACCTGGTCGAGCTCGAGGTCCGCGAGCTGTTGACGCAGTACCAGTTCGACGGCGACAACGCGCCGGTGATCCGGGGGCTCGGCGATCAAGGCGATCGAGGGCGATCCGGTGTGGGTCGAGAAGATCCAGGAGCTGTACGACGCGCTGGACACGTACATCCCGGAGCCGATCCGCGAGACCGACAAGCCGTTCCTGATGCCGGTCGAGGACGTGTTCTCGATCACCGGCCGCGGCACGGTGGCGACGGGCCGGATCGAGCGCGGCCAGGTCAAGGTGCAGGAAGAGGTCCAGCTGGTGGGCTTCGGGGGCGGAGAAGAAGGCGATCGTGACGGGCGTCGAGATGTTCCGCAAGCTGCTGGACTCGGGCATGGCGGGCGACAACGTCGGGTTGCTGCTCCGGGGCGTGGACAAGAACGAAATCGAGCGCGGGATGGTGCTGGCGAAGCCGGGGTCGGTGAAGCCGCACACGGAGTTCGAGGCCGAGGTCTACGTGCTGGGCAAGGATGAAGGGGGCCGTCACACGCCGTTCTTCAAGGGCTACCGGCCGCAGTTCTACTTCCGCACGACGGACGTGACGGGGAGCTGCGAGTTGCCGGCGGGCGTGGAGATGGTGATGCCGGGCGACAACATCCAGATGACGATCACGCTGATCACGCCGGTGGCGATGGACGAGGGGCTGCGCTTCGCGATCCGCGAGGGTGGCCGCACGGTCGGCGCCGGGGTCGTGACCAAGATCTTGAAGTAGCTCCGCCCACGCGGGCGGATGATCGGTAGGGGCGACGCATGCGTCGCCCGTACGGATGTCCGGGCTGACGGGAATCGATGGAGGGGCGCAGCATACGGCGCCCGCGAGCAGGCCCAGGCACGGAGTGGACATGACGGATCAGGACACGCAGGTCGCGACGGTCTCGACGGGGAAGCTGGCCTCGGCACAGGGCTTCCTCCTCGACACCCGCGCCGAGATGGACAAGGTCAGCTGGCCACCGAAGGACGAGCTCGTCAAGGCGACGCGCGCCGTCCTCATCGGTGCCGCCATCTTCGGCGTCGTGCTCGGTCTGGTGGACTGGCTGCTCCAGAAGGTGCTCGTCGACGGCGTTGCCGCGCTGGCCCGATGAGCGACACCGAAGTGACGTATCGCTGGTACGCGATCCAGACGACCGCGGGCCACGAGAACAAGGTCCGCATGCTGCTCGAGCAGCGCATCAAGGATGACCCGCGGCCCGAAGGGCAGAAGCTGGTCGCCCGGGCGCTGGTGCCGACGCAGGAAGTGGTCGAGATCAAGAACGGCAAGAAGGTCACGGTCGAGCGGAAGCTCTATCCGGGCTATGTGATCGTGCAGATGGGGCTGAGCCAGGAAGCGCAGCACGTCGTGAACTCGATCCAGGGCGTGATCAAGTTCGTCGGGACCGGCAAGGCGCCGTTGGCGCTCCGCGATGACGAAGTGAAGCGGCTCCTCGGCATGGCCGAGCCGGAAGCCGAGTCCGCCCCGAAGGAGGAGATTCCGTTCCTCGTCGGCCAGGCGGTCGAGATCACCGAAGGACCGTTCTCGGACTTCTCCGGCGTCGTCGAGGATGTGCTCGCCGACAAGGGGAAGGTCAAGGTGTCGGTGTCGCTCTTCGGGCGGCCGACGACGGTGGAGCTGGACTACTTGCAGCTTCGGGGTCACTAGGAATTATCGATCATCGATGATCGATCATCGATCATCGATATGGTGATGCAGGACCGGAGAGATCCTTCTCCCCCGGCGACCGCCCCGGGTCAATCGGCGGCAGGTCCAGCGATGACCGCTGGTCCGTCATTCGGTGTCCCGCGCAGCCAGCGGGCACCGTTACAGGAGTAACATGGCCAAGAAGATCACAGCCATGGTGAAGCTGCAGTGTCCGGCTGGCGCGGCGAATCCCGCACCCCCGGTCGGCACGGCGCTTGGCCCGCACGGGGTCAACATCATGGAATTCTGCAAGCAGTTCAACGCGCGCACCCAGGCGCAGTCGGGAATGGTGATTCCCGTGGTCGTGACGATCTTCGGTGATCGCACGTTCACGTTCATCACCAAGACCCCGCCTGCGCCGAACCTCCTGCTGAAGGAAGCCGGAGTGGAGAAGGGCAGCGCCGCGCCGAACCGCACCAAGATCGGGAAGGTGACCTCCGCGCAGGTGCGGAAGATCGCCGAGATCAAGATGGTCGACCTGAACGCCTCCGACATCGATTCCGCGATGCGCATGATCGCCGGGACCGCACGGTCGATGGGGCTGGAGGTCATCGACTGATGGCGACCCAGGGCAAGAAGTATCGCGCTGCGGCGGCCAAGGTCGACACCACCCGGATGCATTCGACGTCCGAGGCGGTGGACCTCGTCAAGCAGACCACGTACGCCAAGATCGACGCGACGGTGGACGTCGCCGTCCGTCTCGGGGTGGATCCGCGTCACGCTGACCAGGTGGTCCGCGGCACGGTGATCCTCCCGCACGGCACCGGCAAGACGGTCCGCGTGCTCGTCGTCGCCCAGGGCGACCGGGCCAAGGACGCCGAGGCGGCGGGTGCCGACTTCGTCGGGCTCGAGTATCTGGCCAAGCTGAAGGAAGGCTGGCTGGAGTGCGACGTCATCGTCGCCACGCCGGACGTCATGGGGCAGCTGGGCGCGCTCGGCCGGATCCTCGGTCCGCGCGGCCTGATGCCGAATCCGAAGGCGGGCACCGTCACGATGGATGTGGCGAAGGCCGTCAAGGAGATCAAGGCGGGCAAGATCGAGTTCCGCGTCGACAAGACGGGGAACGTCCATGCTCCGATCGGCAAGGTCTCGTTCTCCGGCGAACAGCTGGCGGCGAACCTCGACGCATTCATGGAGACCATCGTGAAGGCCAAGCCGTCGGCCGCCAAGGGGACCTACGTCCGCTCGGCGACCGTCAGCGCGACGATGGGCCCCGGCATCAAGCTCGACACCGCGGGGTACCGATGAGCAAGATTGAACGGCATGCGGAAGTCGCCATGCTGACCGAGGCCATCAAGGCCTCCCCGACGCTCTTCGTCACCGACTTCAGCGGCCTCAACGTGCTGAAGATGACGGAGTTCCGCCGGCGCCTCCGGGCGGCGGGTGGACAGTACGTCGTGGTCAAGAACACGCTGGCCCAGCGGGCGCTGGCCGCGAACAGCATCGCGGATCTCGACAGTCACCTGACCGGCAACACCGGCCTCGTCTTCGCAGGCGGGGACCCGATGGCGGCGGCCAAGGTGATCGGCGAGTTCGCCAAGGAACACGAGAAGCCGACCGTGAAGGCCGGGTGGGTCGACGGCAAGGCCGTTGCCCCGGCGTACGTGAAGCGTCTCGGCGAGATCCCCCCGCGGGAGGTGCTGCTCGGCCAGTTTGCCGGCGCGCTCAACGGAGTCCTCTATCAGGTGGTCGGTGCGCTCGAGGCGCTCCGCGAACAGCGTTCGGCCAGCTCGGCCGCGTAACATACGGGAGATACAATCATGGCGACTATGCTCAGCAACGACGAAATCATCGACGCGATCGGCAACAAGACCGTGCTCGAACTGGCCGACTTGATCGAGGCCTTCACCACGAAGTTCAACGTCTCCATCGCGGCCGCTCCGGCGGCGGGTGGCGGCGGCGCGGCCGCGGCCGTGGTCGAGGAGCAGACGGAGTTCGCCGTCATCCTCAAGGCGGGTGGCGAGAAGAAGATCAACGTGATCAAGGTCGTCCGCGAGATCACCTCGCTCGGCCTGAAGGAAGCCAAGGACCTGGTCGATGGCGCGCCGAGCACCGTGAAGGACGGCGTCTCCAAGGCCGAGGCCGAGGAAATGAAGAAGCGGCTTGAGGAGCAGGGCGCGAGCGTCGAGCTGAAGTGACCCCCGAAGGGGGTCATCCCGAACCGGTAGCGACTGCTGCCGGTGAGGGATCTCTCCCCTTTGTCACGGTCACTCTCAGTGAGACGCGATGCCGACTGAACGCGAACTCGAGTTCTGCATGACGACAGTGCCAGCCCCCGCCCAGCGCGGGGGCTTCGGCACTGCCGTGGCCATTTGCACGGGATGGGGCGATGCCTGATACGCTGCCGGTGATTCAATTCTCTTCGATGCAGGGCGGCATGCAGATGCCCCACCTGCTCGACATTCAGACCAGGGCCTTTGAGTCCCTGCTCGTGCCCGATGACGTCGACGGCGATCGCCAGGACGTCTCCCTGGAGCGCGTCTTCCGCGACCTCTTCCCGATCGCCGACGTGAACGGGAAGTACTCGCTCGAGTTCGTCAGCTACGCGCTGGGCGAGCCGAAGTACACGGTCGAGGAGTGCATCGAGCGGGACATGACCTATGCGGCCCCGCTCCGCACCAAGCTCCGCCTCGACGTGTTCGAGGAAGTGGACGGGCAGCGGCGTCTGAAGAACGCCATCGAGAAGGAGGTCTATCTCGGCGAATTGCCGTGCATGACCCCCCTGGGCACCTTCGTGATCAACGGCGCCGAGCGCGTCGTCGTCTCGCAGCTGCACCGGTCGCCGGGCGTCGTCTTCGAAGAGGACACCCACCCGAACGGGCAGCGCCTCTTCTCGGCGCGGATCATCCCGTTCCGCGGCTCGTGGGTCGAGTTCACGATCGACATCCACGACGTGATCTACGTCCACATCGACAAGAAGAAGAAGTTCCCGGCGACGGCGCTGTTGCGCGCCTTCGGCCACGGCCACAATGCCGACATCCTCCGGCTGTTCTTCGCCGAGAAGATGCTCGACATCACCGGCCGCGCCGACTCGCGCCAGGAACGCCGGGAAATCGTCGGGGCGATGCTCGCCGCCGACGTCCCGAACCCCGAAGAGAAGGGCGGCGCCCCGCTCGGCAAGACCGGCGAGGAGCTGACCCCGGAACGCCTCCAGGCGATGCGCCACGTGGGCGTCAAGCAGGTGCGCGTCTTCGCCGGCTACACCATCCTCGATCTGCGCGAGGATGAAGTGCCGACGTCGAACCGCGACCGCAGCGCGCACGTGCTCGCCTTCGCGGTGGCCGAGCCGGACACCGGCGAAGTCCTCGCCGAGGCCGGCACGGACCTGACCGACAAGCTCCGCGCCAAGCTCCTCAAGGCCGGCGTGCAGAAGGTCGAGATCCTCCTCCCGGCCGGGAAGGGGGAGTCGCCGCTCATCCGCAACACCCTCTCGAAGGACCCGACGCACTCGGAGCAGGAGGCGCTGGAGCAGATCTACGCCCTCCTCCGGCCGGGCGATGCGCCGAACCTCGAGACGGCCCGGCAGCAGATCCAGAAGCTCTTCTTCAACCCGAAGCGCTACGACCTCGGGCGCGTGGGCCGGTACAAGATCAACCAGCGGCTCCGGCTGAAGGTCGATCCGAACCACACGGTCCTCACCGAAGAGGACTTCATCGCGATCGTCCGCTACCTGATCGACCTGCATGACGGTCGCGGCAACACCGACGACATCGACCACCTCGGCAACCGCCGGATCCGGTCGGTCGGCGAGCTGATCGCCAACCAGTTCTCGGTCGGCCTCTCGCGGATGGCGCGCCTGGTCAAGGAGCGGATGAGCATCAACTCCGATCCGGAGAAGATCTCGCTCGACGACCTGGTCAACGCCCGCACCGTCTCGGCGGTCATCCAGGCGTTCTTCGGCAGCTCGCAGCTGTCGCAGTTCATGGACCAGACCAATCCGCTGGCGGAGCTGACCAACAAGCGCCGGCTCTCGGCCCTCGGGCCGGGCGGCCTGACCCGCGAGCGCGCCGGCTTCGAAGTCCGCGACGTGCACTATTCGCAGTACGGCCGGATGTGCCCGATCGAGACGCCGGAAGGCCCGAACATCGGCCTCATCACGTCGCTCGCGACCTTCGCGCGGATCAACGAGCTCGGCTTCATCGAGACGCCGTATCGCGTCGTGAAGCAGGGCAAGGTCACCGACGAGCTGCACTGGCTCTCGGCCAGCGATGAAGAAGAGTTTGCGGTGGCGCAGGCGAACGCGCCGCTGACCGAGCAGGGCACCTTCGTCGACTCGATGGTGCTGACGCGGCGCGGCGACGACTATCCGCTGATGCCGCCGGCCCGGATCGACTACATGGACGTGGCGCCGGAGCAGCTCGTCTCCATCGCCGCCGCGCTGATTCCGTTCCTCGAGCACGACGACGCGAACCGCGCGCTGATGGGCTCGAACATGCAGCGTCAGTCGGTGCCGCTCCTCTTCCCGCAGTCGCCCGTCGTGGGCACCGGGCTCGAGGGGAAGGTCGCCTCGGACTCGGGCGCGGTGATCATCGCCAAGCGCGCCGGCACCGTCACCCGCGTCACCGCCGACGAGATCATCGTCGATGCGGGCGTCGAGGCGACGGACCGCGCCGTTCCGCTCGGCCGCCTCGCGCGGATCGACCGGTACCGGGTCAAGAAGTTCTGGCGCACCAACCAGGACACCGCGATCAACCAGCGGCCGCTCGTCCATCAGGGCGAGCAGGTCGCGGCCGGGCAGATCATCGCCGACGGCGCCGCGACCGAGGCCGGTGAGCTCGCGCTCGGCAGCAACGTGCTGGTCGCGTTCATGCCGTGGTACGGCCACAACTTCGAGGACGCGATCGTCCTCTCCGAGCGCCTGGTCAAGGACGACGTCTACTCGTCGATCCACATCCAGGAACTCGAGCTCCACGTCCGCGACACCAAGCGCGGCCAGGAAGAGATCACCCGGGAAATCCCGAATGTCTCGGACGAGGCCCTCGTGGACCTCGACGAGCGCGGGATCATCCGGATCGGCGCGCACGTCAAGCCGGGCGACATCCTCGTCGGCAAGATCACGCCGAAGGGCGAGACCGAGCTGTCGCCGGAAGAGAAGCTGCTGACGGCGATCTTCGGCGAGAAGGCGAAGGACGTGAAGGACTCGTCGCTGAAGGTGCCGCCGGGCATGAAGGGCACCGTCATCGACGTGAAGATCTTCTCGCGCGTCGAAGGGCCGGTGGTCGACAAGGACCGCGGCGAGCGGATCGGCGACGTGCGCCGCCGCGAGACCGAGGAGAAGGCCCGCATCACCCAGGCGATGTTCGAGGAAGCGCTCGAACTGCTCGACGGCCAGACCGTCGGCCTGATGCTGCGCGCCGGGAGTGTCGAGGAGTTGCAGGCGCAGGGCACCAAGCTGACCAAGGCGCTGCTCAAGACGATCGACCTCACCGAGGTGGATCTCAAGACGCTGCGCGTGGTCGACAAGGCCGCCAACGAGCGCCTTCGTGCCACCCTCGACGCCGCCACGTCGGAGCGGGCCAAGGTCGAAGAGAAGGCCGAGGACCAGATCGACAAGATTCTCCAGCCGGATGAACTGCCCCCGGGCGTCATCCAGCTGGTCAAGGTCTACTGCGCCGAGAAGCGGAAGATCTCCGTCGGCGACAAGATGGCCGGCCGCCACGGCAACAAGGGCGTCGTTTCCCGCATCGTGCCGGAAGAGGACATGCCGTTCCTGCCGGATGGCACTCCGGTCGACATCGTGCTCAATCCGCTCGGCGTGCCGAGCCGGATGAACGTCGGCCAGATTCTCGAGACCCACCTCGGCTGGTGCGGCCGGATCCTCGGCTTCAAGGCGAAGACCCCGGTCTTCCGCGGCGCCGAAGAGTCCGAGATCGGCGTGCTGCTGCGCCTGGCCGGGCTCGGCTGGGCCGGACAGTCGCTGGCGTTGGCGCATGCCGCGCCGTCGCCCGATGCGGCAACGGTCGAGGCCCTGGTGCGCGACCTGAAGGGCGCCAAGTCCCTGGTCGGCGCGACGCTCGATGCGACCGGTGTCGAGGCGCTGTCGATCAAGGGCGCGTCGAAGGTCACGGTCGGGTTGGCGAAGGCCGTCGAAGCGTTCCTCACGGCGTCGGCGGCGGAACTCGCCGGACGGCTCCGGGCGCAGCGGCAGACCGAGCTCACCGTGCACGGCGCGCTCCTCGCGGAGTCGACCGGTGCGGCGAAGGCCGAGTTCGAGGCCGCGAAGAAGATCATCACCACGGCGGCGAAGGCCGACGATGCCAAGCTGCTCGAGGCCGTCGGCCTCGGCTCGCTGGCGCTGGTGGCGGCGGGCAAGGCGACGCCCGAGCAGATCGGCGAAGCGGCCGACGCGCTCATCCGGCATGCCGGCCTCACGCCGGCCGGCAAGGCGCGGCTCCGTGACGGCCGCTCGGGCGTCGAGTTCACCGGCGACGTGACGGTGGGCACGATCTACATGCTCAAGCTGAGCCACCTGGTCGACGACAAGATCCACGCCCGTTCGATCGGGCCGTACTCGCTCGTGACGCAGCAGCCGCTCGCCGGCAAGGCGCAGTTCGGCGGCCAGCGCTTCGGCGAAATGGAAGTCTGGGCGCTGGAGGCCTACGGCGCCGCGCACGTGCTGCAGGAGATGCTGACCGTCAAGTCCGACGACGTCAACGGCCGCAGCCGCGTGTACGAGGCCATCGTGAAGGGGCAGAACCTGCCGGAACCCGGCATCCAGGAGTCGTTCAACGTGCTCGTCAAGGAACTGCAGGCCCTCGGGCTCAAGGTCACCCTGGGCACCACGGCCGAAGGGGAGGAGTAACCAATGATCGACTTCCGCAGCGGACGCGAGCCCAAGAGCTCGAGCTTCGACTACATCAGCATCCGGATCGCGAGCCCCGAGGAAATCCGGGGCCCGCGCGATCCCAAGGAGCGCGAGCGCCTGGAACTCCAGGGGTCGCGCTACTGGTGGTCGTGGGGCGAGGTCACCAAGCCCGAGACCATCAACTACCGCTCGTTCAAGCCGGAAAAGGACGGCCTGTTCTGCGAGCGCATCTTCGGCCCGGTCAAGGACTGGGAATGCCATTGCGGCAAGTACAAGCGGATCCGCTATCGCGGCGTGATCTGCGACCGCTGCGGCGTCGAGGTGACGCTGTCGAAGGTGCGCCGGGAGCGGATGGGCCACATCGAGCTCTCCGTGCCGGTCGCGCACATCTGGTTCTTCAAGACGCTGCCGTCGCCGATGGGCAACCTGATCGACATCACGCTCAAGGAGCTCGAGCGCGTCCTGTACTATTCGAGCTACATCGTCCTCGATCCGGGCAAGCAGGAAGTCGAGGAGAAGCAGCTGCTCGACGAGGACGAGTACCTCGCGCTGCGCATGAAGGCGCGCGACGAGAATGACGCGGCCTTCCGCGCCGAGATCGGCGCGCCGGCCGTGCGCGAGCTCCTCCGTCGCCTCGACATCAAGCTGGTCGCGGAGCAGCTCCGCGCCTCGGTCTCCACCGAGACGTCGCAGCACCGCAAGAAGCAGATGCTCAAGCGCCTGAAGATCGTCGACGCCTTCCTGGGGTCGGGCGACAACGGCGAGGATCCGAACGATCCGACGTGGATGATCATGGACGTCATCCCGGTGATTCCGCCCGACCTGCGGCCGCTGGTGCCGCTTGACGGCGGGCGCTTCGCCACGTCCGACCTGAACGACCTGTACCGGCGCGTGATCAACCGGAACAACCGCCTGCAGAAGCTGATCCAGCACAAGGCGCCGGAAGTCATCCTCCGGAACGAGAAGCGCATGCTGCAGGAGGCCGTCGACGCGCTGTTCGACAACGGCCGCCGCAGCAAGGCGATCCGCGGCCGCGGCAAGCGCCCGCTGAAGTCGCTGTCCGACATGCTCAAGGGCAAGCAGGGCCGCTTCCGGCAGAACCTGCTCGGCAAGCGCGTCGACTACTCCGGCCGGTCGGTCATCGTCGTCGGTCCGGAACTCCGCCTGCACCAGTGCGGCCTCCCGAAGACGATGGCCGTGGAACTCTTCAAGCCCTTCATCATCCACAAGTTGGTGGAGAAGGGGATTGCGGAGACGGTGAAGCGCGCCAAGAAGATCGTCGAGCGTGAGAGCCCCGAGGTGTACGAGATCCTCGAGGAGATCATTCAGGACCATCCGGTGCTGCTCAACCGCGCCCCGACGCTGCACCGCCTCGGCATCCAGGCGTTCGAGCCGAAGCTGGTCGAGGGCAAGGCGATCCGGATTCACCCGCTCGTCTGCGCGGCGTTCAACGCCGACTTCGACGGCGACCAGATGGCCGTGCACGTGCCGCTCTCGTTCGAGGCGCAGCTCGAGGCACGCCTCCTGATGGTGTCGTCGAACAACATCCTGAAGCCGTCCGACGGCCGCCCGGTGGCGGAACCGTCGCAGGACATGGTGCTGGGGTCGTACTTCCTCACCAAGCTCCCGCCGCACTTCGAGGAGAAGATGCGGGTGCCCGCCAGCAAGCTCGACGCCGTCAAGGCCGAGCTCTGGAAGGACGCGCCGTACTACGCCGCCATCGCGGAACTCGAGATGGCGCTGCTGCACGGCACCATCCGGCACCAGACGGCGATCTACTACTGGTTCATCCCGCCGGCCGAGTCCGAGGATGCACGGCCGCGCTGGGTCAAGACGACCGCGGGCCGGGTGCTGTTCAACAACATCCTGCCGCGTCGCGTGGTGGCCGAGCTCGGCTTCCGTGACGAGCTGATGAAGAAGAAGCAGCTCTCCGAGATGGTGCTGCAGAGCTACCGGCGTGCCGGGCTCCGCGAGACGGTGGACTTCCTCGACCGCCTCAAGCGGTTCGGGTTCGAGTTCGCCACGGGCGGCGGCATCTCCATCGGCATCGAGGACCTCGAGATCCCGGGCGAGAAGCAGGAGCTGCTCGCCGAGGCGCAGAAGCGCGTCGAGCGGTTCCAGAAGGCGTACAACACGGGCCAGATCACCTTCGGCGAGCGCTACAACAAGGTCATCGACGCCTGGACGCACGCCAACAACGACGTCGCCGAGGCGATGCTCACCGCGATGCGGAAGTCGCGCGGCGGGTACAACCCGGTGTACATGATGTACGACTCCGGCTCCCGCGGATCGCGCGACCAGATCCGGCAGCTGGCCGGCATGCGCGGCCTGATGGCGAAGCCGCAGAAGAAGCTGACCGGCGGCATCGGCGAAATCATCGAATCGCCGATCAAGTCGAACTTCCGCGAAGGCCTCACGGTGCTCGAGTACTTCATCTCGACCCACGGCGCGCGGAAGGGTCTGGCCGACACCGCCCTGAAGACGGCCGACGCCGGCTACCTGACCCGCCGCCTCTGCGACGTGGCGCAGGACGTCACGATCACCGAAGAGGATTGCGGCACGGTGATGGGGCTGGAGATGTCGCCGCTCAAGGAAGGCGAGGACATCATCGAGCCGTTGCGTGACCGGATTCTCGGCACGGTCGCGGCCGACGACGTCACCGATCCGCACGTGCTCGACGAGTTCGGCGATGCCCGTCTCCTGGTCCAGGCCGGCGAGCTCATCGACGAGGAGATCGCGCAGCAGATCGACGACTCCGGGATCGAGAAGGTCAAGATCCGCTCCGTGCTCACCTGCGAGTCGAAGCGCGGCGTCTGCCGGATGTGCTACGGCCGCAACCTGGCCACCATGGAAATGGTGGACCTGGGCGAGGCGGTCGGCATTCTCGCGGCGCAGTCCATCGGCGAGCCGGGCACGCAGCTGACCCTGCGGACGTTCCACATCGGCGGCACCTCGTCGCGCATCGCCGAAGAGGCGGAGCGTCGCGCGCGGACCGACGGCCTGGTCACCTACACGGACGACCTCGAGTGGGCGGACGTGCCGGTCGAGTACGAGGATGGCATCCGGACCACGGTCCGCATCGCCCTCACGCGCGAGACCGAGTCGGCCACGGAAGAGACCAAGGCGGGCATCGTCCTGGTCGATCCGAAGGATCCGAAGCGCGCGCTCAATCGCTACCCGGTGCCCGAAGGCGCCTTCCTGCAGATCAAGGAAGGGGACCTGGCATCGAAGGGCGACAACGACAAGCGGGCGTCGATCCTGTACACGTGGGACCCGTACAACGACCCGAGCATCATCAAGGTCGACGGCGAGCTCCGGTGGAAGGACCTGGTGCCGGGCGTCACGCTCCGCGAGGAGCTGGACGAAGGCACCGGCCTGCGCTCGATCGTCGTCGTGACCGATCCGGATCGCGAGCTCCATCCGTCCGTCCTGGTGTACCAGGTCAACCGGAAGGACCCGCAGGAATACACCCTGGCCGAAGGGTCGCGCATCATCCTCGGCTCGCCGACGGACCCGGTCACCCGGGCCCTCGACCTGCCGCCGGAAGCGAACCCGTGGTCGGAGCACTTCAAGGTCACCGAGCACCCGATCAACGTCGCGTGGCCGAGCAAGTCGAAGAAGGAGAGCAAGGACAAGACGGTCTTCCTCTCCGAGCCGGTGAAGATCAGCAAGGGTGTCACGATCACCAAGATTCCGCGTCAGGCCTACAAGACGCGCGACATCACCGGTGGTCTGCCGCGGATCGCCGAGCTCTTCGAGGCGCGTCGTCCGAAGGATCCGGCGACGATGGCCGAGATCGACGGCATGGTGAAGTTCGGCGAGATCAAGCGCGGCAAGCGCGAGATCTACGTCTATCCGCTGGCGCCGGACGGGACGATTCCGGAAGCGGCCGAGGCGCGTCTGTACGAAGTGCCGGCCGGCAAGCACCTCCGGGTGCACGAGGGCGACCGCGTGCGCGCGGGTGACCGCCTGACCGAGGGCCCGGTGTCGCCGCACGAGATCCTGCAGATCAAGGGTCCGCGCGCGGTGCAGGAATACCTGTTGAACGAGGTCCAGGAGGTCTACCGACTCCAGGGCGTGCGAATCAACGACAAGCACATCGGCGTCATCGTCCGGCAGATGCTGCAGAAGGTGCGCGTCACCGATCCGGGCGAGACCTCGTTCCTCGACGGCGAGACGGTGGATCGTCTCACCTACCGCGACGAGAACGAGCGGGTGATGAAGAAGAAGGGCGACCCGGCGAACGCCGAGCCGGTCCTGCTCGGCATCACCAAGGCCTCGCTGACCACGCAGTCGTTCATCTCGGCGGCCTCCTTCCAGGAGACCACCCGGATCCTGACCGACGCGGCGATCCGCGGCGCCAAGGACGACCTGAAGGGGCTGAAGGAGAACATCATCATCGGCCACCTGATTCCGGCCGGCACCGGTCACTACCGGTACGTCGACCTGGAAATCCAGCCGCCGGCGGGCTTCGAGCCGCCGCCGCCGGTTGAGGTCGTGGAGGAGGCGCCGGTGCCCGATGTCGCCCTGCTGATCGGGGATGAGATCGAGGTCTGAACGGCTGGTGACCAGTAACCGGTGACGAGTAACCAGTGAGCGGCGATCGGGAGAACCCCGGTCGCCGTTTCATTATGGGACAACCGAAGGCCGAGGTTCCCTGGTTACGGGTGACTGGTCACCGGTCACTCCGTATCCCGCTCCCTTGACCGGGTTGCGGTTCCCCCGTATCTTGTGGATCTGTCGCCCAAAAGGGGTCTTTTCTCCTTTTCGGCCAAACGATGAACGCACGACCGGAATCCGATGCCGACGATCAATCAGCTGCTCCGCCATGGTCGCCAGGAGCCCATCTACAAGGGCAAGGCGCCGCACCTTCAGGGAAACCCGCAGAAGCGCGGGGTTTGCACGCGCGTCTACACCACCACCCCGAAGAAGCCGAACTCGGCGCTCCGGAAGGTGGCCAAGGTGCGCCTGGTGAACGGCATCGAAGTGATCGCGTACATCCCGGGCGAAGGCCACAACCTGCAGGAACACTCGATCGTCCTGATCCGGGGCGGCCGTGTGAAGGACTTGCCGGGTGTGCGCTACCACATTCTCCGCGGCACCCTTGACGCCGCCGGCGTCAATGACCGCCGTCAGAGCCGTTCGAAGTACGGCGCCAAGCGGCCGAAGGCCGGCGCAGTGGCAGCCAAGGGCAAGGGAGGTAAGAAGTGAGTCGTCGCACCAAGGCCGTGAAGCGCGTCGTCCCGCCGGATCCGCGGTACGATTCCCAGACGGTATCGAAGTTCGTCAGCAACCTGATGTTCGACGGGAAGAAGTCGCTGGCCGAGAGCATTTTCTACGGCGCGATGGACATGATCGAAGAGCGCACCGGGCAGCCGGGCGTGGCCGTGTTCAAGCAGGCCGTGAACAACGCCAAGCCGGCCGTCGAAGTGAAGAGCCGCCGCGTTGGCGGTGCCTCGCTCCAGGTCCCTGTCGAAGTGCGGCCGGAGCGTCGGACCGCGTTGGCGATGCGCTGGTTGATCTCGTATGCCCGCGCCCGTGGTGAGAAGACGATGGCGGAGCGGCTTGCCGCCGAGCTGATCCTCGCCTCGAAGGGCGAAGGCAACACGATCAAGAAGAAGGACGATACGCACCGCATGGCGGAAGCGAACCGGGCCTTCGCGCACTATCGCTGGTAGTAGGGGCGAGGCATGCCTCGCCCGTATCGGGTGAGGCGGCAGGGCTGATTTTGAGATCATCAGGTCAACGTGAGCGGGGAGTCACCCCACCCACCTCTGGACCTTCGAAATGACGCCGGGACTCCCTTTGGGGGTTCCTGTCTCGGGTGAAAGCCCGGACGTGGCGCGGAGCGATACCGCGGACCCTCGGGTCCGGTCCGGTCGCCCCGCTTTTTCGCTGGGAGTTGGAGAGCATGGCGCGACATACACCGATCCAGTTCTATCGCAACATCGGCATCATGGCCCATATCGACGCCGGGAAGACGACGACGACTGAGCGCATCCTCTATTACACGGGGAAGAGCCACAAGATCGGCGAAGTCCACGATGGCGCCGCGACGATGGACTGGATGGAGCAGGAGCAGGAGCGCGGGATCACGATCACGTCGGCCGCGACCACGTGTTTCTGGACGCGCCATGGCGAGAGCGACTCGACCGGGACGGGCGAGGAGCACCGCATCAACATCATCGACACGCCGGGCCACGTCGACTTCACCGTCGAAGTGGAGCGCTCGCTGCGCGTCCTCGATGGCTGCGTCGCGCTGCTCGACTCGGTCGCCGGTGTCGAGCCGCAGACCGAGACGGTGTGGAAGCAGGCCGACCGCTATCGCGTGCCGCGGATGATCTTCGCGAACAAGATGGACCGCGTCGGCGCGAACTTCGACCGCTGCCTGGCGATGATCAAGGACCGCCTGAGCCGCCGTGCGTTCGCCCTGCAGATCCCGGTCGGGTCGGGTGAGACGTTCACCGGCCACATCGACGTGATCACGCGCCGCCAGTACATCTTCGACGACTCGACGATGGGCAAGAAGTTCCAGGTCGTCGACTGTCCCGCCGAGTACCTCGAGGTCGTCAACGCGGCGCGGCATGCCGCGATCGAAGCGGCCGTCGAGTACGATGACGCGGTGATGGAGAAGTACCTGGGCGGCGAGGAGTTGACGGTCGACGAGATCCACAACGCGATCCGCAAGGCGACGATCGCGATGGAGTTCGTCCCGGTGCTCTGCGGCGCCTCGTTCAAGAACAAGGGCGTCCAGGCGCTGCTCGACTGCGTCATCGACTACCTGCCGAGCCCGGTCGACGTGCCGCCGATCGAAGGCCATGCCCCGGGCGACGAAGAGAAGAAGCTCGCCCGCCCGGCGACCGACGACGCGCCGTTCGCGGCGCTGGCGTTCAAGATCGCGACCGACCCGTTCGTCGGCCGCTTGACGTTCTTCCGCGTCTACTCGGGCAAGCTCGAGGCCGGCAGCTACGTCTACAACGCCACCAAGGACAAGCGGGAGCGGACGTCGCGCCTGCTGCAGATGCACGCCAACAAGCGTGAAGAAATTTCCGAGGTGCTGGCCGGCGACATCGGCGCGGCGATCGGCCTCAAGGACACCCGGACGGGCGACACGCTCTGCGATGCCGACAATCCGGTCATCCTCGAGTCGATGAAGTTCCCGGAGCCGGTCATCGACGTGGCGATCGAGCCGAAGTCGAAGGCCGACCAGGACAAGCTCGCGATCGCGATGCAGAAGCTGGCCGAGGAGGATCCGACGTTCCGCGTGCGGACCGACCCGGAGACCTCGCAGACGATCATCGCCGGCATGGGCGAGCTCCACCTGGAAATCCTGGTGGACCGCATGCGCCGCGAGTTCAAGGTCGAGGCCAACGTCGGCCGTCCGCAGGTGGCCTTCCGCGAGACGATCACCAAGGCCGTGCAGAACGTCGAAGGGAAGTTCGTCCGGCAGTCGGGCGGCAAGGGCCAGTTCGGCCACGTCGTCATCAACTGCGAGCCGGGTGACCAGGGCACCGGCTTCACCTTCGTCGACAAGATTGTCGGCGGCGTGGTGCCGCGCGAGTTCATCAAGCCGGCCGAAGCGGGCATGCGCGAGGCCCTCGAGAACGGCGTCCTCGCCGGCTACCCGATGGTCGACGTGAAGGCGACGCTGGTGTTCGGCTCGTACCACGACGTCGACTCGAGCGAAATGGCGTTCAAGATCGCCGGCTCGATGGCGATCAAGGAAGCGGTCCGCATGGCCGGCCCGATCATCCTCGAGCCGATCATGGAAGTCGAAGTGGTCTGCCCCGAGGACTTCCTCGGCGCGGTCATCGGCGACCTCTCGTCGCGGCGCGGCAAGATCGGCGGCATGACGCAGCGCGGCGAGTCGCAGGTCGTCGCCGGCCACGTCCCGCTCGCCGAGATGTTCGGCTACTCGACCACGTTGCGCAGCGCGACGCAGGGCCGGGCGGTCTACACGATGCAGTTCGCGCACTACGAGGAAGTCCCGAAGGCGGTGGCCGAGCAGATCATCGCGAAGAACGCCGGCCGGGACGTGGTGCGGTCGTAACGTAGGGGTCGTAGGGGCGCGGCCTGCCGCGCCCCCCGACAAGCGGTACGAAGGACGGGTTGTAGGGGCGCAGCATGCTGCGCCCATACTGGCGAAGACCACAACGCTGTAGCGGAGATCGGGACATGGCCAAGGCAAAGTTTGACCGCAGCAAGCCGCACGTGAACGTCGGGACGATCGGTCACGTCGACCACGGCAAGACGACGACGACGGCCGCGCTGACGAAGGTCTCGGCCGACAAGGGCTTCGGGACGAAGTACGTGGCGTACGACGAAGTGGCGAAGGCGTCGGAATCGCAGGGGCGTCGTGACTCGACGAAGATCCTGACGATCGCGACCTCGCACGTCGAGTACGAGACGGCGAACCGCCACTACGCGCACGTCGACTGCCCGGGCCACGCGGACTACGTGAAGAACATGATCACGGGTGCGGCGCAGATGGACGGCGCGATCCTCGTGGTGTCGGCCGTGGACGGCCCGATGCCGCAGACCCGCGAGCACATCCTCCTGGCGCGCCAGGTGAACGTGCCGAAGGTCGTGGTCTTCCTGAACAAGTGCGACCTGGTCGACGACGCGGAACTGCTCGACCTGGTCGAGCTCGAGGTCCGCGAGCTGTTGACGCAGTACCAGTTCGACGGCGACAACGCGCCGGTGATCCGGGGCTCGGCGATCAAGGCGATCGAGGGCGATCCGGTGTGGGTCGAGAAGATCCAGGAGCTGTACGACGCGCTGGACACGTACATCCCGGAGCCGATCCGCGAGACCGACAAGCCGTTCCTGATGCCGGTCGAGGACGTGTTCTCGATCACCGGCCGCGGCACGGTGGCGACGGGCCGGATCGAGCGCGGCCAGGTCAAGGTGCAGGAAGAGGTCCAGCTGGTGGGCTTCGGGGCGGAGAAGAAGGCGATCGTGACGGGCGTCGAGATGTTCCGCAAGCTGCTGGACTCGGGCATGGCGGGCGACAACGTCGGGTTGCTGCTCCGGGGCGTGGACAAGAACGAAATCGAGCGCGGGATGGTGCTGGCGAAGCCGGGGTCGGTGAAGCCGCACACGGAGTTCGAGGCCGAGGTCTACGTGCTGGGCAAGGATGAAGGGGGCCGTCACACGCCGTTCTTCAAGGGCTACCGGCCGCAGTTCTACTTCCGCACGACGGACGTGACGGGGAGCTGCGAGTTGCCGGCGGGCGTGGAGATGGTGATGCCGGGCGACAACATCCAGATGACGATCACGTTGATCACGCCGGTGGCGATGGACGAGGGGCTGCGCTTCGCGATCCGCGAGGGTGGCCGCACGGTCGGCGCCGGGGTCGTGACGAAGATCCTGAAGTAAGGCACGATCGATCATCGATCATCGATGATCGATGATCGCGGTGGAAGGCAGGGGGGCAATGTCGCCCCACAGCGGCAGTGACGCGGGACAATCCCGCGCCATGATGAGCATCAGAGAGGACTCACGATGGCTGGAAAGATCCGGATCCGCCTCAAGGCGTTCGACCACGTGGTGCTGGACCAGGCCGCGGCGGATATCGTACGCACTGCGGAAAAGACCGGTGCGCAAGTGTCGGGACCGATTCCCCTGCCGGTGAAGACCGAGCGGTGGACGGTGCTGCGCTCGCCGCACGTCGACAAGAAGAGCCGTGAACAGTTCGAGCTGCGGACGCACAAGCGCCTGCTCGACATCCACGACTCCAGGCCCCAGACGATGGACGCGCTGACGAAGCTGGATCTTCCGGCCGGCGTGGACGTCGAGATCAAGGTCGAGTAGTCCATGGCCATCATTGGACGCAAGCTCGGCATGACGCGTGTGTTTGCCGCGGACGGCACGGCAGTGCCGGTGACGGTGATCGAGGCTGGGCCCTGCCCGGTGCTCCAGGTCAACGAGGCGCAGGCGCAGCTCGGCTACGGCCGGCGCAAGGCGCAGCGCACGACCGGCGCCGCCCTCGGCCACGCCAAGAAGGCTGGCTTCGACTACGCCCCGCAGGTGATCCGCTCGTTCCAGGTTCCTGGGATGGAGCTGACCGCCGGCTCGATGGTGACGGTCGACATCTTCGCCGACGGCGACCTGGTCAAGGTCACCGGGACGACGAAGGGTCGCGGTTTCCAGGGTGTCGTCCACCGGCACGGCTTCCACGGCGGCCCCGCCTCGCACGGCAACACCCGTCACCGGAAGCCCGGCTCGATCGGCCCCGGCACGGACCCGTCGCGCGTGATCAAGGGGAAGAAGATGCCCGGCCACCACGGTGCCGAGCGTCACACCGAAATGGGCCTGACGATTGTCCGGGTCGACGCCGAGCGGAACCTGCTGTTCGTGCGCGGGGCAGTCCCCGGCTCGAAGAACGGCATCGTGACGGTCGCGAAGCAGGGAGGAAAGAGCCGCCATGATTAACGCGCCGCATTATTCCGCCAAGGGCGTGAAGCGCGCCGAGGCGTATGCGCTCCCGGCCGAGCTGTTCGACGGCACGGTGAACGAGGACGTGCTCCACCAGGCGGTGAAGTCGTTCCTCGGCAACCAGCGCCAGGGCACGCACAAGGTGAAGACCCGCGCCGAAGTCTCCGGCGGTGGTCGCAAGCCGTACAAGCAGAAGGGCACCGGCCGCGCCCGTCAGGGCTCGAACCGCGCGCCGCATTGGCGTGGCGGCGGTGTCGCCTTCGGTCCGAGCCCGCGCTCGTACCGGACCGAGTTGCCGAAGAAGGTCCGTCAGCTCGCCCGCCGCTCGGCGCTCAATGCCCGGGCCCGCGAGGGAATGCTGCACGTGATCGAGACGGTTGCCTTCCAGGCGCCGAAGACCCAGGAGCTGCTCGGCCTGCTGGCCAAGCTGTCGCTCGAGGGCGTGAAGACGCTGATCCTGACCGACGGCAGCAAGCCGGCGGTGTACCTGAGCGCCCGCAACGTGCCGCACCTCACGGTGTTGCCGTTTGCCGACGCCTCGGCGTATGACATCCTGCGCGCGGACGCGCTGGTGATCGAGGGGACGGCGTTCGGCGGCGAGGCCGAGGTCGAGGAGACCGAGGCGGCCCCGAAGGCGAAGAAGTCGGCTGCCAAGAAGAAGGCCGCCCCCACGACGGAGAGTGAGTGATGGCGGACCTGCACGGCATCCTGGTGCGTCCGATGATCACCGAGAAGAGCTCGGCCGCGTGGCAGGATCGCGGCGAGTACGTCTTCGAGGTGCATCCGGAGGCGACCAAGGACCAGATCAAGGCGGCGCTGAAGCAGTTCTTCGGCGTGAATGCCACCAAAGTTCGCACCATGCAGATGCGCCGCAACGCGATCGCCCGGGGCAAGACCCGTGGCGTGACGCCGCGTTGGAAGAAGGCCATCGTGACCCTGAAGGACGGCGAATCATTGGCCGTGTTCGAGGGCTAAATGAGTATTCGTCAGTTCCGCCCGATCACTGCGGGCACGCGCTTCCGTTCGGTCTCGGGTTTCGACGAGATCACCCGGGGCACCCCTGAGAAGTCGTTGCTCGAGCCCCTGACGTCGTCGGGCGGCCGCAACAACCAGGGCCACGTCACCTCGCGGCATCGCGGCGGTGGCCACAAGCAGATGTACCGTCGCGTCGACTTCAAGCGCGACAAGTTCGGGATCCCGGCGCGCGTGGCCGAGATCGAGTACGATCCGAACCGCACGGCCCGGATTGCACTGCTCTTCTACGCCGACGGCGAGAAGCGCTACATCCTGCATCCGGCCGGCCTGAAGCAGGGCGACATGGTGATGAGCGGCCCGGGGAGCGACATCCGCGTGGGCAACGCGGTGCCGCTGGCCGAGGTGCCGCTGGGTACCATGGTGCACAACATCGAGCTGAAGATCGGCAAGGGCGGCCAGATGGCCCGCTCGGCCGGTCAGGGCGCCCAGGTGCTGGCCCGCGAGGGCGAGTACGTGACGCTGCGGATGAAGTCGTCGGAAATGCGGCTGGTGCATGGCCGCTGCCTGGCGACGATTGGCGAGGTCGGCAACTCGGAACACGAGCTGCTCTCGGTCGGCAAGGCCGGCAAGAGCCGGTGGCAGGGCAAGCGGCCGCACGTGCGCGGCGTTGCCATGAACCCGGTGGACCACCCGCTCGGCGGCGGCGAAGGCAAGACCTCGGGCGGACGTCCGCCGGTCTCGCCTTGGGGCAAGCCTGAGGGGACGAAGACGCGGAAGCGGAAGAAGGCATCGAACCGACTCATCGTGCGCGGGCGCAAGCGCGGGAAGGCGACCAAGTAATGGCACGCAGCATCCGGAAGGGCCCCTTCGTTCAGCAGGCGCTGGCCGACAAGGTCGTCGCCCTGAACAGCAAGAACGAGAAGAAGGTCGTCAAGACCTGGAGCCGGGCGAGCACCATTCTCCCCGAGTTCGTCGGTCACACCTTCGCCGTGCACAACGGGAACAAGTTCGTCCCGGTGTACGTCTCCGAGAACATGGTCGGCCACAAGCTGGGCGAGTTCGCGCCGACCCGACTGTTCCGCGGCCACAGCGGCAAGCTGGTCGCGGACAAGAAGGCGAAGGCCTGATATGCATGGCTATGCGATTCAGCGCTCGGTTCGGCAGTCCCCGCGCAAGATGCGCCTGGTGATGGACCTGATCCGTGGCAAGAATGTCAATGAGGCCTACGCGCTCCTCATGTTCAACAAGAAGCTGGCGGCGAAGCAGATCGCGAAGACGCTGAAGTCGGCGGTCGCGAATGCGGAGCAGAAGGCCCTCCTGGCCAACGAGGCGTTCGACGTCGACCTGCTGGTCGTCTCGGATGCGCAGGTGGACATGGGCTCGCCGCTCAAGCGGTTCGCCGCCGCGGCACAGGGCCGGGCGACGCCGATCCGGAAGCCGACCAGTCACGTCAAGATTGCCGTGACGACGAAGGGGGCGAAGTAATGGGTCAGAAGACGCATCCAGTCGGATTCCGGCTCGGGATCACCAAGCAGCCGCTGTCGCGGTGGTATGCGGCGGCGAAGGACATGCCGGCGCTGCTGGCCGAGGACCGCCTGATCCGTGACTACATCCAGCGCCGTCTCGGGCACGCGGCGATCGCCGAAGTGCACATCGAGCGGAAGCCGGGCAAGGTGACGGTCACGATTCACACCGGGCGACCGGGCGTGGTGATCGGCAAGCGCGGCGCCGAAGTGGACAAGCTCCGCGAGGAGCTGGCCATGGTGCTCGAGCGCCAGTTGAAGGTGAACAAGGATGTCGCGGTGAACGTCGAGGAGATCAAGCGGCCGGAGCTCTCGGCCAAGCTGGTCGCCGACAACATCGCCGCGCAGCTGGAGCAGCGCATCTCGTTCCGCCGGGCGCTCAAGCGCGCCGTGCAGAGCGCGATGCGGATGGGCGCCCAGGGCATCCGCGTGCGGGCGGCGGGTCGCCTCGGCGGCGCCGAAATCGCGCGGACGGAAGGCTACCGCGAAGGGCGGGTGCCGCTCCACACGCTGCGCGCCGACATCGACTACGCGACGGGCACGGCGAAGACGACCTACGGCGCCATCGGCATCAAGGTCTGGATCTTCAAGGGCGAGGTCGTGGACGACATGAGCGGCCGCACCTACAGCACGGGGGCCTGACACCATGTTGGCACCGAAGCGGATCAAGTTCCGCAAGACGTTCAAGGGGCGCACGAAGGGCGTGGCCACCCGCGGGAATTCCGTGGCGTTCGGCGAGTGGGCGATCACCTCGCTCGAGCCGGGGTGGATCACCAACCGCCAGATCGAGGCGGCCCGCGTGGCGATGACCCGTGAGATGAAGCGTGGCGGCAAGGTGTGGATCCGGATCTTCCCGGACAAGCCGATCACGAAGAAGCCGGCCGAAACCCGCATGGGCAAGGGCAAGGGCAATCCGGAAGGGTGGGTGGCCGTGATCAAGCCGGGCCGCGTGCTCTTCGAAGTGGATGGCGTGACGGAAGAGTTGGCTCGTGCCGCGTTGGCGCTGGCCCAGGCGAAGCTGCCGGTCCGGACCCGCGTCCTCAAGCGCGAGGAGATCTGAGGCATGACGAATAGCGTGGACCTGCGGGCGCTCTCGGTCGAGGAGCTCGAGGCAAAATTGGCCGAGCTGCGGGAGGAGCGCTTCCGCCTGCGCTTCCGCGCCGCGACGGAGACGATTGAAAATCCGATGCGGTTCCGGACCATCCGACGCGATGTGGCGCGGGTGTTGACGATCCTGGGCGAGAAGCGCCGCGAGGCGTGAGGAGATGGCGATGACTGAGAAGACGACTGCCGCCGAACGCCTCGCCCGGAAGATCCGTACGGGCGTCGTGACGAGCGACAAGATGCAGAAGACGGTGACCGTCGTGCTGGAGCGCCGCCTGGCGCATCCGAAGTACGGGAAGCAGGTCACCCGCAGCAAGAAGGTGAAGGTTCGCAACGACCATGACGCCAAGGCGGGCGACACGGTGAAGATCATGGAGACGCGCAAGCTGGCGAAGACGGTCCATTGGCGGACTGTTGAGCTGGTTCTGCGGGCTCGCTAGGCCGGGGAGACGAGACGATGGTACAGCAGGAGAGCATCCTGAAGATCGCGGACAACTCGGGGGCCCGTAAGGCGCTCGTGATCCGGGTCCTCGGCGGGTCGCGGCGGCGCTACGCCTCCCTGGGCGACCGGGTGGTGGTGGCGATCAAGGACGCCATTCCGACCGGCCAGGTGAAGAAGGGCGACGTGGCGAAGGCCGTGATCGTGCGGACCGCGAAGGAAGTGCGCCGGAAGGACGGGTCGTACATCCGCTTCGACGAGAACGCGGCGGTCATCATCGATGACAAGGGCGAACCGAAGGCGACCCGCATCTTCGGGCCGGTGGCCCGCGAGCTGCGCGAGAAGCGCTACATGAAGATCGTCTCGCTGGCGCCGGAGGTGCTCTGACATGAAGCAGCTCGTCTACAAGAAGGCGAAGCGCGTCCGTCACAAGGCGCCCGTGTCGGTCCGGATGCACATCACCAAGGGTGACACCATCCAGGTGATCTCGGGCGACGACAAGGGGAAGCGCGGCACCGTCCTTCGGGTCTACCCGAAGACCGGCCGCGTGACCGTGGATGGCGTGAACCTGGCGAAGCGGCACCGCCGCCCGACCCAGACGACGGAGGGGGGCATCTTCACGTTCGCCGCTCCGCTCCACCACTCGAAGGTGATGCTGATCGACCCGACGACGGGCGCACCGACCCGGATCCGGCGGCAGAAGGATGCTGACGGGACCGTGGAGCGGATCGCCATCAAGTCCGGGGCAGCAATTCCGAGGACCCGGTAATGGCGAAGACTCCGACGAAGGGCGGCAAGGACGGCGCGAAGGCGCCGGCCAAGGGTGGCGGCGGCGCGAAGGGTGGCGGCGCGGCGAGCGGCAAGAAGGCGAGCTCGGGCGGCGCCAAGGGCGCGGTCTCGACCCTGCCGGTCGACGCCGCCCCCAAGGCACGCGTGGGCAAGCCCCGCATGCAGCTCCACTACGAAGAGGTCGTGCGCGCGCGGCTGGTGAAGCAGTTCGGCCTCACCAACCCGAACGCCGTGCCGAAGCTCGTGAAGATCGTGCTCAACGTCGGCCTGGGTGAGGGCGCCAAGACGCCGCGCCTGGTCGACGTCGCGGTCGAGGAGTTGGCGATGGTCACCGGGCAGAAGGCCGTGGTGACCAAGGCGAAGAAGGCGATCGCGAATTTCGGCCTCCGGGCCGGGATGCCGGTCGGCTGCGCGGTGACCCTGCGCGGCGCCCGGATGTACGAGTTCCTCGACCGCTTCATCACGCTCTCGGTGCCGCGCATGCGCGACTTCCGCGGGCTGCCGACGAAGAGCTTCGACGGTCGCGGCAACTACACCTTCGGGATCAAGGAACAGATGGTCTTCCCGGAGATCGACTACGACAAGGTCGAGAATGTCCACGGGATGGACATCACGCTGGTGACCACGGCGGGTCGCGATGATCTCGCGATGGCGCTGCTGCGCGAGTTTGGCTGGCCCTTCCGCGGGGAGACGCCGACGTCTCTCCGAGTGGCCTGAGGGAGCGCGATGATGATGACGAACGGGACCAAGAGGGACGGCAACGCATGAGCATGACAGATCCAGTCGCGGACATGCTGACTCGCATCCGCAACGCCTGCTCGGCGGGGCACAAGCGCGTGGACATGCCCGCGTCGAAGCTCAAGAGCGAGCTCGCGCGCCTGCTGCGCGACAATCACTACATCGCGGACTTCAAGGTGCTGGAGGACGGCCCTGCGGGGACGCTCCGCCTGTACCTGAAGTACCACAACGAAATGCCGGTGATTCGCGAGCTGCAGCGCGTCTCCTCGCCGGGGCTCCGTCGGTACGTCAAGTGCCGCGACCTCCCGCGCGTGAAGAACGGGCTCGGCATCGCGATCGTCTCGACCCCGAAGGGGTTGATGACGGACCGCGACGCGCGCACGGCCAACCTGGGCGGCGAACTTCTCGCCGTCGTCTGGTAGGAGGCGGCCATGTCACGCATTGGCAAGAAGGCGATTCCGTTGCCGGCCGGCGTCACGGCGAGCATCGAGGGGACCACGGTGACGGTGAAGGGGCCGAAGGGCTCGCTCACCCGCACCCTGCCCCAGGACATCACGCTGCGGATGGAAGGCGGCGAGATCCTGGTCGAGCGCCCGAGTGAGGCGACCCGGCACAAGGCGCTCCACGGCCTCTCGCGCACCCTCGTGGCCAACATGGTCGAGGGCGTGTCGAAGGGCTACGTGAAGGCGCTCGAGCTGCAGGGCGTCGGCTACAAGGCCGAAGCGAAGCCCTACGGCGTCAACCTCGTCGTCGGCCTCTCCCACCAGGTGCCCATCAAGGCGCCGGACGGGATCAAGCTGATCTGCGAGACCCCGACGCTGCTCAAGGTGGAGGGGATCAACAAGGAACTGGTCGGCCAGGTGGCCGCCGAGATTCGCAGCGTGCGCCCGCCCGAGCCGTACAAGGGGAAGGGCATTCGTTACCAGGGTGAGCAGGTCCGCCGCAAGGCGGGCAAGACGGGAGCCAAGTAATGCGGGCTATTCATTCACCGAAGCGCCGGGAAGACCGCCGCTATCGTCGTCACCTCCGCGTCCGCCTTCGGGTGGCCGGCACCGCCGAGCGTCCGCGCCTCGTGGTGTACCGTTCGCTGAAGCACATCTACGCCCAGCTCGTCAACGACGACCTTGGCGTGGCCCTGCTCGGTGTCTCGGATACCTCCGAGGGCATCGCCCTCAAGGGTGAAGGGAAGACTGCGAAGGCTGCCGCCGTCGGCCAGTTGCTGGCCGAGAAGGCGAAGGCCGCCGGGATCACCAAGGTGGTGTTCGACCGGGCTGGCTACCAGTATCACGGCCGTGTGAAGGCCGTGGCCGAGGGCGCCCGCGAGGGCGGATTGGAGTTCTAATGAGCGACGAGACGAAGGCGCCGGAAACGGCGAGCGCCCCCGAAGCCCCGCGGCCGAGCAACAACAGCGGCGGGCAGCAGGGTGGCATGGGTGGCGGTGGCGGCACCGGCACGCACGGCAACCGCGGGCGTGGCCCCGGTCGCGGGGGCGGGCAGGGTGGCGGCGGCCGTGGTCCGGGCGGCGGCGGGCGGGGTGGTCCGCGTCGTGACGACCGCAACGAGGCGGAGAAGGAATTCGTCGAGAACGTCGTGTCGATCAATCGCGTCGCCAAGGTCGTGAAGGGCGGTCGCCGCTTCTCGTTCAACGCCCTCGTGGCGATTGGCGACGGGAAGGGGAAGATCGGCATCGCGACGGGCAAGGCGAACGAAGTCTCCGAGGCGGTGCGCAAGGCGGTCGAGGCGGCCAAGCGGGCGATGGTCGTCATCCCCCGGACGGGCACCACGATTCCGCACGAGATCATCGGCGAGCACGGCGCGGGTCGCGTCCTGCTGCGGCCGGCGGCGAGCGGTACCGGCGTCATCGCCGGTGGCCCCGTCCGCATGGTGCTCGAGTGTGCCGGGATCACCGACATCCTCACCAAGAGCCTTGGCTCGAACAATCCGCACAACATGGTGCGGGCCACGGTCCAGGGGCTGCAGTCGCTGGTGTCGGTCGCGCAGATCGCGCGCGAGCGCGGCGTCGAAGTGGACCAGATCGGCTATCGCGCCCGTCAGGAGGCCTGAGTCATGGGACGGAATCCAGTTGTTGGTCGCCAGGGACCGGCGCATCATGCCGCCGTCATCCCCAGCGAGGCTGAGGCGACGCGCCTCCGGGTCAAGCAGATCCGGTCGGGCATCGGCCACGCCGAGACGATGAATCGGACGCTCAAGTCGATCGGGCTGCGCCACCACCAGGCCGTGATCGAAGTCGACAATACCGCGACGATGCGCGGGATGCTGTTCAAGGTGCGCCACCTCGTCGAGGTGTCGCCGGCCGGGAGCAAGTAAGCATGGCAGACAAGACCAAGGGCGTCGAGCAGATCACGCTGTCGAACCTGCGTCCGGCCCCGGGCTCGCACCGGAACCGGAAGCGGATCGGGCGGGGTCCGGGCTCGGGCACCGGCAAGACCTCCGGCAAGGGCCACAAGGGTTCGAAGGCCCGCTCCGGCGGCGCCACGAACCCGGGCTTCGAAGGCGGCCAGATGCCGATGTACCGCCGCCTCCCGAAGCGCGGCTTCACGAACCCGTTCAAGGTGACCTTCCTCGCCGTGAACCTCCGCCACCTGGCGAAGGTGACCGACGCGGAGATCTCGCCGGCCACGCTGTTCGCCGCCGGCATTCTCAAGAACGTCGATGAGCCGGTGAAGCTGCTCGGCCACGGCGAGATCACTCGCGCCGTCACCGTCCGCGGCATGCCGGTCTCCGCGGCGGCGAAGGTGAAGGTCGAGGCGGCAGGCGGCCGGGTCGAGGACTGATGACCGCGCCCACCACGCCGGGCCTCAACATCGATGACGAGCTGAGCAAGAAGCTCAAGTTCGTCCTGATGGCCGTGCTGATCTACCGGGTCGGTGCCCACATCGCGGCGCCGATGGTGGATGTCGTGGCCCTCTCGACCGCGATCCAGAGTTCGGCCTCGGCCGGGCTCTTCCAGTTGTATGACGCCCTGGGCGGCAACCTGCAGAAGGCGGCGATCTTCGCCCTCGGCATCATGCCGTACATCTCCGCGTCCATCGTCTTCCAGCTGGGCGCCGGCGTCGTGCCGACCCTCAGCAAGATGCAGAAGGACGAGGAAGGCCGGAAGCAGATCACCCAGTGGACCCGCTACCTCACGGTGGCGATCGCCCTGGCGCAGGCCTACACCTTCACGCTCTTCGTCGAGTCGATTCCGGGCGCCGTGCCCGAGATCGGGATGCTCTCGCGCTTCGTGATGGTGGCGACGCTGACCACCGGCGCGATCTTCGTGATGTGGCTTGGCGAGCAGATCACCGAGCGCGGCATCGGCAACGGGATGAGCCTGCTCATCGCGGTCTCGATCCTCGAGCGCCTCTGGCCCTCGCTGCTCCAGCTCGTCGGCTTCGTGAAGGACGGCGTGGTGTCGTTCCTGGGCGCCTCGACCTTCCTCGTCGTCCTGGTCGCCATGGTGGCCGGCGTCGTGGCGATGACGCTCGCCTCGCGGAAGATTCCGATCCAGATCCCGCGCAAGGTGATGGGCCGCGGCCGGATCCGCGAAGGCCAGAAGACCTTCATCCCGATCCGGCTGATCACCGCCGGCGTGATGCCGATCATCTTCGCCCAGACGGTCATCCTGGTGCCGACCACGGCCGCGCGCTTCTCGAGCTCGGAGATGATGACCGAGTTCGCGAACTTCCTGGCGCCCGACACCACCGCGTACTCGCTCATCTTCGCGCTGCTGATCGTGGTGTTCTCGTACTTCTACACCTCGATCATCTTCAACTCGGTCGAGCTGGCCGAGAACCTGAAGAAGCAGGGCGCCTTCATTCCGGGCGTCAAGCCGGGCTCCGCGACTGCCGACTACATCGACGGCGTCCTCGGCCGGATCACGCTTCCGGGCTCGCTCTTTCTCGCCTTCATCGCCATCGTGCCGATCATCGTGGCCGGGGCGCTCGGCGTGTCGCAGTTCTCGCTCGGCGGCACCTCGATCCTGATCGTGGTCGGCGTCATGCTCGACACGATCGCCCAGATCGAGCAGCACCGCACGCTGCGCAAGTACGACGGCTTCATGAAGTCGGGTCGCATCAAGTATCGCGGCCGTTCGAGCCGCTTCGGGATGTAGGCCGGACGACCGCACGGCACTATTGTGAACGGTGAACGGTGAACGGGATGGCCTTCCGACCCGTTCACCGTTTACCGTTTAGCGATCACCCCCTGATTTTCTCGCACGCACGGAGTTCGCTCGTGGACATCCTGCTTCTTGGCCCGCCGGGCGCCGGCAAGGGCACTCAGGGCGCACTGCTCGCCGAGTCCCTCGGCCTGCCGAAGTTTGCCACCGGGGACCTCCTGCGCGACGCGGTCAAGCGCGGCACGCCGCTCGGGCTGCAGGCGCGCGCCCTCATGGAGGCCGGTCACCTGGTGGGGGATGACCTGATCCTCGGAGTCATCCGCGCCGAGTTGGCCAAGCCGGAGGCCGCGCAGGGCGTGATCTTCGACGGCGTGGTGCGCACCATCCCGCAGGCGGAGGGGATGGCCGCCCTGCTCGCCGATGCGAAGCGGAAGATGACCCACGTCCTCTTCTTCGAGATTGCCGATGAGGTGATTCTCGGTCGCCTGGTCAAGCGTCGCGAGATCGAGGGGCGCGCCGACGACGATCCGGCCGCGGTCGCCACCCGCCTCGAGGCCTATCGTCGGCAGACGGCGCCGGTGCTCGCCTGGTATGAGGCGCACTGTGGCGTGACGATCATCGACGCGGTCGGGAGCGTCGACGAGGTTGCCGCGCGCGTGCGTGCGGCGGTGTCGACGGCGTGATCACCATCAAGTCGGCGCGGGAGCTGGACACCATGGCCCGCGCCGGACGGATCCTGCACGCCACGCTGCAACGGATGCGAGAGATCATCCGCCCCGGGATGTCGACCGAGGATCTCGATGCGGAGGCCGAACGCTTCATCCGGTCGCACCCCGGCGCACTCCCCTCGTTCAAGGGCCTCTACGGCTTCCCGAAGACGCTCTGCATTTCCATCGACGAGGAGATCGTCCACGGCATCCCCTCGCCCCGGCGCATCCTCGCCGAGGGGTCGATCGTCTCCGTGGATTGCGGCGTCTGCATCGAGGGACTGCACGCCGACTCGGCCACGACCATGCCCGTCGGGGAGATCACGGCCGAAGCGCAGCGACTCCTCGACGTGACGCAGGAGTCCCTCGTCGCCGGGATCGCCGCCTGCACGGTCGGGCACCAGGTCGGTGACATCGGCCACGCCGTGCAGACCGTGGCCGAGGCGGCCGGCTTTGGCGTGGTGCGCGAACTCGTGGGCCACGGCATCGGCACCCGGTTCCATGAGGAGCCGCAGGTTCCCAACTTCGGCAAGCCGGGACGCGGCGCGGCGCTTCGCGCCGGCATGACCCTCGCCATCGAGCCGATGATCACGCTGGGCAAGCCCGCGACCAAGACGCTCAAGGACAAGTGGACCGTGGTCACGGCAGACGGATCACTCGCTGCCCACTTCGAGCACACGGTGGCGATTCTGGAGAGTGGGCCGAGGGTGCTCACAGACGGGTCGTAAGTAAGGTCATAGGTCGTAGGTCGTAGCTCACGACTTACGACTTACGACTTACGACTTACGACGCCCCGCAACCACCCCGCCATCTCCGCACTCCCCGCCACTACCCCGCTGTGCTCCACGCCGATGTCCCGACCGTCGAAATCGGTGACCACCCCTCCCGCTTCGCGCACCAGCACGATCCCCGCCGCCATGTCCCATGGTGCCAGCATCAGTTCCCAGAACCCCTCGAAGCGCCCCAGCGCCACATCGACCAGGTCGAGCGCCGCGGAACCACCGCGCCGGACGCCCGCGGTCGCGGAGAGCACGGCGGCCATCTGGGGGAGGTAGGTCGGAATCATGTCGGGGTGCTTGAACGGGAAACCTGTCCCGATCAGCGCCTGGCCGGGCTCCCGAATGGTGGAGACCCGCATCCGTTCCCCGTTGGCCCAGGCCCCGCCACCCTGCCAGGCGGTATAGCGTCGGTGCATCGTGGCGTGGAAGACGGTCCCGGCCACGAGCTGGCCGTCGATCGCCGCGCCGATCGAGACGCACCACGTTGGGTGGCCGTGGAGGAAGTTGGTGGTGCCGTCGAGCGGGTCCACCACCCAGACCAGGCCGTCCATCGCCATCGCATCGGGCGACATCTCTTCGCCCAGGACCCGGCTGGACGGCTCGGCCCGCAACAGCGTCTCGCGTATCCGCTCCTCCGCCCCCTGATCGATCGCGGTGACGTAGTCGTGGTGGCCCTTGGCGGTCCACTCGGCAGGGTCCGGCCGGCGGGCGTTCAGGAGGAAGGTGGCGGCACGGGCGGCGGCCCGTTCGGCCAGTCGCGCCAGGGCGGCGGCGTCCCGGCTCATGTTGCCGCCCCCCTGCGCTGGCGGTAGTTTGCCGCCATGGCACGCATCTTCTCGGGCATCCAGCCCTCCGGTGAAATGCACATTGGCAACTGGCTCGGGGCGATCCAGAACTACGTCGCCCTCCAGGATGGCAACGATTGTCTCTACTGCGTCGTCGATCAGCATGCGATCACCGGCAGCTACGACGTCGCGACACTGGCGGACCGCACGCGGGAGATGGCGATCTCGCTCCTGGCCGCCGGCGTCGACCCGTCGCGCGCCGTGCTCTTCGTACAAAGTCACGTGCCGCAACACGCCACGCTCGCCTGGCTGCTGGCCACGATCGCACCGCTCGGTGAACTCGAGCGCATGACCCAGTACAAGGATAAGTCGCAGCGGTTCGAATCGGTGCCGACCGGCTTGCTCACCTATCCGGTGCTGATGGCGGCCGACATCCTCCTCTATCGTGCGGAGTCGGTGCCGGTCGGCGAAGATCAGGTGCAGCACCTCGAGCTCGCGCGCGAACTGGCCCGGCGCTGGAACGCCGCCTTTGCGAAGGAGACGCCGTTCTTTCCGGAACCGAAGCCGATCCTCTCGCCGGCGAAACGAATCATCGGCCTCGACGGGCAGGCGAAGATGTCGAAGTCGCTCGGCAACACGATCGGGGTCACCGAGTCGCCCGAGTCGATCTGGCAGAAGCTGCGGCCGGCGATGACCGATCCGGCGCGGAAGCTGAAGACGGACCCGGGCACGCCGGAGATCTGCAACATCTACGCGCTCCACCGCCACTTCTCCCCCGAGGCCACGGTGGTCGAGGTGGCCGCCAACTGTCGCAGTGCCGGGTGGGGCTGCATCGATTGCAAGAAGGTGCTGGCGGCGAACCTGACGGCACGACTGGCCCCGATGCGCGAGCGCTCGCTCGAACTACGCGCGCAGCCCGGGGTGGTGCGCCAGGTGCTCGGTGATGGTGCCGCCACCGCCCGTCGTCTGGCGGCCGAAACGATGACCGATGTGACCGACCGGATGGGCTTTCTCGTGGAGGGAGCATGACCACCACTTCGCCGATGCTGGCGCGAGTCCTCAAGGCCGCGGTGCTGCGCGATGCCTCCGACGTCCACGCCAAGGCCGGGGACGTCTTCCGGGCGCGGGTCGGCGGCGTGCTGGTGCCGTTGACCAAGCAGCGCCTGACGCCGGCGCAGACGCGCGCACTGGCCGCGACCTTCGCCGGCATCGAACTCGACGACCCTCGCCTCGACACGCTGCGCGACTTCGATTGCTCGTGGGGGGTGCCCGGGATCGGCCGCTTCCGCGTCAATGTCTCCCGGCAGCGATCGTCGTTCATGGTGGTGCTGCGGGTCATCCAGTTCTCGGTGCCCACGCCCGAGGGGCTGCGGCTGCCCGAGTTCGTCGCGCGCTTCGCCGAGGCCGAGGACGGACTGGTGATCGTGGCGGGCCCGAGTGGCTCGGGGAAGACCTCGACCATTGCCGCGATGGTGCATCACATCAACCGTTCACGGGAGCGGCACGTCGTGACGCTCGAGGATCCGATCGAGTTCCTCCACCGTGATCTCGCCAGCTCGATCACCCAGCGCGAGATCGGCACCGACACGGCGGATGTGGCCGGCGGCATTCACGCCGCGCTCCGGCAGGACGCCGACGTCATCGTCATCGGGGATCTCCGCGACTCGCTCGCCGTGGATCGCGCCATCCGCGCCGCAGAGTCGGGCTGCCTGGTGCTGGCGGCGGTCAGCGCCAGCGACGCCACCTCGGCGCTGATGCAGCTGGTGGCGACGTTGCCCGCCGGGGAACGCGACGTCGGACGGATGCGGCTCGCCGTGGTGCTGCGTGCCGTGGTGGCCCAGCGCCTGGTCGCCAACCCGGAGGGTGAGGGGCGGCTGCCGATCCTCGAGTGGATGGAACCGATTCCGGCCCTGCGGGACGCGCTGGCCGGCGGGGGCGAGGCCGCGGCCCTCCAGAAGGCGCTCGACCGCGCCACCAAGGAGGGAAAGGGGGAGACCTTCGCGAGGGCGATGGCCGAGGCGGGCATCGCCGCTGAATTGACCCCCCGGCCCCGGACGCACTAGCTTTCGGGGAAGTCGTTCAACGGCCTCGCGAGGGGCCGTTTTCTTGTGCCGGAAGGGTGAGCCATGTTCGACCGGAAGCACAGCTGCATCGTGGTGGTCGGCGCCCAGTGGGGCGACGAAGGGAAGGGGAAGCTCGTCGACGTCCTCGCGGAGCAGGCGAACGTCGTCGTCCGCTATCAGGGCGGCGCCAATGCCGGCCACACCGTGGTCGTCGGCGATCGGCAATTCGTCCTGCACCAGATCCCCTCGGGGATCCTCCACGCCGGGGCGAAGTGCGTCGTGGGCAACGGCGTCGTGCTCGATCCCGAGACCTTCTTCGCCGAGCTCGACGAATTGGCCACGCAGGGGATCGATGTCGGCGGACGGCTGTTCATCTCCGACCGCGCCCACGTCGTCCTGCCGTACCACAAGCTGCTGGACGCGGCGAGCGAGAAGCAGCAGCAGATCGGGACGACGGGGCGGGGCATCGGCCCGACGTACGAAGACAAGATCGGCCGCCGCGGTGTCCGCGTCGCCGACCTGATCCGCGCCACCGTGTCGCGGGAGATGGTGGCGGAGCGCATCGAGCGAGCCAATGCGCTCCTCGCGATGATGGGGTCGACGATGCGCGCCGACCTGGACGAGCATCTCGCCTTGATGGCACGCCTGGGTGCCCGTCTGCGGCCCTTGGCGACGGACACGGGATTGATGGTCCACCAGGCGCTCCGCGGGGGCCAGCGCGTCCTTCTTGAGGGCGCACAGGGCGCCCTGCTCGACGTGGACCACGGCACCTACCCGTTCGTGACCTCGTCCAACACCACGGCCGGTGGCGCGGCGATCGGCGCCGGCATCGGTCCGACCGAGATCGACGGCGTCCTCGGCGTGGTCAAGGCCTACACGACCCGCGTCGGCAACGGCCCGCTGCCGACCGAAGCGGGCGGGGACCTCGAGGAGCGGCTGCGCACCCTTGGGGGCGAGTTCGGCGCCACCACCGGCCGGCCACGTCGCTGCGGCTGGTTTGATGCGACCGTCGTCCGCTATTCCGTCCGGGTCAACGGCCTGACCGGGCTGGCGGTCACCAAGCTCGACGTCCTCGACTCGTTCGCCGAGATCCCGGTCTGCACCGCCTACCGCCTCGACGGCGACGTCTGCGGCGAAGTGCCGAGCGATGTCGAACGACTCGGCCGCGTGGAGCCCGTGTACGAGACGCTCCCGGGGTGGCAGCAACCCACCGACGGCGCGCGCAAGCTGGCCGACCTGCCGCCGGCGGCGCGGGCCTATCTCGACCGGCTGCAGGACCTCTCCGGCGCACCCATCCGGTATGTGAGCGTGGGGACGCGAAGGGATCAGATCATCGAGTGTTAGGCGTGGGTCGTTAGTCATAGGTCGTAAGTCGTAGGTCGTAGGTCGACGAAGGCCGGCATCCCAAGAGGATGCCGGCCTTCGCGTTGTACGACTTACGACTTACGACTTATGACCCCTCACTGCGCCCGCAAATCCGCGAAGTAGGCCGCCAATCCCTTCTGGGCCAACCACACCGGGTCGAGTTCGTAGTAGCGCGACTCGATGAAGCGACCGGTGGTCGGGAAGTAGGGCGGCGGATTGATCGCGCCGCAGGGATCGTACGCGTGCGCCTCGGCGTAGCCGTAGGAGGACGAGCTGTTATACGCACTGTAGGTGTAGTAATCGACCCGACCCATCGCGATGCCGCCGCTGACCCGCACGCATCCGGCCGGCGCGCCGCCACACCGCTCGGCGGTGGCCGTCGCGTCGAACGTCCCCGTGAGGTAGTAGGGGGCGGTCGGACCCGGCACGCCGTTCAGGCCGGTCGCGTAGAAGTTGCCACTCGTCCCGCTCCCGCTGCCTGCCGCGAGGATGAACATGTTGAACTGCTCATCCGCCGGCGTGTCGTCGAAGCCGCCGAACATGCGCGCCGCGACGCGGAACGGCGTCTGCACGTTGTTGTCGGCGATGATCGCGTCGAGCGTCGCGATGCTCCCCATGATGTCGCCTTCTGCGTCGCACTTGGTGCCCGGCGCGTTGTGATACAGCACATCGTCGGCAAGGATGATGTTGCCGGTGGCGAAGACCGAGACGCGGCCGCGGAGCTTGCCGCTGACCGCGACGTCGCCCTGCACGAAGACCACGCCCTTGAAGTTGACGTTCGCGCCGAGCGGAATGAGGTACGCCGCATCGGAGCGAACGGCACTCAGGCCTGTCATCGCGCCGGCGCGACGCTTCTTCCAGAAGCCCATCGGATACACGGCCGCGTCGGTGACCGTCGAGTCCGGCGTGATCACGCTGGAGCCGGTCGTGGAAAAGAGCTCAGGCGCGCCACCCAGCAGGCACTTGCGGGTGCCCGCGGGCGATGGCGAGGCGGCCATGGAGGCCGGGCGGGTCCCCTGGGTGCCGCCGGAGAGAACGTACTGCACGGCGGCGCGCTTCACGGAGGCCGCACCCGCGACGTTGTCGTAGACGCTCTTGGCGGAGTAGAACTCCTGGTTGCCGTTGAGGTTGACGACCGCACCGCAGTTCAGCGAATACATGTTGGGGTCGTCGTTGTACGTCGTGCCGGCCGGAACGCGTGGCCACCGGCGGCCGGTGGCATAGGCCAACACGGAGTCCGAGGTGTTTTTCGCGACCCAGACCCGCATGAAGCCCTCATTCCACTCGATCGTGCCGTTGCTGTTCACGTCGACGGTGAGGAATTCGATGCGCATCCCCGGCGTGTGCGACCCGGTGGTGGGCGCGGTCAGGTCGTAGTCGCCATTGGCCGCATCGGCATCCTGGGCGTACTGCCGCATCAGGTTGATGCGTGCCGGTGTCGGCCAGGGCACCGCCGAGGCGCTGACCTTGATCCCCTTGCGATAGTCGCCGGAGCTCTGATTCGTCACCGACCCGACGACCGTCACCGGGCCGGCGAACACGATCTTCGGCGAGGTGCACCCCGACTGCAACTTGAGGGCATTGTTGGAGTGGAACGGCCCCGTGATCGACTCGCCGCAGCCATACGCCGCCGAGCCGGCCCAGTTGTTGACCGCCACCGCGAACTTGGCCCACGACTCCTGGGTCAGCAGCAGCCGCCGCGCCGCGACGGCGCCGCGTCCGTCACGGATCACGGAGAGTGCGCTGGCGAAGTTGCTGCCGTACTGCCCGGCCGTGGCCGAGCCGCCGGTGCGCCCGCCGGTCCGTCCCACGTAGAGGGAGCGGGAGATGTTCGGCACCGTGCCGCCCAGGGCGTCGAGCACCGGGGCGTTGCTGGCCATCGTCGTGAAGCCATTGAACGGCAGTAGCGAATCGAAGATGCCGCGGTTGAGCGAGTCGCGGATGATCTCGAGGCCGCCGTTCGCCGCCGATTGCAGTGCGGCTTCCTTCGCCGTGAACTTGGTGGTCTCCTGGGCGGCACCGCTCATCAGGATCGCGCCCATGGCCATCGCCGCGATGGCGATCGAAATCAGCAGCGTGAGGATCAGGGCGGCACCGCGCCGATTGTGGCGCGACGCTCGGAGGCGAGGCAACAGGCTGGTCATGGCGCGGCGCTCGTGGTGATGGCGGTGGTCCGGATCGTGGACTGCGACGGCGTGCAGTCCTGGGCGGCGATGCCGAAGGTGTAGCCGGTCGAGAAGGCGTGGCCGGTGATGTCAGTCGTGTAACTCGTCTGGCCAGCCTCGGACCGGACGACGAGCAACGGCTCCGCCCAGACGGTGGCCGAAGAGAGTCGCCGCCAGATGATGTACTGCGTGACGTCCTGCTCACCCGCCTCCTGGTCCGGCGACGCCGTCCACGCGATCCGGATCACTCCGTCGCCGGGATTCGGCTCGGTGGCCGTGAGGGCGCCCGGTTCGAGCGGGACGCGCCCGCAGACGGTCGGCAGCGGGATGCCGTTGTTCGGCACTTCGATGGTCGTCGAGAGGTCGCGGAATCGTTCGGCCGTGCCGCTCTCGCCGTTGGTCAATCGGAAGTGCATCCGCACGGCGCGGATCGAGTCGGGCCGGACATAGTTCGCCGAGTCGGTGGCGGAAAGGCCGGCGACCAGCGGGCGACGGATCAGCGGGAGCACCCCGGCCGGCGCGATCTGGAGCGTGTCGCCCGTCGAGAGTTGCCGCTGCATCAGATACTGGAAGAACGGCTGGCCATTCGGATGCGCCAGGATGTTGCGCGCAACGATTTCCGGCGTCCCGGCGTTGACGCGTTGCCAGAGCACATAGTCATCGCTGCGCGTGGTGCCTGCATCCAGCGAGAAGTAGAGGATGTACGTCTCGGCCGCCGACGGGGAGCCGTTGCCGAGCTGGTAGGTCTCCGGCGGATAGGTGTAGGATGGCGACGAGTTCGGAATGGCGGCCTGTGCGGCCTGGGTCCAGGCCGTGGTCTCTTCGAGCGGGGTGTCGACGTTGAAGTACGTGGCCCAGCGCATGTCGACGGTGTCCTGTTCGACATAGTCGGTGTTGAAGGCCAGCACGCCGTTGGCCCCGTAGACCAGCACGGGCTGGTTGTTGGGGGTGCCGGCGCCCATGGTCCGGATGATCCGTTCGGCCGCCTCGATGGCGCCGCGAGCGTTTTCGATCAGGTCGTAGCGGGCCGTGTTGTTCTTGAAGTTCTGGCTCTGCGACCGGAACAGCGCATAGGTGGCTCCCGTGACGAACGTCAGCACGGTGACCGCGAGCAGCAGCTCCATCAGCGAGAAGCCGGCTCGGCGCAGCATGGGGGGCGTCGGTTGGGTCATGTCAGGGGCTCGCGATGACGGCGGTGACGGCGACGGTGTCTTTCAGGCCCGGGTCGATCACCCGGACGGTCACCGTGGTGCGGTCCCGGGCAGGGGACCCGGACTGGTCGCGGACGATCGTGGTGATCCGGCGCATCCGCGGAAAGCCGGAGAAGCCGGTGGTATCGGCGCCGGACCCGCTGGCGTAGAGGGTCGCGAGCCGGGTATACCGGGGGTCGGCTCGGACGAGCTCCAGTCGGTCCTGGGCGACCCCGGCCGACACGACGCGGATCGACGATCCGGTCATTCCCTTGGTGAATTCGGTCGAAAATCGGGCGAAGGTGGTGGTGATCAGGACTAGGATCACCACCGCCAGCAGGACCTCGACCAGGGTGAAACCGCGTCGGTCGTGGTTCAATTGGCCCTCCGCCAGGTGCCGGTGCTCAGGGAGTACAGGGTGGGCCGCCCGGTGGCCCGGACGACCGAGATCGCTCGGCAACGCTTGCAGGATGCGTCAGGCAGTGCCGAGGTGAGATAGATCGTACCCCCCCGGGAGGCGGAGCCGTCGCGTCGGAAGACGATGGTGGCAATCTCGGTCGGGTCCGAGGGACCCGGGACGTCGGCTGACGTCCCCTTGGTCAGCCGGCCCGGCTCGTCCAGGACCACGGTCCGGACCCGTTCCCCGGTTCCGACGGCGCCATTGTTGTCCACGTCCTCGTGAATCTGGATCCGCTGGGGGTCGACCACCACGAACCGGACATTGGCCTGCAGGGTGACGGCAAGTCGCTGCGCCTTGCTCACTTCCGTGATCACTTCGCGGGCGATGGCATCGGTCCGATAGCGCTGCCAATCGAGCCGGGAGGCGGCGATCCCCGAGAGAATACCGATCATCACGATGACGATCAGGAGCTCGATAAGGGTCACGCCATGGCGCCCCCACCGGGCCACCGGGCCCGAGGGAGGGAGTCGACGTTTCATGATGCATCGAGCAATGATGGCCAATTGTCCTGCCTCTGGATGGAGCCGACTGCCGGGAGCCGTTACCTTCCCGCTCGCGAACACGGGCTACCCTCCTCCACTTCTGCTAGTTTCGGACCATGGCTGATCTGACTTTAATGGACAAGCTGGTCTCCCTGGCCAAGCGCCGGGGCTTCGTCTTCCAATCCTCGGAAGTCTACGGCGGGCTGGGCTCGGTCTGGGACTACGGCCCGCTCGGCGTGGAGCTGAAGCGTAACGTCAAGGACCGCTGGTGGCGTTCCCTGGTGCACGCCCGGGACGACATCGAGGGGCTCGATGCCGCCATCCTGATGCACCCCAAGGTCTGGGAGGCCTCCGGCCATGTGGCCGGCTTCACCGACCCGATGGTCGATTGCCGGACCTGCAAGGGCCGGTTTCGGGCCGACAAGCTGGCCGACGCCCGCTGCCCCCAGAAGCCGAGCAAGGTCCCCGGGGAGCACACGGCGTGCGACCTGACCGAGCCCCGGCTCTTCAACCTCATGTTCAAGACGTTCATGGGGCCGGTGGAGGACACGGCGGCGGTGGTCTACCTCCGGCCGGAGACGGCTCAGGGAATCTACGTCAACTACCTGAACGTCCTGAACAGTTCGCGGCAGAAGATCCCGTTCGGGATTGCCCAGGTCGGCAAGGCGTTCCGCAACGAGATCACGCCCGGGAATTTCATCTTCCGGACCCGCGAGTTCGAGCAGATGGAGATGCAGTTCTTCGTCCGGCCCGGCAGCGACATGGAGTGGTTCGAGCAGTGGCGTGCCATCCGCATGCAGTGGCATCACGACCTCGGCCTCACGCCGAGCAAGCTGCGTTGGCACGAGCATGGCCGGGGGAGCTCGCCCACTATGCCAAGGCGGCCTACGACATCGAGTACGAGTTTCCCTTTGGCTGGCAGGAAATCGAGGGCATCCACAATCGTGGCAATTTCGATCTCGGGCGGCACCAGGAGCACTCCGGCAAGAAGCTCGAGTACTTCGATCCGCAGGCGAATGAGCGCTTCCTCCCGTACATCGTCGAAACCTCGGCGGGCGCCGACCGCGTCACGCTGACGGTGATGGCCGATGCCTATCGCGAGGAAGAGGTCGAGGGTGAAGTGCGCGTGGTGCTCGGCTTCCACCCGCGCATTGCGCCGATCAAGGCCGCCGTGCTGCCGTTGACCAAGAAGGATGGACTGCCGGAGGTCGCCGACGCGCTCTACCACGATGTCAAGCGTCGCTTCCCTTCGTTCTACGATGATGGTGGTGCGATCGGTCGGCGCTATCGGCGTCAGGATGAGGTCGGCACGCCGTGGTGCTTCACGATCGACCACGACACCCTGACGGACCGCACCGTGACCGTGCGTCACCGTGACTCGATGCAGCAGGAGCGTATCGGCCTCGACCAGGTGGTTGCCTGGGTGGCCGCCAAGCTGGAGGAGTAACCATGGCGAAACACGCGGCACATCGGGCCATCGGGGCGCATCGATTGCGCCCCGAGAGCCTGATGATGGGGTATGGCTACGATCCGACGCTGTCCGAGGGTGCCATCAAGTGCCCGATCTTCCAGACGTCGACATTTGTCTTCGAGAGCGCCGAGGCCGGCAAGGCCTTCTTCGAGGTGGCGTACGGGCTGCGTGAGGCGAGCCCCGGCGAGGTGCCGGGGCTCATCTATTCCCGGCTGAACAATCCGGACCTCGAGGTGCTCGAGGATCGCCTCTGCCTCTGGGACGAGGCCGAGAGCTGTGCGGTCTTCAGCAGCGGGATGGCGGCGACGACGACCGCGCTGATGGCCTACCTCCGCCCCGGTGACGTCGTGATCTACAGTGCGCCGATCTACGGCGGGTCGGATCACTTCCTCCACCACGTGCTGCCGACCTGGGGCGTGACGGCCATCGCCCTGCCTGCGGGTGAGCCGGCCGCTGCGCACGAATCACGGCTGCGCGAGGAGCTGGCCGGCCGGCCGCTCGGCGCCGTCCTGCTCGAGACGCCGGCGAATCCGACCAACGGGCTGATCGACATCGCCGCGGTGGTCGCGATGACCCGGCGGCTCGAGACCCCGGGTCGCCATGCCCCGGTGCTCGTCGACAACACCTTCCTCGGCCCGCTCTGGCAGCAGCCGCTGCGCCACGGCGCCGACATCGTCCTCTACTCGGCCACGAAGTTCATTGGGGGCCACAGCGACGTGATTGCGGGGGCCGCCCTCGGCAGCAAGGCGATGATGGCGCCGGTGCGCGGTCTGCGCACGTTCCTCGGATCGATGCTGTCGCCGATGGATGGCTGGCTCCTGATGCGCTCGCTCGAGACGCTCAAGATGCGAATGACGGCCGCGATGAAGAACGCGCGGCATGTGGCCCGGTTCCTCAAGTCCCATCCGAAGGTTGCCGCATTGCACTACCTCGGTGAGATGAGCGCCGACCATCCGATGCTCGACGTCTATGAGCGTCAGTGCACCGGCCCCGGGTCGTTGATCGCCTTCGAGGTGCGTGGCGGCGAGGCTGCCGCGTTTCGTGTCCTCAACGCGATGCAGCTCGCGAAGTTGGCCGTCTCGCTGGGGGGCACCGAGTCGTTGGTGGAGCACCCAGCCTCGATGACGCATGCCGATGTCTCCAAGGCGGATCAGGCGCGCTATGGCATCACCCCGGGGCTGATCCGGCTCTCGGTCGGTGTCGAGCACTACGAGGACCTGATCGCCGACCTGGCGCAGGCCCTCGACCATGCCTGAGCGGTCGTGATACTCGCGGAGTTCGAGCGGATGATCCGCCGGATGAGTGCCGAGGTGCCGAGTGAGTACTTCGATGGCGTCACCGAGGTGGTGGTGTCGCCGCGGGCGGTGCCGCATCCGACGCGCGCCGAGATCTACACCCTGGGCGAGTGCATCCCGCTGCCGCTTGAGCAGGAGGCCCCCGAGGCGGTCCAGAGCCGGGTCGTGCTCTATCACGGCTCTTTCCTGGCGCTGGCCCAACTCGACGCGACCTTCGATTGGGAGCAGGAGGGGTGGGAGACGCTGACGCACGAGCTGCGGCACCACGTCGAATGGCGCGCCCGGGGCGATGACCTCGAAGCGCTCGACCGCGCGGCCGAAGCCAACTATGCGCGCCAGGACGGTGACCCGTTCGATCCCCTCTTCTTCCTGGATGGCGACGCGCCGGTGGCGGATGTCTACCAGGTCGAGGACGACTGGTTTCTTGACCTGGTGGTGCGGCAGGTGCCATCGGCGGTACGCTTCAATTGGCACGGCAAGCGCTATGTGGCCGAAGTGCCGCCGCAGACGTCACTGCCCGCCTATCTTCTGGTGGATGGCGTGGATGAGCCGCCCCCCGGCGACTTGATCCTCGTGCTGCGGGTGAAGCCCCGGTTGTTCGACCTCTTTCGTTCCCGTCCCCTGCATCAGGGTGCGGTGCAGGCGGTCTCCGACACGCGCGATGAGGTGCCCTGATGGTATTCAACGTGACGACCTCGCTCGACCCCGGCGCCGTGATCACCAGCGCCAAGCGCTTCTTTGCCGAACGGGTGCCGCATCACGCGGCATTTCCGGAGAAGGAAGGCGACAGCTGGTTGGTGCTGCGCGGACAGGGCGGCGAGGAGATCGCGCTCGCGACCTCGGTGGTGGATGGGTCGACCCGCGTGCGTGCCAGCACGCTGCTCTTTGATCACGCAGTGGATCGATTCCTGAGCACCCTGCCTCCCGCCGCGGAGCCGACATGACCGCCGCCGAGTTGCCGATTCGGGTGATGGTGCACGAGGTCTGGGACGACATCCCACTCGTGGTGACGCCGACCACCACGGTGCGCGAGATCAAGCAGCGCGCACTGGCGGCTGCCCGTGTCGTCGAGTCCGCTGACGCCTTCCTCGTCAAGTTTCGCGGGGCGGAGTTGGCCGATGAAGCGCAAACGGTTGCCCAGAGCGGCATGCCGGCCGGTGCGCCGCTGATCGTGTTGCGCCGGTCGCGCCGCCCAGTCCACTGAACGGGACGGACACGATGCTTGTCGTGACGGCAGCGGCGTGCCTGACGCACGACCCTGGCAGCGGCATGCCGGAACAGCCGGCGCGTCTGCGCACGGTGTTGCAGCGACTCGCCACGGCGGGTGTCCCCGTCGCCGATGCCGCACCATCGCCGCCCGAGTGGTTGGCCACGCTCCACGATCCCGCCTATCTCCAGGACCTCGAGGCGATGAGCCGCCGTGGCACCGGGGACTATGGCCCGGATTGCCCCGTCGGGCCGGCGACCTGGCGTGCCACGCTGGCGGCGGCTGGGGCCGCCCGCGCCGCGCTCGCCCACGCCCTCGACGGACAGGGGAACGCCTTCGCGGCCATCCGCCCGCCGGGGCACCACGCCCTGCGGCATGGCGCGATGGGCTTCTGCTACGCCAACCACATCGCCTTGCTCGCCACCGAGGCTCGACGCGCCGGTCGCGATCGGGTGCTGATCGTCGACTGGGATGTGCACCACGGCAATGGCACGCAGGCCCTCGTCGAGCATGACCCGACGATCCGCTTCATCTCGATGCATCAATCGCCGTGGTGGCCTGGGTCCGGTGCCGCCGACGAACGCGGCGTGGGCAACATCTTCAACGTGCCGATGCCACCGCAGCTCGCCGCCGCACGCTACGTCGAGGCGCTGTGGGATGCGGTGACGGTGGCCACCGCCGAATGGCGACCCGACGTGGTGCTGGTGTCCGCCGGCTACGACGGGATGGACGGCGATCCGCTGGGCGGCTTCACCCTGGAGCCGCCCCATTTTGCCGACTGGGTGGGGCGGCTCCGCACCGCTTTCCCCTCGGCCCCGATCGTGGCCTTGATGGAAGGCGGCTACCTCCCGGCGCGACTCGCCAACGGGGTGCTGGCGACCGTCGAGGCGCTCGCCTAAGCTTCCCCCATGACCCTTCGCCTCAGCACCGAGCTGCTCGCCCTCCGCACCCGCCATCCGTTCATCATCGCACGCGGCGGCCAGAGCGACTATCGCACCGTGATGGTCAAGATCACCGACGACGACGGCGTCGAGGGGTGGGGCGAGGCCGCGGCGACGCGCTTCTACGGCGAGACGCTGGAGACGGTGCAGGCGGCGCTCGCGACCTACGGCACGCTCCTCGGTGATGACCCGCACCAGCTCGACGCGATCGAGCGGCGGCTCGAGCTCACCTTGCGGCGGAACGCGGCTGCGCGCGTGGCGATCTCCGCCGCGCTGCACGACCTCGTCGGGAAGCGTCTCGGCGTCCCGCTCTGGCGCTACTGGGGGCTCGACCGCGCCGCGGCCCCGCGGTCGACCTTCACCATCGGGATGGACACGCCGGAGATGATTCGCCTGAAGGTTGGCGAGGCGGCCGAGTATCCGATCCTCAAGATCAAGCTGGGCGGCCCCGACGATCTCACGCTGTTGCGCACGATTCGCGACGCGACGGACAAGGAGCTGCGCGTCGATGCCAACTGCGGCTGGACCGCCGTGCACACCGTCCGGATGTTGCCGGTGCTGGAAGAGTTCGGCGTCACGGTGCTGGAGCAGCCGGTTGCGCCCGATGACCTCGATGGCCTCGCGCACATCCACCGACACGCGCGGATTCCGCTGATCGCCGACGAGAGCTGCGTCACGTCGGGGGACATCGCGCGGCTGGTCGGTCGGGTGGACGGCATCAACATCAAGCTCGCCAAGTGCGGCTCGTTGCGTGAGGCGTTGCGGATGATCGCCATTGCCCGCACGCACCAGATGACCGTCATGGTCGGCTGCATGATCGAGTCGTCGCTCGGTATCACGGCCGCGGCACACTTCACGCCGCTGGTCGACATCGTCGATCTCGATGGTGCCGCGCTGCTCTCGCAGGATCCCTTCGTCGGGGCCGGCATCGCCGGCGGGCAGGTCACGCTGCCGGATGCCCCCGGGTTGGGCGTGACACGACGATGACCGACCGGTACGCGCAGGTCGCCCTGCCGCTGCCACTCGCCGAACCGTATCGCTACCGGATCCCGGCCACCCTCGCCGATCGCGCGCTCCCCGGGGCGCGCGTCGTCGTTCCGGTCCGCCGAGAGGAGCTGATCGGCATCGTCACGGCGGTCGATGTCGCGCCACCGCCCACGGCGGCACGCGACATCCTCGCCGCGCCGGATGACGAGGTGGCCCTGCCGGCGCCGCTCCTCGCCCTGGCCGCGCGCGCGGCGCGCTACTACGGCGCGCCGCCCGGGCTGATGCTGCGCGCCATGCTGCCGGCCGCCCTCTGGGGGCAATCGACGGTGATGCTGCACCTCGAGGCCGCCGCACGCGCCGTGGTCGGCGGGACGGCGGGCGATCTGGTGGAGTGGCTGCAGCGGCGCGGCGGGAGCGGCACCATCCAGGCCGCCAGTCGCGCCCTCAAGAAGCCGCTCTGGGAGGCCGCCGACCGGCTCCAGCGTGTCGGAGCGCTCTCGCTGGAGGTGGTGCCACCGAACACCGATGGTGCCGCCGCGACGACCCGCACGGCCGCGATCGTTGGCGAGGTCCTCCCGCTGCTGGCGCGCGATCAGCACTTTGCCCGGAAGCCGGCGCAGCGAAAGCTCTACGAGGTGCTCGAGGGTCGCGGCGGGCGAATGGCGGTGCGCGCATTGCTTGAAGCGGCAGGCGCCACCATCGGCCCGCTGCAGCAATTGGCGGCGTCGGGTGTGATCGTCCTGCTCGATGACGAGACCTCGCGCGACCCCTTTGCCGACCTCCCGTCGAGCCCGCCACCACCGCATCTCACCGCCGATCAGACCCGCGCCCTCGCGACGCTCCGGCAGATTGCGCCCGGCGAGACCTCGCTGCTCTTCGGGGTGACGGGTTCAGGCAAGACCCTCGTCTATCTCGAGCGCATCCGCGAACTGCTCGCCGAGAATCGCGGGGCGATCGTCCTGGTGCCGGAGATCGCGCTCACGCCACAGACGGTCGCGCGACTCCGCGGCGCCTTCGGTGATGACGTCGCGGTGCTGCACAGTGGCCTCAGCGATGGCGAACGCGCCGACGCGTGGCGGGCGCTCCGTCGTGGCGAGCGACGCGTCGCCGTCGGCGCGCGGTCGGCAATCTTCGCCCCGGTGCGCAACCTCGGCCTGATCGTGATCGACGAGGAGCACGAGTCCAGCTACAAGAACGGCGAGACGCCCCGCTACCACGCGCGCGAAATCGCCGCCTGGCGCGCCCGCCTCGAAGGCGCTGCCATCATCCTCGGATCGGCCACGCCCGCACCCGAGAGCTGGGCGCGTCTCGCACCGGATCATGTCGTGCGGCTCCCGGCGCGCATCGGCGAACGGCCGATGCCGCCGGTCCAGTTGGTGGATCTGCGCACCACGCCGATGGTGGCGCATCCCACGGGCGTCCCGTGGAGCACCGTCCTCGACGATGCAGTGACGGCCGCGTTGGCGAAGCAGGAACAGGTGCTCCTGCTGCTCAATCGCCGCGGCTGGGCGGCCTTCGTGCAGTGCACCGCCTGCGGCGAAGTAGTGCAGTGCCCGAATTGCAGCATCTCGCTGACCGTGCACCGCAACCCCGACGAACTCCGCTGCCACTATTGCGACTACCGCACGCCGATTCCCGGTGCCTGCCCCGCCTGCCAGGGGACCACGACCAGGCACCTCGGTGCCGGCACGCAGCAGGTGGAGCGCCTGGTCGCGGAGCGCTTCCCGACGGCACGCGTCGCCCGGATGGACCTCGACACCACGGCGAGCAAGTGGGGCCATCATCGCATTCTGGAGCGCGTCGGGACGGGCGACGTCGACGTGCTCATCGGCACCCAGATGATCGCCAAGGGGATCGACTTCCCGAACGTGACGCTGGTCGGCGTGGTCGACGCCGACACCGCGCTGCACCTCCCCGATTTCCGGTCGGCCGAGCGCACGTTCCAGCTGATTGCGCAGGTGGCCGGGCGCGCGGGCCGCGGTCCGAAGGGTGGCCGGGTCCTGGTCCAGACGCGGCAGCCGGAACACCCGGCGCTCGGCTTCGCGGCCCAGCACGACGCGGAGGGGTTCCTCACGGCGGAGCTCGAAGGGCGCCGCTCGCCGCCGTATCCGCCGACGACCTCGCTGGTGCGGATCGTCGCGAGTGGCGAGGACGGCGGCGCCGTGGCCGAGCGGATCACCGCGCTGGCGCGCTGGTGTGACGCGTTGATCACGCGACTCGACCTGCCTCTGACACTGCTGGGGCCGGCTCCCTGTCCGATCGAACGGATCACCAATCGCTGGCGGCATCACCTGCTGCTCAAGGGCGACGCCGCCGTGCTCGGCGGGGTGGTTCGGGCGCTTGCGCCGAAACTTGGCGCGATGCGCGGCGATGTTCGGCTGGCGCTGGATCGGGATCCGGTGTCGTTGTTGTAGAGTCGTTGGTCGTCGGTAGTCGGTAGATGTCGTAGGTCGTAGGTCGTAAGTCTGGTCACTGGTCACTGGTCACTGGTCACTCGCTACCCCTCACCACCTAGAGGCGGAAGCTCGCGCCACCACTGATGAAGCGGCCGGCGGCCGGCTCGAAGACTCGCCCAAAGGTGCCGTTCACCGTCACCGATCCGATCACCCGTCGATTGAAGAGGTTCTGCACCGAGACGAACGGCGCGAGCGCGTGCCGGCCCCGGGGGATCCACCGGAGACGGAGGCCGGTGATGCCGGCGCCCCACCCTGCGGCCTCGAGCGTGTTGGCGTCATCGGCGTGCTGCGCACTGGCGAAGGCGTGGTCGGCGTCGAGCGCAAGGCGACCGATCGCCCCACGGATGCCGAGCCGCGCGACGGTGCGCGGAATCCCTGCGACGCGGCGGCCGGCAAGCTGGACACCGTTCACGACATAGTCGCGGAAGGTGGCATCGGTCACCGTGACGGTTGCCAGCGCCACGATGCCGGGGTGGAGCGTTGCCTGCGCCGCGGCTTCAACGCCGCGCGTGCGCGTGCGACCCGCGTTGGTGTAGTACGAGCGGCCGCCGATCTCCTGGAACGGCGTGATCGCATCGCGCGTCGAGGTGTTCCAGGCGGCCGCTTCGATCTGGCCGAACGCCACCGGACTGCGAAGTCCGACTTCGAGTGAGACGCTGCGCTGCGGATCGAGCACCCGATTGAGGCCGGTGCGGCCGTCGGGCTGGTTGGCGAGCTCCGTCGTGGTGGGGGTCTCGAACGCGGTCGACACCGAGGCCCAGCTCGTTGCCGGACCCATGGCGCGCGTGATCGAGGCGCTCCCGCTGACCGCGGCCATGGTGCGCTGCCCGCTGCCGCTGCCGAGTGCATCCGTGACATCGAATGAGGTGTTGTCCCATCGCATCCCGCTTCGCACCTGCCACGCGCCACGGACGATGGTTGCCTGCGCGAACAGGCCGACCTCGCCCACGGTCTCGCGTTGGTCCAGCAGCAGCGGGCCAAATGGCGTTCCCTGACGATGACGACGATTGGTGCGATCATCGCGACTCGATTGCAGATCGATCCCAGCGGTGAGGTGGTGCACTCCCAGACGCCGGGTGGTGCTCGCCCGCAGGCCGGTGCCGAGCCGGTCGAGGCCGACCCAGAGTCCCTCGTCGGCGGGGTTCGGTGCCGGGGCTGGTGCCGCCAGCGGATTCACCAGCGCGCGGGTGAGCAACCAGAGTCGCACCTCGGTCGTCCATTCACCACGCGCGTCGTCGAGCCCGAGCGAGAACTGCTTCTGGCGCACCGCCTTGCCGGCATTCCGCAGCAGGTTGTTTGGCGCGCTCACCGATGGCGTGGCCGCGGACTCGGTGGCCGTGAGCGCGCCCGGGTTGTCGGCGAACGGATCGTTGGCCCAGGCCGCCCGCGCAATGATGGTTGTCGACGGGCGCCACTGGTAGGCAAGCGCATACTGTGCGCGACGCTGTTCGGTCGCGGAGTGATCGCGGTAGCCGTCGTTCTTCGTGAGGGAACTCTGGACGGTCACTCTGGCGCGCCCGATGGCGAGAGAGCCATGACTCTCCAAGCGGCTGCCCTGATCATCGAGGCGTTCGATCCCGATGTGGATTCTCGGGGTCGAGTCCCTGTCCGTTCGCGACATGAACGCGATCACCCCGCCGGCGGCGTTGCCATAGAGCGACGATGCCGCCCCACGCAGCACTTCGACCCGTTCGATGCCGCCGAGGTCGAGGTTCGTCAGTTGGCTCTGTCCGTCGGGGAGGGTCTGCGGGATGCCATCGACGAGGATCTTGATGCCGCGCACGCCGAAGGCGGCGCGTGCCCCGAAGCCGCGGATGATGAGCCGCTGGTCGACCGACGGATTCCCTCGGCTCGCGGCGATCACGCCAGGGACGAAGGCGAGGGCCTCGTCGAGCCCTCCAGCGAGCCTCCCCCGGCGGAGTGCCAGGGAGTCGACCACCGTCACCGACGCGCCCAGGCGGGCCAGCGAGTCCGGGGCGCGGGTCACGCTCACGCGGATCGGGGGGAGTGCGGTCGCGGAATCGGGCCGCTGCGCCGTCAGGGGGAGAGCGTGACCAATGGCGATCAAGAGCGCGGCGGAGAGGCAGGGGCGGGGGTCCATGGCCGAAACGTGCCTTGCTCCGGCCGGGGCGGCAACGGCGCGGCAGCGGGGAGGGGCCCTTATCTTTGAGCCAATGCCTTGGTTCCCCGATCTCGACGTCCCGCCCTTCGCGGACGCGCCGGTGGCGACGTTCCGCCCGGCGCCCGCCGACGGCGTGGTGCCTGACGGCTTCTTCTCGACGTCGAACCTGCCGACCTACGTCCGACTGACCTCCGGATGGGCCGCCCCGACGCGTCCGCGGATGGATTGTGTCCTGGTCCTGCGCGGCGGAGTCGTGGAAACGGTCGAGCCGCGTCGCGTGCTGGCTGGCGAACCGGTGGTGGTCGGCCTCGACGAGCAGGGCGCCGATGGGGTGGTGGTGTACGCCGAGGGGTTTCTCCGCGGCGCGCGGCGAGGGAACGAGTTCTCCTTCATGAGCACCGAGGTCTCCCGCGAGCGACCGGTCAACTACGAGGACCTCGCCGCCCAGTTGATCGCGCAGCGTGCCCGCGGCGGCTATCTCGTCTGGGTCGCCGGGCCGGCGCTGGTGCACTCGCGCGCGCGCGCGGACTTCGCCTGGTTCGTCGAGCAGGGCTTCGTGCAGGCGATGCTGGCCGGCAACGCCGTCGCCGTCCACGACATGGAAGCCGCGATCTACGGTACCACCCTCGGCATGGACCACGAGGGCCGCCCCACCGCCGGCGGGCACGGGCTCCACATGCGCGCGATCAACGCCGTGCGGGCCGCCGGATCGATCGAGGCTGCGGTCGCCTCGGGGTTGGTGTCCGACGGGATCATGCACACGCTGGTGACCCGCGGGGTTCCTTACGTGCTGGCCGGGTCGATCCGCGACGATGGGCCGCTCCCCGGCGTCTTCACCGACGCGACCGCCGCGCAGGATGCCATGCGTGAACATGCCGTGCGCGCCACGGGCGCGGTGTTCATCGCCACCGCCCTGCATGCGATTGCCGTCGGCAACATGCTGCCGTCGTTCCACACACAGAACCCGGAAGAGCGGCCAGAACCGCTGATGACGATCTGCGTTGACCAGACGGAGTTCGTCGTGAACAAGTTGAAGGACCGCGGGACGCATCAGGCGTTCGGCGTCGTCACCAATGCCCAGGACTTCCTCACCGTGCTTCGCACCTACGTTGAACGATGCTTGCCAGTCTGACGCCGCGTGGTCCGGGCGAAGGCCCGCACTGGGAGCGCCTCGCGCTCTGGCTCCAGGACCAGATCCCGACGGCCGACGTCGATGGCGTCTGGGTCTTCCGCGTCCTCCGGCGTGACCTCGCCGAGTACGGGACGGCGGTGATCTCGCGGATCGACGGCGATCGTCGGCGCATCTACACCGCGCGGTATACTGCGCTGATCAAGGGGAAGAAGCGCGGCGGTTTTGAGGCGGTGATGGACGAGGTCGGCAGTGGTCCGCTCGAGGCGTTGCACGAGTTGCTGGCCCTCGTCCCGGTGCGTGCCGACGACGAGGAGCCGCCGGTCCCGATCGAGGTGTCGCTCTGGTTCCCGCCGGTCGTGGTGCAGGAGGAGTTGCCGCTCGAGAGCGTGGCCGAGGAGGCCGTCGAAGCCGACGACACCGACGACGCCGAGCTCGCCGCCGCCGACATCGGTGATGGCGACGACTGACGCGGAGGCGGGTCGCGACCTCGGCGAGCGCTTCCGGCGCTGGCTCCGGGAGCGCCATTTGCCGGTGACCCGCCAGCGCGACCTCGTCGCGCTGGCGGTCTTCACGGGCGGGCGCCACCTCTCGGTTGACGCGATCGAGCGACAGCTCCGGGACCAGGGCCACAAGATCGGCCTCGCCACCATCTACCGTTCGCTCGAGGTATTGGTGGAGAGCGGACTGGTACGGCAGCTCGACTTCGGAGAGGGCTTCAAGCGCTGGGAGGCGAAGCGGCAGGGGTCACCCCACGGTCACCTCGTCTGCGCACGATGCAGCGTCGTCACCGAATTCTCGACCGATCGTTTCGAGCGCATCCTGCCGCTCGTTGCCGACGAACACGGGTTCCTCCTGCAGCGGCACCGCGTGGAGATCCACGGGCTCTGTCGCGCATGCCGTGACGCCGAAGTCGGTGTGCTCGCGCGCGCCGGGCGGCAGGGCGGATGACCGAGGGCGCCTTCGGGCCGTTGGTCGCCTTCACTGGCGGCCTCCTCTCCTTCCTGTCACCGTGCGTCTTGCCCTTGGTGCCGAGCTACCTCGGCTTCCTCACCGGGATGACGCTCGACGAGATGACCGATCGTCGCCACCATGCGGTGCTGCACGCGATTCTCTTCGTCTCCGGCTTCACCCTGGTCTTCGTCCTGCTCGGCGCAGGCGCGACCGCCCTCGGCGCGGCGCTGGCGTACAACAAGCTGCGCCTCGCGCGGATCGGCGGGGTGCTGATCATCGCCTTCGGGTTGTACATGATGGGGGCGGTCAAGATCAACGCCTTCGACCGAGACCAACGGGTCCACCTCGACCGGAAGCCGATCGGCTACCTCGGCTCGGTGCTGGTGGGGATGGCGTTCGCCGCGGGATGGACGCCCTGCATCGGGCCGATCCTCGGCGCGATTCTCGGCATGGCAGGCACCAGTGGCGACGTGACCCACGGGGTGCTGCTGCTGCTGGCCTACTCGGCGGGGCTCGCGGTGCCCTTTCTGGTGGCCGCGTTCGCCGTCGATTCGTTCCGCGCCTGGTTCACGCGCTTCCGCCGCTGGATGCCGTGGCTCCAGCGCTTCAGCGGGCTCGTCATGGTGGTGGTGGGGATCCTGCTGGTCACGGGGGAATTCACGCGCCTCGCCGGAATGCTGAGCGCCATGACGCCGGACTGGCTGGCGCGACGGTTGTAGCCGCTACGCCAGGCTCTCCTCGAGCTCCTGCCGGCTCAGCAACGCCACATAGCGCCCGCCCCTCGCCAGCAACGCCTGATGCGTGCCGCGCTCCGCGATCGTCGCGTCGTCGAGCACGATGATTTCATCGGCGTCGCGAACCGCGGAGAAGCGGTGCGAGATGATCAGGCAGGTGCGCCCCACCATCGCGCCGCGCAGTGCCGCGAGAATGTCCTCTTCCGTCTGCGCATCCACGGCACTCAGCGCATCATCGAGCACCAGCACGGGCGGCTGCCGCACCAGCGCCCGAGCAATCGCCGCGCGCTGCCGCTGACCACCGGAGAGGTTGATGCCGCGCTCGCCGAGCATCGTGTCCCACCCCTGCGGCAAGTCGGGGAGTGCCTGATCGAGGCGAGCGACGCGCGCGGCGTCGTCGAGTCGGCCATCATCAGGGGAGCCGAGCAGCACATTCTCGCGCAGCGTATCGGAGAAGAGGAACGTCTCCTGCGGCACCATGCCGACGGCCGCGCGGAGATCGGCCAGCCCCAGCGTCCGAATGTCGACCCCGTCGAGGAGAATGCGGCCCTGGTCGGGGTCGTACGTCCGCACCACCAGTTCGGCGATGGTCGTCTTGCCGCTGCCCGTGGCGCCGACGATGCCGAGCACCTTGCCGGCCTCCACGGTGAAGGAGACGTCCCGCAGGACCCAATCCCGTTCGGCGCCGGGGTAGCGGAACCACACCCCCTCAAAAGCCAGGCGGCGTGCGCCCTCCACCGCGGGGAGGGCCGCCGGGTGTGCTGGGTCGATGATGTCGGGCGTCTCCTCCAACAGTGCCTGCACACGGTCCGAGGCGGCATCACCGCGTTGGAGTAGCGAGATTGCCCACCCGAGGGCGATCATCGGCCAGACGAGCGTGGCGAGGTAGACTCCGAACGCCACGAAGCCGCCAATGGTCATGGCGCCGGTGAGGACCAGTCGGCCGCCGAAGATCATGGCGATGACGGCGCCGAGCCCGCCGAGGAAGGTCAGCAGCGGATGGAAGATCCCCTGACCGCGGGCGAGGGCGAGATTGCTGGCCACGTAGCCGCGATCGAGCCCGTGGAAGAGGGCGGTCTCGGCCGATTCCTGCGCGTAGGCGCGGACAATGCGGACGCCGGCCAGATGCTCCTGCACGAACGAGGAGATGTCGCCGAACTGGTTCTGCACCGCGAGCGCTCGACGATGGACTTCGCCGCCGATGATGACCATCACGAGCGGCAGGCCGAGCGTCGGGAGCAGGGCCCAGAGCGTGAGGGACGGAGAGAGGGCCAGCATCATCGGCACGATCATGATGGTGCGTACGGTGGTGTCGACGAGGTACATGATGGCCGGGCCGGCGACCATGCGCAGGGCGAGCAGGTCGTTCGTGGCACGGGCCATCAGGTCGCCGACCGGGAAGCGCTGGTGGAACGGCGCGGAGAGCCCCATCAGTCGGCGGAAGAGGTCGTTGCGCAGGTCGGTTTCGACCTCGCGGGACGCCCCATTGAGTCGGTGTCGCATGCCGAAGCGCAGGACGCCGCTGGCCAACGCCAAAGCGGCGACCCAGAGGGCGGCGGTGGCGACACCCCTGGCAGCGCCAGGGCCAGCGGTCGCCAGAATGTCGATTCCGCGCTGGAGATAGCGCGGACCGAGGGTAGCGAAGAAATTGGATGCCAGCAGGGAAAGGAAGCCGACCCAGTAGGCTGCCGCATGACGGCGGAGATAGGGCAGGAGTCGGCGTAGCGCGCGCATCGGGGAAAGGTATCCCCGATCCGATCACGGATCACCCAGGAGTCTCGAATGAACGACCGCCGGATTGTCCTTGCCACTGTCCTTGCCTTGGCCCTCGCGGCCTGCGGCGAAAAGACCGCCGACGGTGGAAATGCCCTCGGCACTGATTCCCTGGTGCCGATTGCCGATGCACCGGCCCTTGACACCAGCAAGCCGGCTCCGCCGCCGGAGACGGTCTTCGTGAAGACGCCGCCGCCGCCGCGGGCGACCGCCACTCGGCCGGTCACGACCCGTCCGAGCCCGGCGCCGGTATCGCCCGCCCCGGCTCCGACCGTCCAGGAACACCGCCACCGTGACGCTGGTGAGCGGCACCACGCTCTCGACGGTGACGCTCGACTCGATCCACTCGGAGTACACGCGCGTTGGCGACCCGATCCGCGTCCGCGTCAGCAGTGACGTGAGCAGCTCGACCGGCCGGGTGATCATCCCCGCCGGTTCGGTGATCACGCTGGCCGTCACGGCGATCGGTCAGGCCAACAACCGCGGCGAGAAGGGGACGTTGTCGCTCGCCGGTCGGTCGGTGGAGATCAACGGGCAGAGCTACCCGATCACCGCGGCTGCGACCGACTACGAGTATGAAATGAAGGCTCGTGGTGTCGGCGCGACGGACGTGGCACGCACCGGCGCCGGTGCGGCGGCCGGCGCGATCATCGGCCGCGTCATCGGCGGCAAGACGGGCACCATCGTCGGCGCCGTCGGCGGTGGTGCGGCGGGTGCCGCGGTGGCCGCCAAGTCGGCCAACCGCGACATCATCGTGCACGCCGGCAAGGCGATGACCATCACCCTGCGCGACGACTTCGCGAAGTAACGACCGCTAGTACCCCGAGGGGCCCCCGCCAAGGCGGGGGTCACTCACCCCCTGCCAGCCGCCCTTGATGCGGGCGATCGCCTGCACATCCCCCATCCCACCACTGTTCTGAACCGTGTGGCCCATCGCCTTGAGCCAGGCGATCGCCGCCGGCGCAAAGCCGCCCGGCCCTTCCATCCGCATCTGGTCCGGGAGTCCCTGTTCGTGCATCCGCGGCGCTTCGACCGCGTCTCGCAGTGACATCCCGTGGTCGATCACGTTGCTGATGACGTGGTAGACCTGGGTGATGATCGTCGGACCGCCGGGCGTCCCCACGACCAGTCGCAGCGCGCCTGACGGATCGACGACAATGCTCGGCGTCATCGCCGAGAGCATCCGCTTGCCGGGCTTGATCGCGTTGACCTCGCCCTGCACCAGGCCATACATGTTGGCCGTGCCCGGGGCGGCCGCGAAGTCATCCATTTCGTCGTTCAGGAGGAATCCCGCGCCGGCGACGGTGACGTGCGAGCCGTACGAATTGTTCAGCGTCGTGGTGGTCGAGACGACGTTGCCGTCAGCGTCGGCCACCGAGTAGTGCGTGGTGCTGTTGCCGTCGCGCAGGCGGCTGTCGAAGGCCGGCGTCGGGGTGTGCCTCGCAAGGTTGATCCGACTCCGCAGGGTGGCCGCATGCTCCTTCGAGAGGAGCCTCGCCATCGGCACCGATTCGAAGTCCGTGTCGGCGAGGAGCGAGTTCCGCTCGGTGAACGCCGCCCGCATCGCTTCCGATTCGCGATGCAATAGCGAGACGGATCCGAACGCCGGCATCTTGCCCCACCCTTCGAGGATGTTGAGCATCATGGCGAGGGTGGTCCCACCCGACGAGGCGGGCGGCATCGAATAGATCGTCCAGCCGCGATAGTTGATGGCAATCGGGGTCCGCCACTTCGGCTGATAGGCCGCAAGGTCGGCGTGGGAGATGATGCCGCCGCCGCGCGCCATCTCGGCCACGATGGCATCGGCAACCCACCCCTTGTAGAAGCCGTCGCGGCCGCGGGCGCTGATCGCTGCCAGCGTCTTGGCGAGTTCCGGCTGCTTGAACAGCGTCCCCGGCATCGGCTCCTTGCCGTTGATGACGAACTGTGCCGCCGAGGCGGGATACTCCTTCAGCCGGGCGACGTGACCGCGCAATGATCGAGACCGCGACGAGTCGATCAGGAAGCCGTCGCGCGCGAGGGCAATCGCCGGCGCGATCAACCGCTTGAGTGGCAGCTTGCCGTACTTCCGGTGTGCCTCCAGCATCCCGGCGACCGAGCCCGGCACGCCGGAGGCGAGATGGCCGTACACGCTCTTGTCCGTCAACTTGCCGTTGGCATCGAGGTACATGTCGCGGGACGCCTTGCCGGGCGCCGTCTCCCGGTAGTCGAGCGAGGCCACGGTGCCATCCTTGAGACGGATCATCATGAAGCCGCCGCCGCCGATGTTGCCCGCTTCGGGGTGGGTCACCGCGAGGGCGAATCCGACGGCCACCGCAGCGTCGACGGCATTGCCGCCGGCGCATGATGTCGCGGCCGACGTCGCTCGCGATCGGACTGCCCGAGGCGGCCATCGCGGAGGGTGCCTCGAGGACCCGGGCCTTGCCGGTGTAGCGGAAGCCGGCGGGCAGGGTCGTGGCCTGCTGGGCGGCGAGAGCGGCGAACGGCAGCAGGAGGGCCAGCGCGGCGGAACGCCAGGCACGGCGCGTCGATCGGATCACGGCTTCCTCGGGGATCGGGCGATTGGCGGAGTTGTAGCCCTTTCGGGCCAGTCGTAACTTAAAGCGCCGCACCTGCCCTCGCACCCATGCCGGTTGCCCCATGACCTCCCCGCTGCGCAGCACCGAGCGTCGCAACCCCCGCTCGACCGACCTCGACCTGCTCGAGCCGTCGGCGCTGGTCGCGCTCTTCGTCGCCGAGGAGGCCCGCATCCCCGTCGCGATCGAGGCCGCGCAGGCGTCGATCGCCGCCGCCATGACGCTGATCGAGGCCGCCTTCCGCCGTGGTGGCCGCCTGACCTACGTCGGCGCCGGTACCTCCGGACGGCTTGGCGTGCTCGACGCCTCGGAATGCCCACCGACCTTCGGCACGCCGCCGGCGATGGTGCAGGGCATCATCGCCGGCGGCCCGGATGCGCTGGTGCGTTCCGTCGAGGGGGCTGAGGATGATCCGGCGGCCGGGGCGGCCGCCGTCGACGCGCGCGCCGTCGGCGCAGACGATGTCGTCGTCGGCATCGCAGCGAGCGGCACCACGCCGTTCGTCCACGGGGCGCTGCAACGCGCCGCCGCGCGCGGCGCGCGCACCGTCTTCTTCAGCTGCGCCGAGCCGCCCGCCGCGATGGTGGGCCTGGTTGATGTCGTCATCCACGTCGATGTCGGCCCGGAACTGGTCACGGGGTCGACCCGGCTCAAGGCCGGCACCGCCACCAAGCTGGTGCTGAACATGCTCACGACCGGCGCGATGGTCCGGATCGGCAAGACGTGGGGCAACCTGATGGTCGACGTGCAGGTGACCAACGCGAAGCTCGAGGATCGCGGCGAGCGTATCGTGATGGAGGCGACCGGTGCACCACGTGCGGCGGCGCGCACGGCGATTCGTGCTGCAGGCGGGCGCGTCCGCACCGCGATCGTGATGCTGCACGAGGGCATCGATGCCGTGGCGGCCGAAGCACGACTCGTCGCCGTCGATCGCCGGTTGCGCGCCATCGTTGGCGATCCGCCACCGATCGCGGAGCCGGCATGACGCAGGCGCCGATGCTGCTGGTCGGACTGATGTCGGGGACGTCGCTCGATGGCGTCGATGCGGCCTTGGTGAAGATCGCCGGTCCGACACGCGTTGATCTCCTCGGCTTCGTGCATCGTGCCTACTCGTCAGCAGAGCGTGCGCAGATCGAGGGAGTCCTCGCCGGGGCGTCGATCGCCGAGACGGCGCACCTGCATGTTGCCTTGGCCGAGTGGGCCGCCGAGGCCATCGACACCCTGCTCGAGTCAACGCACACCCGCGCTGACGCCCTCGCGGCCATCACCTTCCCCGGCCAGACCATGTGGCATGAGCCGCCGCGCGTCACGCTGCAGCTCGGCGAGCCCGCCGTGCTGGCGGAACGGTTCGGCGTGCGCATCGTCTCGAACCTGCGGGCCCGCGACGTGGCGGCCGGAGGCCAGGGCGCGCCGCTGGTCCCAATGGTCGATGCACTGCTGTTCGGCGCGGCAGACCACGCTCGCGTGCTGCTCAACATCGGTGGCATGGCGAACGTGACCTGGGTGCCGCCCCATGGCGGGCTCGACGGTGTCGTGGGGGCCGATACCGGACCGGGGATGGCGATCATCGACGAACTGGCGCGCCGCACGGTGCCTGGGTTGCCCTTCGACACCGACGGGGCGGTGGCGCGATCGGGCCGCGTGCAGGAGGATCTGCTGGCGGAGTTGCTGGCCGATCCCTTCTTTGCCGCGCCGCCGCCGCGCAGTACCGGGCGGGAACGCTTCGGCCGCGACTACGCCGCGGCGATCGCGGCGCGCTGTCCGGGACCCGACGGCGTGCGGACCGCGGTCGCGTTGACGGTTGAGGGGATTGCTCGATTCGCGACCGACTTCCTGCCCCCGTTCACGGAACTGCTGGTGGCGGGTGGTGGCAGTCGGCATCCGGTGGTCATGGAGGAGTTGGCCCAACGGTTCGCCACGCGCGGCGTGACGGTCGGCACGTTCGACGAATTGTTCTTTGCGGCCGAGGCGAAGGAGGCGGTGGCGTTTGCGATGCTGGGATGGTTGACGCTGCACGGACAGCCGGGGAATCTGCCGGCGGTCACTGGCGCGGCCGGGCCGCGGGTGCTCGGGTGCATCACCCCGCCGTGAGGCGGGGCGTCAGCTGAGGAGAAGGGCGATCGCCAGAACGGCCATGGCGACGGCGATCGCCACCAACGTCAGGCCGGTGGGTGATCCGCTCCGTGGCGCGGGCGTTGGCACGACCGCGGGGCGCGGCGGGGCAGGGAAGGCGGCCGTCGGCTGCAGGCCGGGGCGCTCGTCGGTGGTGAGGAACTCGTGGTAGCCCGGCTCGATGTCGCTCGCCGACGGCAGGCCGTCGCCGTCGAAGCGCACCGCCACCACGGTGATGTTGTCCGGGCCGCCCCGTTCATTGGCGAGGGCGACCAGGCGCGAGCAGAGCCGCTCGATGTTCTGCTCCTTGGCGAACCGCTTCGGCAATCTCGTCGCGGCGGACGACGGTCGAGAGCCCATCGCTGCAGATGATCAGCACGTCGCCCTGTTGCAGCGACTGCCACGAGAGGTCCACCCGCACGTCGGAGTCGGGGCCGAGGGCCTGCAGGATGATGTTGCGCCGCTCGCTCGCCTCGGCTTCTTCCTCGGTGAGTTCGCCGACCTCGACGAGGCGCTGGGTCAGCGATTGATCGCGGGTCAGCTGGCGGGCGATGTCGCCGCGGACGAGATACCCCCGCGAGTCACCGATCTGCGCGATGTACAGCCGGTCGCCGTGTACGCCGGCCACCGTGGCCGTCGTCCCCATGCCGCGGACCTCGTGATGCTCGCCGGCGTAGGCATGGAGGATTTCGTTCGCGCGTTCGACCGCCTGCACCAGGTGATGCGCGAAGCGGTCCTCGGAGTGGTCGGCGTCTTCGCGCCACGCGCTGGCCATGTGCTCGTGGATGGCCACGGCGGCCATCTCGCTGGCGATCTCGCCGGCGGCGGCGCCACCCATGCCATCGGCGACCAGGTAGAGCGCGCCACGCTCGCCGACGGTGTGCGCTTCCGGACGCGATTCACGGATCGGCTCGCCGGTCGCCAGGTCCGCCACGAGGAAGGTGTCCTCGTTGTGGTCCCGCGTACGGCCCCGATCCGTGACAGCGTACAAGGAAGCGCGAACGTTCGACGTAGGCATGGCTCCAGTTCTGATGAGCGCGTGATCCGGCTGGTGGAAGATAGGGCGCTCCCCCAAAGCACGTCAACGCGAAACTCTGCTAAGTGACGGTCCGAATGTGTTTTACGATGATGCTCCGAGCCCTTCCCCTGCTGGGACTCGTCCTGGCGGCCCGCCTCGAGGCCCAGCGTCCGTTGCCACCGATCCCCGCTGTCCACGGGGAATTGCGGCTCGATGTCCGCTATCCCAAAGCAGGAAGCGTGCTCGATATCGCCGACTCGACGTTTCTCATGGGAAACGTCGGTGATGGCGCCGCAACCCTGACCGTGAACGGCCTGGCGGTCCCCGTGGCCCCCAACGGCGCATGGCTCGCCTGGATCGCCGTCCCCCAGGATTCCGCCGTGGTGATCCGCCTCGAGGCGCGACTCGGGAGTCGAGTGGTACGGAGCGAGCTGCCCCTCCGCCGCGCCGGGTGGGTGCGCCGCACCGGCGCGTGGGTGGTGCCCGGCTCGAACCAACCGCGATCCCAATTCTGGCTCCCCGTCGATGAGGCGCTCACCCTCAGGGTGCGCGCGGCGCCGGGGGCGTCGGTGCGCCTGCTGCTGCCTGACGGCCGTGCGCTGCCATTCGCCGCCGCCGCAGTGGCCGACCCACCCGCGGCGAGTGTCCTCGCCTTCGAGCGGGACGAGCGTCGACTCGACCGCAGTTCGATCGCGACCACCTACCTCGCGCGACTCGATGGCGAGACCGCGTCGGGCAGCGACGACTGGCTGCGTGTCGCCATGCCGCCAGCCGGCGCCATCCCGCAACTCGAAGTCGTGGTGGGGGCCGATACAACCCGACTCCCCTGGCCGCTGACCGTGCGTCGTCAGGGGGTGCGTCCGGCCGTCGTCCGGCTGGATGAGCCGGCCAGGCTAGGTGCCGAGCGCGATGGCGTCGTCATTGGCCGCAATCTCCCTGGCGGGACCTACCACTGGTTCTTTCCGGTTGGCACCGTCGCCACGGCGGAAGCGCGTCAGGATGACCTGGTTCGGTTGCGGCTTGCCTCGGGTGCCACCGCGTGGGTGCCGATCGCCGAGGTGGCGCCGCAACGCGGGATGGCGCTGCCCGGCCTCGCCGTCATGGGGTCGTTGACGCTGTCCGCTACGCCGAGCGGCGCACGGCTCCGCATTCCCCTGAGCGCGCCGGTCGCGCATCAGGTGCGTGCCACCCCGGCTGGTCTCACCATCACCCTCTTCGGCGTCGCGGGCGACGCCGACTGGACGCGGTACCCGGTGACCGGGCGATTCGTGCGGTGGCTTGGCTGGCATCAGGTGGCGACGGATCGGGTCGAGATGGAGTTGTCGTTCGCCCAGCCGCTCTGGGGATGGCGCGTGCGCGTCGATCGTGGCGATCTGCTCTTCGAGTTCCGGCAGCCGCCGACGGTCGATCGCGTCAATCCACTGAAGGGCCGGCGCATCGTGCTCGACCCGGGGCATCCACCCGTGGGCGCCTGTGGCCCGACTGGGCTCTGCGAGCCGGAGGCAACGCTGGCGGTGGCACGCATCGCCGCGGACCGACTCCGCGCACTGGGGGCCGTCGTCTCCCTGACGCGGCGGGACGCCGGGCCAGTGGAACTCTGGCAGCGCGTCGCCATCGCCGACTCCCTCGATGCCGACGTGCTGGTGTCGATTCATCTCAACGCGCTGCCCGACGGGATCAACCCCTTCACCAACAACGGCAGCAGCACTTTCTTCCAGCATCCGCAATCGATCGAGCTCGCCCAGGCCATTCAGGAGGAGCTCGTGCGTCGGCTCGGACTGCGCAACCTCGGCGTCGCGCGCGGCGACCTCGCGATGGTCCGCCCGACGTGGTACCCAGCGGTACTCGCCGAGGGGTTGTTCCTCATGATCCCGCTGCAGGAGGCCGCGATGCGGACGGCTGAGGGTCAGCAACGGTACGCCGACGCGATCGTCGCCGGACTGCGTACCTTTCTGGGCCACGCCACACTGTCCACGAACGACCCGGCCAGGCGTCCCCAATCCGCAGCCTCCCCCAACCGCCCCGAGTGACCATGGCCCGCCCCTGCCGCTGCGCGACCCTGCTCCCCCTGTTGTTCCTGCTGCTGACGGGACAATCGGCGGCACAGGGTCCGGCGGCGCGTCGCGAGCTCGCGGCGCTGCGCGATTCGCTCGCGCGGGTCACCGATTCCGTCCCGCTCCTCGCCTTGGAAAAACAGTGGATGGGCCAGGCGCGTCGGGATCGCGACAGCGCGATGGTACATCTCCGGCTCGGCTTCGTGGCGGTTCGACTCGGAGAGGTCGGCGGGAAGAAGCACTACGATGACGCCGCGTCGGAATTCCAGTGGGCCACGACGCTGCAACCGACCTGGCCGTACGGCTGGTTCGGACTCGGTCTGGCCGAGCTCGGCGTCGGCGATTCCGACTTCTCGCCCGTGGCCGGCCTCAAGACGATGTTGGGCAAGGATGCGCTGACCCGGTCAGCCAATGCCTTCGCGCGCAGCGCCGAGGTCGACCCGTCGTTCGTCATCGGGCTGGTCGAGTTGAGCAACACCGCCCTGCGACAGATCGTGAACGCCCGAATGGATGTGGCGCTCGCGGCGTTGCGTCGCGCATCCCGCACGCCGGCCGCGCGCCACCCCGACGTGCTGTTGGCGCGCGCGCGGGTCGAGCGCGAAGTGGGCAGCGCCGACTCCGCCCTGGCGGCGGCCGACGCGCTGCTCGCCCTCGACCGGATCAATGTCGAGGGGCTGCTGGAGCAGGCGCGGGCGCGTTTCGCCCTTGGCCGGCTCGATGGCGGCGAGCCGTGGTATCGCGGGCTCGGGCTGGCCGAGGGGGCGGTCCTCGCGATGTACCGTCGGGACCTTGCCGTGCTGATGCCCGCGACCACGCTCGCCTCGTTTGATGCCGCCGCGCCGACCGCGCGGGTCACGCTGGTGCGGACGTTCTTCGAGCGACGCGATCACGACGAGCTGCAGCGCACCGGTGGGCGCCTCCGCGAACATTACGCCCGGCTCGATCATGCTCAGCGGAACTTCCGCCTCGTGTCACGGCGGCGGCAATACGACATCCAGGAACGCTACCGCTCCACGCAGGACGACTTCGACGATCGTGGCGTGATCTACGTGCGCCACGGGGCACCGGACCAGCGCGTGCAGTACAACGTGCCCGGGATCGAGCCGAACGAGTCGTGGCGCTACCAGCGGACGACCGGCGACCTCGTCTTCCATTTCGTCGCGCGTCAGGACGTGCAGGATTTCCGACTCGTCGAGAGCGTGCTCGACATTCTCGGCTTCGTGGGGGCGATGCAGGCGCGCGACTCGGGGCAATTGTCATCGTCCGGTCAGGCGGAGGCACTGGTGCGTTCCCGTGAACCGCTCGGCCAACTTTATTCCCGGATGCTGGGGGCCGCGCGAGGAGGGGGCACGATGCTGCAAACCGAGGAGCGGGCAGTTGGCCGGAAGAGCATTGCCATCGGGACGCGCACCGACAGTTGGCCGCTGCGCTTTCGGCGCGCGCTCGACGCGACGATTTTTGTCGCGGCAGCCGGAGCCGACAGCGCCGGCGCGCAGCTGCAGATCGCGTTCGCCATGCCCACCAAGGGGCTCAACCTCGAGACCGGTCCTGGTGGTGACATCGCCGAGGTCCGCCTTCGGGCCACCATCCTCGATCTCGACGGTGCGCTCGTCGCCACGCTCGACACCGTCCGACGCTTCCTCGTGAAGGAGCCGGCGGCCGCCACCGAGCAACTGCTCGGACGCCAGGCCCTCCGAGTGCCGGCCGGCCGGCTCACCGTGCGTGCGTCGCTCGAACAAGGTCCGGCCGGCATCGGCAGTCGGCGGGACACGGTGGTGGTGACGTCACCGACAGGCCCGGCGCTTGGTCTCTCGGACCTCGTCGTCGGCACGCGGTCCGTGCGGCTCTTCTGGGTTCCCTCACCTGGCGATACGACGTGGCTCAACCCGCTTGCCAGCTTCCGGCGCAGTGAGGCGATGCAGTTGACCTTTGAGGTGAGCGGCGTCCTCGCGGGCAGCGCCTATCGCACGGAGGTGCGCATCGTGCGGCCGGGTGGGTCGGCACTCTCGCGACTCTTCGGGGGCGGGGCGGCGTTGCGCGTGGCCGCCGACGGTGTGCATCCGGGAGGTCTGCTTGTGGTGCATCGGGAACTTGCCCTCGACGAAGTCCGTCCCGGGACGTATCTCGTGGAAGTGACGGTCTCGACCCCCGCGGGGGAGAAGGTGACTCGCCAGCAGGAAATCACGGTCGTCAAATGACTGGACTGCACGCCCTCCGATCCCTCCCGTTCCTTGCCCTCCTGGTTGCCGCGCCACTGGCCGCGCAGGGGGGCGGGCCACCGGCGTTGCGCGACCTTCGGCAAACCGTCGGCCTGGTGGGGAGTGCCGATTCCCTCCGCCGGTTGGAGCAGCTCGCGATCGCCGTGGTGCGCACCCAGCGCGACGACCCGTCGCTCCACCTGCAACTCGGCTTGATCGCGCTGCGCTTGGGCGAGGTGACCGGCGAGATGCGGCACTACGAGGATGCCTACGACGAATTCGGCACCACCGTCACCCTCAAGCCGGGATGGTGGATCGCCTGGTACGGGCAGGCACTCGCGCAGCTGGGGGCGCAGGCGGCCGATATCGGGGTCCTCGCCGCCTTCCGCAAGCTGACCGGCGTCGACCCGGAGCTCGAGGCCGCCACGAAACTCGCCACCTCGGCCGGGCTCGACTCGCTCCGCGCCGAAGGGTTGGTGCAATTCGGTCGCGAGGCCTTGGCGAAGGGCGAGGCGCGGCTGGTGGCGGTGGCACGGGAAGCGCTACGGCAATCTGCTGGCGGGCCGGCCGGTGGACTGCGCGACGTGCAGTTGCTGCGCGCAGTGATCGAGCGGCAATCAGGCCGAGGCGATGTCGCGTTGGCATTGTTGGAACCACTGGCGCGTCGCGAAACGACCGACGCCGAGGTGCAGCTCGAGTTGGCCCAGACGCGATTCACCTCCGGCCAACTCGGCGGGCTGGCGCCCTGGTACGCGGCACTTGGCGGTGCCGAGGCGCGGTCCTCGCGCGGTTGCACGATGACCTCGTCCTGGTGATGCCGGATTCGACCTTGCAGGCGATGATGGACGCCACCGGGGCCGCCCGGGTCGCGATCGCGCGCCGCTTCTGGGACGTGCAGGAAGTCAGCGGGCTCCCCGTCACGGCGGAGCGGCTGCGGGACCATTACCTCCGCCTCGAGATTGCGCGCTCCAACTACCGGCGCGTCGATTCCACGCCGCCACCAATCACGCTGCGCGGCATGCGCGACGGCAGCCGCGAATTCGACGCGCGCGGCGTGGTGGTCGTGTTGCACGGCGCGCCGATCGGGCGCACGACATTGAATTTGCCGGGGATGCTGGAGAACGAATCGTGGTCGTACCCGGGCCGGGTCGATGGCGACACGCTGCTCTTCCACTTCGTGGTCCCGAAGGGACGCAAGGATGCTGTGTCGGTCGAGAGTGTCGTCGACCTGTTCGCGCTGAGCGGGCAGGCGCGCCTGATGGCCACACCCAAGGACACGGCCAGCAACGGTCGACCGCTGATCGAGACGTACGGTGCCTCCCTGACGGCGCAGACGATGCAGGAGCTCTTTCTGTCGCGCGAAACGATCGCGCCCATCTACACCAGGTTGTTCAATGAAGGGCGCGATGGCGCCGCCGCGCTGCAGCCGGTGGAGCGGGCGGTCGGGGCGCGCAGTATCGCGTCCGGGACCACGTGGGTCCTCAACTTTGAATTGCCGCTGGAGGCCTCGGTGGACGTGGTCGCGGTCGGCGAGGCTCCGACGGGCCGGATGCTGCAATTGGCGTTTGCGATTCCCGGACGGGCGCTGACGCCAACAGTCACTGTCCAGGGCGCCCTGTACCGCGTGCGGCTGCGCGGGGCGGTGCGCGACGCTCGTGGCGAGGTGGTTGCGACGGTCGACACGGTGCGAACCTTCCGGACGCGGGGGGCGCTCGCCCCGGGCGAGTACCTGCTCGGGCGCACTCCGGTGGCCGTGCCGCCTGGCGACTACACGGTGCAGCTGGCGGTCGAGACGGATCATCGCGGGATCGTGACGCCCCCCCATGCGGTGCGCGTCGTGCCGGCGAGCGGTACCACACTGGTGCTCTCCGACCTGGTGCTCGGCTCGCGCACCGTGCCATTGGCGGTGCCGACGATCACGGGTGACACCGCCTGGGTCAATCCGATGCGCCGCTTCTCGCGCGCCTCGCCGATGCAACTCTACTTCGAACTCGCCGGCCTCAAGGCCGGGACGCCATATCAGGTGAAGCTCGCCGTGATCCGCGCGGCCACCTCCGGCCTCTTCGGCACGCGGGAAAAGGCCGCCCTCAGCCTCAGCTTCAGCGGTGAGACGCGCGGGGGTGTGGCCGCGATCGACCGCGAGTTCAACGTCAGCCGCCTCGAGCCCGGTGACTACCGACTCGAAGTCACCGTGACCGCCCCAGGGCACGCTCCGGTCGTCCGGCATCGGGAGTTCGCCGTCGTCAAATGAGGGTCCGTCTGGTCGGACTCGCGGTGTCGTTGCTCGTCGCCTTGGTCGCGGCGCCGTCGGCGCGCGCGCAAAGCCCGCAGCAACGCGATGCGCTCACCAGGCTGCGCGATTCGCTCACCTATGCTCGTGACACGGTCGCCCTCCGGACCCTCGAGTCACGGGAGATCGACCACGCCCGGACCCGGCGCGATGATCCGATGGTGCATTTGCGCCTCGGGCTGATTGCCCTGCGGCTCGCTGATCAGCTCGGGGGACGGCACTGGGACGACGCGTACTCCGAGTTCGAGTGGGCGGCGGAGTTGGCGCCAACCTGGCCGTGGCCATGGTTCGGAATCGGCCTCACCGCTTCCGCCGCACCGGACCGGGCCGAAGGATTCGCGGGTGGCCTCTACGCGATGATCGGCGCCGATCGGCATCGCATGGCCGGCACCGCGTTCGCCAAGGCCGTGAGCCTCGACCCGAGCTTCACCGACGGGCTGGTGGAGTTCGCCATCACGGCGCGCGATACCCGCATCGACGCGCCCCTCGGCGGGGCCTTGGCGGCGCTTCGGGTCGGCATGGCCTCACCGGTGAGCTGGACGGGCGAACTGTTGCTGGAGCGTGGACGACTCGAGCGCCTCGCGGGCTCGCCAGACTCAGCCGTGCTGGCCTTTCGTCGCGCGCTGCAGGTCGGTTTCCGATCGAGCATGGCCTGGCTTGAACTCGCACGCACGCTACCGTTGCTCCCGGGCGAGCCGACCACGCGCACGCTCGGTGGGGAGCGCGAATTCTCGGCGGCCTACTTCGCAGGGGCGGGCGGAGACGACCACGAGGTGGTGACCATGTATCGCCGCGACCTCGAGCCGATCGTCGACGATACCGTGCTGGTCGCGTTCGACTCGCTGAGCGGCCCGGCGCGGGTCACCTGGCTGCGGGAGTTCTGGCACAATCGTGACGCCCTCGACCTCCGCCCAGCCGGCGCCAGACTTGGCGAGCACTATCGACGGTGGCAGGTCGCGCTGAAGCAGTTTCGGTTGCCTCCCTTCCGACGACGCTATCGATTCGGTCTCGAAATCTTTCGCAGCACCGATCAGGAGCTCGACGATCGTGGCATCGTCTACCTGCGCCAGGGCGAGCCCGCGCGCCGGATCGTCTGGGCACCCGACCGCCGGCGCAACACCACCGACGCACTCGAGCGGACCTACGGCAGCGAGACCTGGCTGTACCGGCGCCCCGACGGCGATTTGGTGCTCCACTTTCTGGCCCGCGAGGATCAGGCGGACTTCCGTGCCGTGCCGAGCATCTTTGATCTCGACATCGCGCAGACGGAGCTGGAGGTGCGCTCGCGGGAGGTGCCGGGGTTGACGCGCCTGCTCTTCGCTGGCGAGTACACGCGCGACATGTTGCGGCAGGAGGAGCAGGTGCGGTCGCGCCGGAGTCTCGCGATCGCGACGCAATCGGATGGCTGGGAGCGGCAGTACGACGTGGCACTGCCTGGGCGCGTGCAGTGGTACGCGGTCGGCTCGCGCGATGGGCTTCCCCTGGTCCACATGGTGTACGCCGTCGACGCCGAGGCGCTCCGGGCGCAACCGGGGACGGGACCGGTGTCGGTGGCGTTGCGCGGCGGCTTCTTCACGCGGACCGGGCAGGCGGTGGCATCGCTCGACACGGTGCAGCTGGTGCGTCGCCCGGTGGCCGGGGTTCGCCAGGTGGCGTTGCGGGCGGAAGTGGTGGTGCCGCCCGGCGATCACAAGGTTCGTGTCGGGGTGCAAATCTCGCCGCGGACCGGTTCGATCTTCCCCGGTGACTCGCTCCGCGTCCCTGCGGTGCTCGGCGATAGCCTGGAGCTCTCGGCACTCTTGATCGGTCAACCGACCCGCGGCCTCTCCTGGGCCGTGACCGAGGCCGACACGGCATGGCTCGACCCCGTGCCGGTGTACTCGGCGAACGACACGGTGACCGTCTATGCCGAGACGTATGGCGCGCAACTGGGCACGGAGTACCAGGTCAGGATCACCGTGACTCGGCAACGGAGTGGCCTCGCGAAACTGCTCGGGGGCGGCCGCGATGCCATCGCGCTGAGCGAACGGACGCCCCTCGACGGGGAGCGCTCGCGGCTTCGTCGGGCGCTGGCGTTGGGTGGGTTGGAGGCAGGCAACTACATTCTCGAACTGGTGGTCGAAGGGGGAGGCAGTCGAACCAGTCGTCGTCGAGGGCTGACCATCCGTGACTGAATCAGGGAGCGAGTTCGGGCAGCCCACGATCGATCCGGGGGCGTGGGTCGCTCCTGGGGCCACCGTCGTGGGTGATGTCGAGATCGGCGCGGACAGCTCCATCTGGTACGGCTGCGTGCTGCGGGGCGACAACGACCGGATTGTCATCGGCCGTGCGACCAATATCCAGGACCTGACCATGGTCCATGTCGATGCCGGCGTCCCCTGCCGGATTGGCGACCGGGTGAGCGTCGGGCATCGGGCCATCCTCCATGGTTGCACGGTGATGGACGGGGCGCTGATCGGGATGGGGGCCATCCTGCTGAACGGGGCGGTGGTCGAGGCCGGGGCGATTGTGGCCGCGGGCGCGCTGGTCCCCGAAGGGCGGGTCATCCCCGCCGGGATGCTGGCGGTGGGGAGCCCCGCCCGCGCCACGCGGCCGGTCGACGAGCTGCTCGCCGGCCGGCGGGAGGGGACCTGGTCGCACTATGTGGAACAGGCGCGTCGGCACGCCCGAATGTGGAAAAACATTCATAGTGGTTGATTTGTGATGTGAATTCTCCTGAGCCAGATTCTACCTCGCCTTTTTGGTGCATTGCCCCCCCGTCGCCTGACCCGTAGTTTGCTCTCCCTTGGCACGCGTGCCGAGCCGGATCTCTTCCGAAGTCCGGCCTCGGTCGTGCCCCCGGGATTGGGGTGCCCGTTAGCGGGTGACTGGCACGCCCTGCATGACTTCGTCGATCACCATCTGCCACATTTTGAGAGGTCCCATGGATTCGTCTCCAGACCGGAGCGCAGTTGAACTGTCGCCCAACGCGATCACGGTGCTCGAGAAGCGCTACCTGCTGAAGGACGAGACCGGCGCTCCGGTGGAGCAGTCCGAGGATCTCTTCTGGCGGGTGGCCACCACGATCGCGGCTCCGGATGCGACGTATGGGGCCTCGGCGGGCGCCGTGGACGCGCTCGCCGAAGCGTTCTACGAGGTGATGGCGAAGCGGCTGTTCATGCCGAACTCGCCGACCCTCATGAACGCCGGCCGCCCCCTGGGGCAGCTCTCCGCGTGCTTCGTCCTCCCGGTCGACGACACCCTCTCGAATGGCGAAAGCGGCATCTACGACACCCTCCGGGCCATGGCGCTGGTGCACCAGTCCGGCGGCGGCACCGGCTTCTCGTTCTCGCGCATCCGGCCGCGGAACGACATCGTCCGCTCGACGATGGGCGTCGCGTCGGGGCCGATTTCGTTCATGTCGTTGTATGACGCATCAACCGACGTCGTGAAGCAGGGTGGGACGCGTCGTGGCGCCAACATGGGAATTCTCCGGGTCGACCATCCGGACGTCCTCGACTTCATCGCCTGCAAGTCCGACATCACCAAGATCACCAACTTCAACATCTCGGTCGGCATCACCGATGCCTTCATGACCGCGCTGGAGAAGGGGGAGTCGTACAACCTGGTTGACCCCCGCACCAAGCACGTCGTCGGCGAACTGCAGGCGTCCGAAGTCTGGTCGCGCATCGTCCACGGCGCCTGGAAGACCGGCGAGCCGGGGGTGTTCTTCATCGACCGCGCCAACCACTACAACCCGGTGCCGCACCTCGGCGCGTACGAAGCCACCAATCCGTGTGGTGAGCAGCCGCTGCTGCCGTACGACGTCTGCAATCTCGGCTCGATCAACCTGGCCGAGTTCGTGGTCGACGGCGCGATTGACTGGGAGGGGCTGCGCCGGGTCGTGCACCTGACGACGCATTTCCTCGAAAACGTCATCGACGCAAACGCGTATCCGCTCCCCGAGATCACCGACCTCGCCAACCGGATCCGTCGGATCGGTCTCGGCGTCATGGGCCTCGCCGACCTCTTCATTCGCATGGGCGTTCCGTACGACTCGACCGAAGCGGTCGAACTGGGTCGGAAGCTGCAGGCGTTCGTCGACGACGAAGCGAAGGTGGAGTCGGAGCGGCTCGCGAGCATCCGTGGCGTCTTCCCCGAGTGGGAGAAGAGCATCTGGGGGCCGGACAAGAGCTGCGCCCGCGATGCCAATGGCAAGCGCATTCGCCCGATGAAGAAGCTGCGCAACTGCAACGTCACCACGGTCGCACCGACCGGGACGATCTCGATCATCGCCGGCTGTTCGTCCGGGATCGAGCCGCTCTTCGCCGTGGCGTTCATGCGCAACCAGGCCGGCGTGCTGATGCCGGACGTGAACGAGGACTTCCTCGCCGTCGCCAAGCGGGAGGGGTGGCACAGCGAGGAGTTGATGCGTCGCATCGCCGCCGAGGGGCACATCAACTTCCCCGAGGTGCCGGTGAAGTGGCAGCGCGTCTTCGTGACCGCCAACCACATCGCGCCCGAGTGGCACATCCAGATGCAGGCGGCGTTCCAGGAGCACAACGACTCCGCCATCTCCAAGACCTGCAACTTCGCGCATGATGCGACGGAGGAGTACGTCGAGGAGATCTACCGGATGGCCTACAAGCTCGGGTGCAAGGGCGTCACGGTGTACCGTGATGGCTCGCGCGACATGCAGGTGCTCTCGACGGGCACCACGGCCAAGAAGGTGGCAGAGCAGGCCACCGCCGAAGGGAAGGCCTCGGCGCGCGCCGACCTCGACATGTCGGGCAGCGAAGAGGGGATGACCACGCGCGAAGTCGCCGCGGAGCGCGCTGGTGCGCTCGCCGAGGCCGATGCCGAAATCGCCCGGCTGCGCCAGGTCGTCCACGAGCTCGAGAGCGAGAACCTGCAGCGCCGGCAGAAGCGTTCGCGCCCGGAGCTCCTGAAGGGCGCGGTGCGCCGGCTGCAGACGCCGCTCGGCGATCTCTATGTCACCATCACCGAGGACGAGAAGGGTCAGCCCTTCGAGGTCTTCATGTCGCTCGGCAAGGCCGGCGGCGCGCTGATGGCTGACGTCGAGGCCATCGGCCGTCTCGTTTCCCTCGCGCTCCGCTCGGGCATCCCGATCAAGGAGGTCTACCGCCAGCTCCGCGGCATCTCCTCCGACCGTGCCATCGGGGTCGGCCCGAACAAGGTCCTCTCCGTGCCGGATGCCGTCGGCATCGCGCTGGAGCGGTACATGTCGGACAAGCAGGGCGTCCAGGTGGACCTGCTGACCACCACGGCCGAGACCGCCGTGCCGAGCCAGCCCATCGCCGTCATCCAGGATGGCCAGCAGATGATGCTCGGCGGCGGGATGCCGGAGACCCTCACCGGCGCGTGCCCGGACTGCGGCTCGCAGCTGGAGTTCGCCGAGGGGTGCATGAAGTGCCATGTCTGCGGATTTTCGGAGTGTGGCTGAGATCGGCGTAGCGGGCGCGGCAGGCCGCGCCCTTACACCGTAGCTCCACAGCGCATACCCAGCCGCCGCCGTCAGGCTGCGGCCCCGAAGGGGGACCACGTCTCGCGGCGCGGCCCCCCTTCGTCTTGGCCTCTCCCCGCGTAGATTCTCCTCCGTGCCCTCCCCCGATGCCACCCCCGCGCCCCCGAAACAGCGCGCCTTCGACCGCTCCATCGTGGAAGGTCCGCTGCAGGCCGCCGTCTGGAAGCTCGCGTGGCCCGCCATGCTCACCAACATCATTGGAGGTCTGCAGGGCCTCGTCGACCACGTCATGGTGGGCCACTATGTCGGCTTCACCGGCAACGCCGCCATCGGCGTGGCGAACCAGATCTTCATCGTCGTCATCGTCTTCATCATGTCGCTCTTCACCGGGATGAGCATCCTCGTGGCGCGCCACGTTGGTGCGCGTGACGCCCTGGGTGCGGACCGGGTCGTCTATCAGGCCTTCATCACGGCGATCGCGCTGTCATTGGGTGTGCTGGCACCCATCGGGTACTTCACGGCGCCAGCGTTGCTGCGCTTCGTGAATGCGACGGCGGCGGTGCAGGCCGAGGCGTTGCCGTACTTGCGAATCTCCTGCCTCTTCTCGGTGGGAATGTTGATCTTCTTCATGCTGAGTGGCGCGCTGCGGTCCGCGGGCGACGCGCGAACGCCGATGCGGTTGGGCGTCGCGATGACACTCCTCAACGTGACCTTCAATTCGATCCTGATCCGCGGCCTCGGTCCCATTCCCGCGTATGGCACCGCTGGTGCGGCGATGGGGACGGTCCTCGCCTCGGCCATTGTTGGTGGATACGGCCTCTGGCGACTCTGGCATGGCGGGTGGGTCGTGGCCTTCCCGAAGGGGATGGGGTATCGCCTCGACTTCACCATCATCCGCTCGCTCTTTCGCTTCGGCTTGCCGACCGGGATCCAGGGGATCGCGATGAACGTCGGTGGCGTGCTCCTGTTGTCCGTGATCGGGTCGCTGGCGGCGAGCGCGCCAGCGCAGGCGGCCTATGCGGTCTCGTACGGGCAGCTCTTCTCGTTCATCACCTGGACGTCCGTCGGCCTGATGGGCGCTGCCGCCACGGTGGTCGGGCAGAACATCGGGGCGGGGCAACCGGAACGCGCCGATGCCGGTGTCAAGGTCGCCGCCCGATTCGCCGCGCTCGGCGCCTCGGCAGTGGGGCTGCTGTTCCTCTTCTTCCCGGCGCAGTTGCTCGCGGTCTTCGGGATGCGCGATGCCGAGGCCGTGGTGCTTGGCGTGCAGCTGTTGCGCGTCCTGTCGGTGTCCGGCGTCTTCATCGCGACGGCGCTCGCCTTCACCGGTGGGTTGCAGGGCGCGGGTGACACCAAGAGCCCGCTCTTCATCTCGATTGTCTCCCAGGTGGTCGTGCCGCTCGGGATCTGCTGGTCGATTCGCAGCGTGACCACGCTCGAGCCGCTCCACGTCTGGGGCGCGATCCTCGCGGGGCATGCCACCCGTTGCACCCTGAGCATCCTCCGCTTCCGCCAGGGGAAGTGGCGCGGCATTCTCGGGGGAGCCAGCCCGACCGCGTCTTGATCTTTTCTTGACCCTCCGCTCTCCACTTCATACGACGCACTGATCGATTGCTCGGTAACATCCCATCGTCCTCTTCCGGATGGTGTGATGCCCGATCTCGTGATGTGCCTGGTTGCCGCGATGCTGGTCGCCCTGGGTCTGGGCGCCATCACCCTTGCCCGGCGGCTCGGATGAGCGCCGCCCTCGTCGTCGGGGCCGTCGCCGCCGCCGCCCTGGCGGTGTACCTCGTCGCGGCCCTCCTCAAGCCGGAGTGGTTCCAATGACCCCCAACGGTTGGTTGCAGGTCGGCATCTTTGCCGTCCTGGTGATTGGCGGTGGCGCCCTGCTTGGCAGGCACCTCGCCCGGGTGCTCGATGGGTCGCGCACCATCTTCTCCCGTCTGCTCGATCCGGTAGAGCGCGCCCTCCTGCGTCTCGCGGGCACCGGCCGCGACGACGAGATGACCTGGCGCCGCTACGCGACCGCCCTCGTCCTCTTTTCGGCGGCGGGCTTTGCCGTCGTGTACCTGCTGCAGCGCCTCCAGGGCGCGCTTCCACTGAACCCCGCTGGTCTCGGGGCGGTCGACCCGGATCTCGCCTTCAACACGGCGTGGTCGTTCGTCAGCAACACCAACTGGCAGGCGTACGGCGGCGAGGTCACCCTCTCCCACCTCACGCAGATGCTTGGCCTCACGGCACAGAACTTCGTCTCGGCGGCGTCGGGGATCGCGGTGCTCGCCGCGTTGACGCGAGGATTCGTTCGGCGGGAGACCGCCACGATCGGCAACTTCTGGGTCGACCTGACCCGCGTCACGCTGCACCTCTTGCTGCCGCTCGCCACGGTGGTCGCCCTGCTGCTCGCCTCGCAGGGTGTCGTCCAGACGCTGGACGCTCGGCTCACGGTCACGCCCCTCGACCAGGCCACCGCGACCACCCAGGTGATTCCCGTCGGGCCTGCCGCCTCGCAAGTCGCGATCAAGCAGCTCGGCACGAACGGCGGCGGCTTCTTCAACGTCAACTCGGCCCATCCGCTCGAGAATCCGACACCGTTCAGCAACCTGGTCCAGCTCGTCTCGATCCTGCTGATTCCGGCCGCCTGCGTCTTCGCCTTCGGCACCCTTCTGCGCGACAAGCGGCAGGGGTGGGCCTTGCTGGCCGCGATGTCGATCATCTTCGCGGGCGCCTTGGCGGTGACCTGGCCGGCGGAACAGGCCGGGACACCGGCGCTCGCGTCGGCCGGTGCGGCGCTCGGGGGCTCCGAGCTCACGCCGGGTGGCAACATGGAAGGGAAGGAGGTCCGCTTCGGGATCACCAACTCGGCACTCTGGGCGGTGACCACCACCGCGGCGTCCAACGGCTCGGTGAACGCGATGCACGATTCGTTCACGCCGCTGGGCGGGATGGCGCCGATGGTCCTGATGCAGCTTGGCGAGGTGGTCTTCGGCGGCGTGGGCTCGGGCCTCTACGGCATGCTCCTCTTCGCGCTGGTGGCGGTGTTCGTCTCGGGCCTGATGGTCGGTCGGACGCCGGAGTATCTCGGCAAGAAGATCGAGGCCTTCGAGATGAAGATGGCGATGGTCGGCATCCTCGTCCCCTGCCTGATGGTGCTGGTGGGGACGGCGCTCGCCGTCGCGACGGCGCTCGGACGCGCTGGTGTGTTCAACCCCGGCGCGCACGGCTTCAGTGAGGTGCTCTACGCGCTCTCGTCGGCGGCGAACAACAACGGTTCTGCCTTCGGCGGCCTGGGCGCGGACACGCCGTTCTACAACTCGATGCTCGGCATCGCGATGTTCGCGGGCCGCTTCTTCATCGCGATTCCCGTGCTGGCCCTCGCCGGGGCGCTCGCCGCCAAGAAGTCGGTGCCGCCCTCCTCGGGGACGTTGCCCACCCACACTCCGCTCTTCGTGGGCTTGCTGGTCGGGACGGTGCTGCTGGTTGGGGCGCTGACCTTCGTCCCCGCCCTGGCCCTCGGGCCGATCGTTGAACAGCTGCAGATGGTTGCGGCAGGAGTGGCACCGTGAGTCACCACGAGACGCAGTCATCGCTCTTCGATCCGGCGCTGGTGCGCACGGCGCTGCTCGACGCGGTGCGCAAGCTGCACCCGCGCCACCAGGCCAGAAATCCGGTGATGTTCACCGTCTGGGTCGGGTCACTCTTCGTCACCGGCCTCGCGGTGCTGGCGTTGGCAGGGAGCGCAGATGCGCCGGCTGGCTTCATCATCACGATCGCCGCCTGGCTCTGGTTCACGCTGCTCTTCGCCAACTTCGCCGAGGCGATGGCCGAGGGGCGGGGTCGTGCGCAGGCGGCGTCGCTGCGGCGCACCCGCTCCGAGACGCTGGCGCGGGTGCTGCCCGACCCCACCGATCGCTTCACGCTGGTGGCCAAGTCCGCCGGTGAGCTGCGCCGAGGTGACGTGGTGATCGTGGCCGCCGGCGAGTTGATCCCCGGCGATGGCGAAGTCATCGAAGGGGTGGCCTCCGTCGACGAGAGCGCCGTCACCGGCGAGAGCGCCCCGGTCATCCGCGAATCGGGCGGCGATCGCAGCGCGGTCACCAGCGGCACCACAGTGCTCTCCGACTGGCTCATCATCCGCATCAGCGTCGATCCCGGCGAGTCGTTCCTCGACCGGATGATCGGGCTCATCGAAGCGGCCAAGCGGCAGAAGACGCCGAACGAAATTGCGCTCGACATTCTCCTCGCGGCGTTGACGCTCGTTTTCCTGGTGGTGACGGTGACCCTGCGCCCCTACTCGGCGTTCGCGGTCGCCGGGGCCGGGGCCGGATCGGTGGTCTCGCTCACGGTGCTGGTTGCCCTGCTCGTCTGCCTCATTCCGACCACGATCGGCGGGCTCCTCTCGGCCATCGGCATCGCCGGCATGGACCGGATGCTCCGCAAGAACGTGGTGGCGCGCTCAGGCCGCGCCGTCGAGGCGGCGGGCGATGTCGACGTGCTGCTGCTCGACAAGACGGGGACGATCACGCTGGGGAATCGCCAGGCGACGGCGTTCCTTCCGGCCCCCGGCGTGACGGAACAGGAACTCGCGCTGGCGGCCGCCCTCGCCTCCGGCAGTGACGAAACCCCCGAAGGACGCAGCATCGTCGCGCTGGCCGGCGAGCGGTACGCCGTGCCTCCGGTGTCTGACGGCGCCGTGGCGGTGCCGTTTTCCGCCACCACGCGAATGAGCGGCATCGATGTCGACGGCCGGATGCTTCGGAAGGGAGCCAGTGACGCGATCAACCGGCATGTGCAACGAGGGGGCGGGGCGATGCCCGCTGCCGTCCTCGCGACGATCGAGGAGATCGGTCGCGCCGGCGGCACACCGCTCGTGGTGTCCGAAGGCGCCCGCATCCTCGGTGTGGTCCGGCTGAAGGACATCGTGAAGGGCGGCATGCGGGAGCGCTTCGACGAGCTGCGTCGCATGGGGATCCGGACCGTGATGATCACCGGCGACAATCCGCTGACCGCGGCCGCCATCGCCGCCGAGGCTGGGGTCGACGACTTCCTGGCCGAAGCGACGCCGGAGGCGAAGCTCGCGCTGATCCGTGAGTACCAACAGGGCGGGCGCCTGGTCGCGATGACCGGCGATGGCACCAACGATGCGCCCGCGCTGGCCCAGGCCGACGTCGCCCTCGCGATGCAATCGGGCACGCAGGCGGCGCGCGAGGCCGGCAACCTGATCGACCTCGACAGCAACCCGACCAAGCTCATCGAAGTGGTCGAGACGGGGAAGCAGATGCTGATGACGCGCGGCGCGTTGACCACCTTCTCGCTGGCGAACGATGTGGCGAAGTACTTCGCCATCATTCCGGCCGCGTTTGCCACGACGTATCCGGTGCTGAACACCCTGAACGTGATGCATCTCGGTTCACCCACGAGCGCGGTGCTCTCCGCGGTGATCTTCAACGCGCTCATCATCGTGGCACTCATTCCGCTCGCGCTGCGCGGTGTGGCGTATCGAGCACTCGGCGCGGCGGCGTTGCTCCGGCGCAACCTCCTGGTGTACGGGCTCGGTGGCATCGTGGCACCGTTCGTCGGGATCAAGCTGATCGACATGGCGCTGACCGCGCTGGGGGTCTCATGACCGACCACACCGTGCGGCACGAGCTGCGTCCGGCGCTCGTGCTGCTTGCTGCCTTCACCGTGCTGACCGGGGTGCTCTATCCGTTGGCCGTGACCGGCGCGGCTTCGGCCCTCTTTCCCAATGCCGCGGCGGGCTCCCCGGTGACGCGCGGCAACGTCGTCATCGGCTCGGCGCTGATCGGGCAGGACTTCCAGGGGCCGTCGTGGTTCCATGGCCGCCCCTCGGCGGCAGCCGATGGCCGCTATCAGCCGCGCCTCTCGGCCGGTTCCAACCTCGGCCCGATCCATCCGGCCCTGATCGACTCGGTGCGGGCGCGCGCCGCGGCTCTTCGTGTGGAAGGGAGTCAGACCGAAGCGCTGCCGGTTGATCTCCTGACCTCGAGCGGCAGCGGTCTCGACCCCCACATCACGCCCGCGGCGGCACGCTGGCAGGAAGCGCGCGTGGCGGCCGCACGCGGGCTCCCCGTGTCCACCGTGCAGGCCCTCGTCACCGCGCACATCAAAGGACGGCAGTTCGGCATCCTCGGCGAGCCGCGGGTCAATGTCCTCCAACTCAATCTCGCGCTCGACTCACTCCGAGGCCCCCGATGATCCGCCCCGTCTTCATGCTCGCGACCATTGCGCTGGTCGCACCGGTCGCCGCGCAGACGCCGGTGCCCACGGTTCGCCTCGGCGCCTTCGCCGACGCCTACTACGCCTGGGATGTCGGCCGCCCCTCGTCGCACGACCGCGCCTTTGCGACCCAGGCGGTGCGGCACGACGAGTTCAACATCAACCTGGCCCACATCGAGGCGACGGTCTCCGGGGATCGGGTCCGCGGGCGCTTTGCCCTCCAGGCCGGCACGTCCGTGCAGGCCAACTACGCTGGCGAACCTGCCATCGGCTCCAACAGCGGTCCCTCACTCTCGCGGAGCATTCAGGAGGCCGTTGTCGGGGTGCGCGTGCGCCCCGGCCTCTGGGTCGACGGCGGTGTCTTCTTCTCGCACATCGGGCAGGAGAGCTGGATCTCGCGCGACAACCCGACCTACACCCGCTCCTTCACCGCCGAGTACACGCCGTACTACAGCAGCGGGGTGAAGGTGACCTGGGCCGCGAGCCCGAAGGTCACTGCGCAGGTGCACCTGCTCAACGGGTGGCAGAACATCTCCGAGAACAACGAGCGCAAGGCCGTCGGTGCACGCGTCGATTGGAATCCGCGCGCGGGCATCGCGCTGGGGTGGGCCGGCTTTCGGGGTGACGAACAGCCAGAGGCCGGTGTCCGGCGCACGCGCAATTTTCACCAGCTCTTTGCCCGGCTCGAGCCCGCGACCGACCTGACGGTGTGGTTGACCGCCGACCGCGGATGGGAGCGCCCTGAGAGCGGCTCGACGGCGACGTGGGGGAGTCTCACCGCGATTGCCGAACGCCGACTGTCGCCGACCCTCGCCCTGGCCGCGCGCGTCGAGCGGTACGTGGATCGCGAGGGTGTGCTCATTCCGGTCCCCGATCCTGCCGGTTTCGACGTGACCTCGGCGTCGGTTGGCCTCAACCTCCGGTTGCCCGAGGGAATCCAGTGGCGCACGGAAGCGCGCGGCTACTGGAGCGACGGCGCGGTCTGGCCGGACCGGATGAGCAGCCGGCGCCACACCACCGCACTGGTGTCGTCCATCTCGCTCACCTTCGCGGCGGCGCCGTGACGCGGGGTTAGCTTGTGGGAATGAGCGAACCAGCCCGCCCCGATCCGGATGCGTTGCTCGCCCGCGTGCAGCAGGACGCGGTGCGGGCAGGGCGGGGCCGACTCAAGATCTTCCTCGGCGCCTCCCCCGGCGTCGGGAAGACCTTCGCGATGCTGGAAGCGGCGCAGGCCGCGCACGCGGCCGGCATCGACGTGATCGTCGGCGTCGTCGAAACGCATGGCCGCCGCGAGACGGCGGAACGTCTCGAGGGGCTGCCGATGCTGTCCCGTCATCCGGTGGCACATCGTGGCGTCGTGCTCGAGGAGTTCGATCTCGACGCTGCGATCGCCCGCCGCCCGGCGGTGCTGCTCCTCGACGAACTTGCCCACACGAACGCCCCCGGTTCGCGACATGCCAAGCGGTGGCAGGACGTGCGCGAACTCCTCGCCGTCGGCATCGACGTCCACACCACGCTCAACATTCAGCACATCGAGAGCCTCAACGACATCGTCGCCCAGATCACCGGGGTGACGGTCCGCGAGACGGTGCCGGACTCGCTGCTCGACGACGCCGCCGAGCTGGAGCTCGTCGACGTCTCCCCGGATGTGTTGCAGGCACGCCTGCGTGAGGGGAAGGTCTATCTCCCCACGCAGGCGGAGCGAGCGCTCGACCGCTTCTTCTCGCGCGGCAACCTGATCGCCCTGCGCGAACTCGCCTTGCGACAGACGGCCGATCGGATGGACGCCGAGATGCGGGATTGGCGGAGCGGCGCCGGCATCCAGGGGCCGTGGGCCGCCGGCGAGCGCGTGCTCGTGGCGGTCGCGCCGACCGGCGAGGCACCGCGGCTGGTGCGCGCGGGGTGGCGGCTGGCGGCGGCGCTGCGGGCCGAATGCGTGGTGCTTCACGTGGAGACGGCCGACGTGCGGCACAGCGCGCCGGCGCTCCGCGAATCCGTGCAGGAAGCGATGCGGCTCGCCCAGGAGCTGGGTGCGCGCGTCGTGACGGTGGCCGCCGACGATGTCGGCACCGAATTGCTGGCGTGGGCGCGCCGCGAGAACGTGACGCGGATCGTGGTGGGACGCTCGCGGCGCAGCAGCTGGCTGCAGCGGTTGCGACGCTCGCCTGTCGACCGGCTGCTGAGTGGGCACGACGGGCTCGACGTCCATGTGCTGGCCCCGCGCGGTGCCGAGTCGGTGCCTGGTCGCGGCGTCGCCGAGCCGACCGGCGAGCGGGCGGCGTGGCAGGATCATCTGCGGGCCGTCAGCTGGGTTGGTGGAGCGGCGATCCTGGGCCTCGTGGTCCGTGGCCTGCTGTCGACCACCGACATCGCGATGCTCTTCCTGTTGGCGATTGCCTTGGCCGGCGTGAAGGCGCCTCGTGCGGCAGCCGTCGTGGCGGCCGTGGTCGGCATCGGGCTCTTTGACCTGCTCTTCGTCCCGCCCTACGGCACCTTCGCGGTGACCGATGCGAGGTACCTGCTCACCTTCGTGGTCATGCTGGGCATTGCGCTGGCGATGACCCAGGTGACAGGCGGCATTCGTGAACGGGCCGACGCGGCGCGCGCCCGGGAGCGACGGACCGCCGCGCTGCTCGAACTGGCCCAGGAACTTGCGCTGGCAGGGACGGAACAGGTCGTGGGCGCGGCGGTGCAGCGCCGGCTGGCGGACTCGATCGGGGCGGAGGCCACCGTGCTGATCGGCGACCGCGACGGTGCATTGCAGGCCTTGGTGGCGAGCGGCATTCCACTCGATGACCGGGAACTGGCCGTCGCGCGCTGGGCCGTGAATCGTCGCGAGCCCGCCGGCCTTGGCACGGCGACACTCCCGACCGCCGCCGCGCGGTGGGTGCCGCTGGTGGTCGGCGACCAGACCATCGGGGCAATGGGGATCCGCATGCTGGATGGCGACCCGCTCCGGGCCCCGGAGCGGAGGATCTTTCTCGAAGCGGTCGCCGGACAGGTCGCGGTGGCGCTGGAGCGATTGCGCCTGGCGGATCGCACCCAGCGTGACCGGGTGGAGATCGAGGCCGAGCGACTGCGCACCGCGCTGCTCTCGTCGCTCTCGCATGACCTGCGCACGCCGCTGGCCGCCGTCGAAGGGGCCGCCACCACCCTGTTGCGGGAGTCGATGGTCACCGATCAGGTGATGCGGCACGACCTCCTCGAGACCGTGCGCGACGAGGCACGCCGGATGGGGCGCCTCGTCACCAACCTGCTCGAGATGGTACGGGTCGAGTCCGGGTCGTTGCAGGTGCAACACGAATGGCAATCGGTGGAGGAAATCGTCGGCGTCGCCCTGATGCGGTGCGAGCCGCTGCTCGGCACGCTCGCCGTCACGACGAGCGTACCGGACGACCTCCCGCTGTTGCGTGTCGATGGGCTGCTGCTCGAACAGGTCTTCGTGAACCTGCTGGAGAATGCGGCCCGGTACGCGGCGCCGGGCGGCGAGGTGCGCATCACCGCGCGGACGGTCGGTCGCGATATCGAGATCGTCGTGGAAGATCGGGGGCCGGGGGTGCCGGCAGGCGAGGAGGAGGCGATCTTCGAGAAGTTCGCCCGGGGTGGCAACGCGGCCGGCGGGGGCGTCGGGCTCGGGCTCGCCATCTGCCGAGGCATCGTGATGGCGCACGGCGGGCGCATTCACGCCGAGCGCCGCGAGGGCGGGGGATTGCGCATGGTGATCACTCTGCCACTGCCGGATGAGCAACCCACCATGCCGCCGGAAGCGCTCGAATGAACGCGCCGATCACCATCGTGCTGATCGAGGACGAATCGCCGATGCGCCGCTTCTTGCGCGCCGCCTTCGGCACGCAAGCGATGACGCTCATCGAGGCGCCCACCGCGCGCGAGGGGCTGGCCCAGGTCGCCGGCCGTCGCCCCGACCTGGTGCTGCTCGACCTCGGATTGCCGGACATGGATGGGCTCGATGTGGTGCGCCGCATTCGCGAGTGGAGCACCGTGCCGATCATCGTGCTCTCGGCGCGTGGTCGAGAAGACGACAAGGTGGCGGCACTCGATGCCGGCGCGGATGACTACCTCACCAAGCCCTTCGGCGTCGACGAGCTGCTCGCGCGCATCCGCGTGGCGCTGCGGCACGCGGTGCAGCAGGCCTCACCGGAGCCGGTGGTCACTGTCGGCCCGTTGCGGATCGACTTCGGTGCGCACACGGTCCACCGCGACGGCGCCGAACTGCGCCTGACGCCGACCGAATACCGACTGCTGGCCGTGTTGGCCCAGCACGCCGGGAAGGTGATCACCCATCGCCAGCTGCTCCGCGAGGTGTGGGGCCTCCACACCGATGACCAGGTGCATTACCTCCGGGTCTACGCGGCGCAGCTGCGGCGCAAGCTCGAGCTCGACCCCTCCCGCCCCCGCTGGCTCGTGACGGAACCCGGCGTCGGCTATCGCCTCCGCGCCGAGTAGGGCGGGGAAACATCCACCCCGGCGGTGCCGTATCACCGGCATCACTCACCTTGGAGTCCTGCATGACCAGTCGCCTCGCCCTTGCTGCTCTCCTGATCCTCGCCGTGCCCGGTTCCGCCAGCGCCCAGCAACCGGCGGCGTCCGCCGGCGCCCGCGATTCCGCCCTCGCGGTCGTGAAGGGGCTCTTCGACGGGATGCGCGCCCGCGACACCGCGCTCATCCGCCGCAGCTTCGCGGTCGGCACGATGCTCGGTGGTGTCCCGGCGGCCGGGAAGCCGGCGGAGTTCCTCTCGCTCGACGCCTTCATCGGCTCCATTGCGAAGGCACCCGCGGCGATGCTGCTCGACGAGCGGATCTACGACCCGGAGATTCGCGTGGATGGCGGGTTGGCGACGGTCTGGACCTTCTATGCCTTTTATGCCGGTGAGCGGCTGTCGCACTGCGGAGTGGACGCCTTCCAGCTGGCACGGACCAGCGAGGGGTGGAAGATCATCGCCTTGGCCGACACGCGGCAGATGACAGGCTGCAGCGTGGCGGGGAAGAAGCCGGCCTGAGACCGGGAGCCGAGCGGCCGTGGATGCGCCCGGCCGCTCGCTTCTCGCTTCTCGCTTCTCGGACACCGATGTTACCTTTTCGGCGTTCCCACATTCCATTGAGGAGTCCCGATGTCCGACGCCCCCCTCGCCTCGATCGCTCCAGCGCGCGCGGCTCAGGAACTGGCCAAGCTCTCCGCCGCCCACAAGAGCGGTGAGTTGAAGGCCGACGAATACGAACACCGCTTCTCGCGCATGATCCAGGAGTTGCGGGATCGCCAGATTTCCGGGACGCGTGCCGAGATCATGGCCGCCCTCGAGCCGCTCCGCCTCGACGGCACCGTGACGCCGAGCGAGTGGCACCGCTTCGTGTCGCAGCTCGGACTCGCCTGAGCAGGAGCTCCGCATGGCTGTCGTGACGCGCCGCCAGACTCGCACCGTGCGGGTCGGCGGCGTTCCCGTGGGATCGGCGCACCCCATTGTGGTGCAGTCGATGACCAACACCGATACCGCCGACATCCCGGCCACCATCCACCAGGTGGCCGCGCTGGCGCGCGCCGGCAGCGAGATCGTGCGCGTCACCGTGAACAACGAGGACGCGGCCGCCGCCGTGCCGCACATCGTCGCCGGTCTCGCCAAGGTGGGCATCACCGTGCCGATCGTCGGCGACTTCCACTACAACGGCCACCTGCTCCTCACCAAGCATCCCGAGTGCGCGCGGGCCCTGGCAAAGTACCGGATCAATCCGGGCAACGTCGGCGGCAAGCGCCACGACGAGCACTTCCGCGCGATCGTCGAGGTGGCGATCGCGAACGAGAAGCCGGTGCGCATCGGCGTCAACTGGGGCTCGCTCGACCAGGCGCTGCTCACCACCATGATGGACGCCAACGCACTCCTCCCCGCGCCGCGCGACGCGCGCGACGTGATGATGGATGCGATGGTCGAGTCCGCGATCCGGTCGGCGACGTTCGCCGAGGAGATCGGGCTCCCCAGTGACCGCATCATTCTCTCGGCCAAGGTCTCTGGCGTGCAGGATCTGGTCGACGTCTACCGGATGCTCGCCGAGCGAGGGCCGTACCCGCTCCACCTCGGGTTGACCGAGGCGGGGATGGGCGTCAAGGGAGTCGTCGCGTCGGCGGCCGGACTGTCCATCCTGCTGCAAGAGGGGATCGGCGACACCATCCGCGTCTCGCTCACGCCGCAGCCGGGTGGCGACCGCGCCGAGGAAGTGCGGGTCGCCCAGCAGATCCTCCAGTCCCTCGAGATCCGGCATTTCACTCCGCAGGTGACCTCCTGCCCGGGATGTGGCCGGACGACGTCGACCTTCTTCCAGGAGATGGCGCAGGAGATCCAGGGCTACCTGCGGGAGCAGATGCCGATCTGGCGCTCGCAGTATCCCGGGGTGGAAGAGATGAAGGTCGCCGTCATGGGGTGCGTCGTGAATGGTCCGGGCGAATCGAAGCATGCCGATCTGGGCATCTCGCTGCCGGGGACCTTCGAAGAGCCCGTGGCGCCGGTCTTCCGGGACGGAAAGCTCGTCACTACGCTCAGAGGGGATGCGATCGTTCGGGAATTCCTGGGGATGCTCGACGAGTACGTCGTGGCGCGCTGGGGTGGCTGATGGCCAATGTGCGGCGCGGGCATTGCTCTTGCTACTGGGGGCAATAGCTCCATTATTCACCCAAAGCTGGTTCCGTTCTCCAATCCCAGAGGTTGACGATGCGTTCCCCTGTTCGGACCGTGGCGGCCTTGTGCGCCGCGTCGCTGCTCGGTCTGTCGGCTTGCAGCAGCGCGCCTGAGACGCCGGTCGCGGCGAACCTTTCCGAAGGCTCGCTCACCTACGCGATCACGCCGGCGCAGCTCCAGTGGACGCGCGTTCCGAACGGCCCGATGCCGAAGGATTCGCTCATCACGCTGATCAGCGGTCTCATCGCGGTGGGGGGCTACCCACAGTTCGGCGCCATTCAGTACAGCGGCGGGCCCGCGCAGGGGCAGCCGACCTCGGGTGCCGGCGCCTACGGCGACTGGCTCGACATGAGCAAGACGCCGAACCTCTCGCGCTCGCCGCTCGGCTGGCGCTTCGTCTTCAAGCTGAAGCCGAATGCCGCGAACTTCCCGCTCGGCCGCTACGTCGCGACGATCCCGGTCACCGTCGGCGGCGCGAGCAACAACCCGCAGAGCATCGTGGTGGTCTTCAACCACTGCGACAACTGCCTGTACGTCGGGGACGAGCGGTTGGCGGCGCTTTCACCACCGACTTGGTCGGGACACTGGCACAACCCGTACTACAGCGCGACGTTCAACAACGATCCGGGCGCCTAATATCGTTTGACGACTGGCGCGTCTTCGTGCCGCCCTTCACGACCGTCCAGATCGACATGTACGGCGAGTGCGACGCGTCGCGCCCGGACGTGAATATCGACGACGTCTGGTTGACCGCCTGGACGACGCCGACCTCACCGGGCCAGGCGGGGTGGACTCGGATGACGACGCCGGCGCCTGCAACAACTCGATCATCTACCTCGAATGGCGGCCCGACCCAGCAGGAATTCCTGGTCCGGGCGAGCACCTGCTGCAGCACGCCGACCGGGCCGTACCGGATCCGGGTCTCGCTCTTCGGCGGGGGCGGCTACGGGCTCCGCGCCTGGGAACCGGGCGATCTCCCCCTCAAGGAGAAGCTGGCCGCCCTGAAGTCGCGCGCCTCGACTCCCTGAGTCCTCGCGCTCCCTCCCGCGCGCCCCGGCGGCCCCTCGTGGGCCCCGGGGCGCGTCGGGTTTCGGGGGGAGATTGTCCACCCCCTCTTGCCAGACGGGCCGGGTGGACCAATACTTCAGGCTAGCACTCCCCTAGCCAACCCACCCGCGAGGTCGATTTCTGATGCGTTCCTATGTTCGGTATGCTGCGGCCGCCTGTGCCGCGTCGATGCTCGTCCTGGCCGGGTGCGGCAGCGAGCCAGCGGCGCCGGCGTCGCCCAACCTCGCCGAAGGGTCGCTCACCTACGCCATCACGCCGGCGCAGCTCCAGTGGACGCGCGTTCCCAACGGCCCGATGCCGAAGGACTCGCTGATTGCGCTCATCAGCGGCCTGATCGCGGTGGGTGGCTACCCGCAATTCGGCGCCATTCAGTACAGCGGCGGCCCCAATGCCGGGCAGCCCAACACCGGGGCCGGCTCCTACGGCGACTGGCTCGACATGAGCAAGGCGCCGAACCTCTCGCGCTCGCCGCTCGGCTGGCGCTTCGTCTTCAAGCTGAAGCCGAACGCCGCGAACTTCCCCCTCGGCCGCTACGTCGCGACCATCCCGGTGACGGTCGGTGGCGCCAGCAACAACCCGCAGAGCATTGTGGTGGTCTTCAACCACTGCGACAACTGCCTCTACGTCGGTGACTTCCGCACGTCGAGCTACGGCGCTGGCGACGGCACCTGGAATCGTGGTAGCGCCCTGAACGAGAGCGGCGGCTTCTACTACGAAGACTGGCGTGTCTTCGTCCCGCCCTTCACGACCGTGCAGGTTGACCTGTATGGTGGCAGCTGCGGCGGCTACAACGCCGGCGACGTCTACCTCTACGCGTTCGGTCCGAGTCCGGCGACGACCTTCGTCACGTCGAACGACGACGGCGGCTGCGGCGTCGATGCGCTCTTCTACCTGACGAACTCGACGGGCACCCAGCAGGAGTACCAGGTTCGCTCGACCACGTTCTCCGGCGGGGCGTCCGGCACCTACGGGATCCAGGTCAGTCTCTTCGGCGGTGGCGGGTACACCCTCCGCGCGTGGGAGCCGGGTGACAAGGAGACGTTCGAGTTGACCGGCGGCAAGTAACCGGTCACGTCACGTCGCTTCATCGCCGCGCCCCGATGTCCACCACGGACATCGGGGCGCGGTGCGTTCCGGGGTCGTGTAGATTCCAGCCGTGTTTGATCCTGCGCTTGCCGAGTCGCTCCAACAACGCCCGCTGGTCGCGATTCCGCTGCTCTTCGCGGCGGGACTCGCGACCTCGCTCACGCCATGCATCTATCCGATGATCCCGATCACTGCCGGGATCCTCGGCGGCGCCGGCGCCGCGGGTCGCTCGCGGCGTCGCACCCTGCAGCTCACGCTCGTCTACGTGCTCGGCCTGGCGTTGGTCTATGCCTCGCTCGGGCTGATTGCCGGGATGACCGGGACCCTCTTCGGCACGATCTCCGCGAATCGATGGGCCTACTTTGCGTTCGGGAACCTGCTCCTGCTCGCCGCGCTGGCGATGCTCGATGTCATCTCCCTTGCTGCCCCGCAACGCCTCGTCGCGTGGGCGGCACGCCTCGGCGGCGACTCGGTGCTCGGCGCCTTCCTCCTCGGTGCCACCTCCGGCCTGGTCGCCGCGCCGTGCGGCGCCCCGGCCTTCGCCGCCGTCTTGACCTGGGTCGCCGCCAGCCAGAGTGCCGTGTGGGGGTTCGTCTACCTGTTCGTCTTCTCGCTCGGGATGACGGCCGTGCTGATCCTCGTGGGTCTCTCGGCGGGCTCCCTGGCCGCGCTGCCGCGCGCGGGACAGTGGATGGTGGTGGTGAAGCGCGTCGCCGCCGTGGTGATGCTGGCCATGGCCGAGTACTACTTCGTTCGGATGGGGATGGTCTGGTGATGCCACGATTCACACAGTGCAGTTGGTTGGGGCTTCTGCTCCTCGGTGCAGCGCCGGGCATGCTCCCGGCGCAGGCCCCGGTGGGGACGCGTGCGCCCGTCGTCGAGGTCACCGATCTCGACGGAACCCTGGTGAAGCTGCCCGCCGGTCGACCGGCGTTGATCGAGTTCTGGGCCACCTGGTGCGAGGTCTGCGAGCAACTCTTCCCGCGGGTGGTGGCGGCGAAGAAGGCCTACGGCGATCGCGTCGATTTCTACGGCGTGAATGTTACCGTCAACGAATCGAAGTCGCGCGTCAAGCGCTGGGTCACCGAGCACGCCCCGCCGTTCCGCGTGCTCTACGACGAGCGCGGGCTCGCCGTGCGCGCCTATGGTGCCCCGGCGACCTCGTACGTGGTGATTGTCGATGCCAAGGGCGTCGTCCGCTACACCGGCAGCGGCGGCACGCAGGCGCTGTCGGCTGAGCTTGCCAAGGTGGTCGCACCATGAGCCGGTTGCTCGGGATCGGCGCCCTGCTGCTGACCCTCGCGATGCCGGCCGCGGCGCAGGACGGCGACCAGCCGGTCCGGTTGCGGCTGTTGCTCGACGACGCGCCGAGCGTCGGGCGGAAGGCGCCGGCCATTGTCCTCCCCTACGCCACGCGGAGCGGTGTCGGGCCAGCCGACCAACCGTTCACCCTGGCCCGCGAGATCGGACGCGTGGTGGTGCTGGTGTTCTATCCGGGCAACTTCACCGCGGCCTCGACCGCCGAGTGGCAGGCGCTGCGGGAGCGGTCGGCTACGCTTGCCCCGGAGGGTGTCGTGCTGGTCGGGATCTCAACCGATTCCCTGGTCTCGCACGTACGATTCGCATCCGACCTCGACTTGCCCTTCAAGTTGCTCAGCGACGCGGATCGCGCCATCATCCAGCGGTACGGTGTTGCGGATGGCCCGCGCGCCCGGCGCGCCGTGGTGGTGGTGGGGGCGGACGGTACCGTGCGCTACCTTGATCCAGCTTTTGCGGTGCTCGACCCCGAGAGCTACGTCCACCTCGCCGCCGCAATCCGGGCGGCCAAGGAGAACCGATGATCCGACGGACCCTGCTGGCGGTCGTGCTGCTGCTCCTGCCGGCCGTGGTGCACGCCCAGGTGGCGGGCGAGGCCAGCGCATCGAAGTGGTTGCTGGAGGATGCGCGCGGGAGCTTCTGCGTCTGGTACCTCGCCGATCCCGCCATCGCGCCGAAGCTGGCGCCCAAGGGAACGGCCTTGACGCCGGCGGGAACGGGCGCCGGCCTCCCGCCGGCGGTCGTTCGGGTCATCCGCGACGAGCCCCAGTTCGCGAGCTGGATCCCGGCGGTCATTTGCGTCGGTCGGTATGGGGCGGTCACGGTGGACGGGGAGACGGCGGGGCGGGCGCGGGACGACCGCAGCATCCTGCTGATGACCCATGCCATCGCCGCCGCCGCGCCGCGAGGGCAGAGCGGCGCTGCCTACTACCTGCTTGAGCTCTCGACCGACAACGGGAACGTCGCCCGACTGGCCGAGGCGGCCGGGATCCGGATCGAACGGCGGGAACTGGACGTCATCCCGGCTCGGGAAGGGCGGGACGACGTCCTGACGATCCGGGTGGAGAAGGCGAAGCTGATCTGGAGCGGGCATGCGACGGGCGAATCCCGTGTCGAAGCGACACAGCCGATGTCATTCGGACTCGCTGGAATGAGGACCAGCAACTGGCGCCTGGACGCCTCCTTCGCGCCGGACACCAGCCGGTTGGTGGTGGGGCAGCTCCGGGTGGAGGGGAAGGATGACCTCGCCAAGGCGCTCAAAGCCTCACCAATTCGGTGGGTTGGGCCGATACTGGCTGGCGGCCGAGGCGAATGGCTGTTCACCCGGGGTGGTGGTCGCTAGGCTGGTCATTTTGAGCACGGAGCTTGCATTAGCGGCCCTCGGCATCGTGCGTCCGGCTCCGGCAACACTAGGGAGCTCGGGACTCGACGCCGGGGGTCGAGTGGTTACAAGTGAATACGGGGCAAGCAGTTGACCCCGGTTCCAGGGCTCGATACCTTTGCAGTGCTGGCCCGGATCCTTCCGTTCGCGCATGGCGTGTCGGATGGATGGCGGTGTCGGAGTGACGCAGGTCTCGGGGTCTGCGTCGTGAGCAACGCTCGTCACCCCGACGACGCCCGTGCGATGGATGCTCGGGCCACGCAGTCGAGTCATGCAGGACCATTGTTCCGAATTGCAGCACAGCAGGACCCATAACAATCCTCAGGGGGAGTAATGCACAAGTTTATGCGCAACTGTCTGACGGCTTCCGTCCTTGCCATCGGCCTCGCGGCCTGCGGCGATGACGTGACCGTCACGCAGCCGCCGGCGCCGCCGGCTGTGCCGAACATCACGTCGTTCTCGGTGGCTCCGGCCGCCGTGACGCTGGTGCCCGGCCAGACCGTCCAGACGTCGTACAATCTGCAGCTTGCGCCGAGCCTTACGGGCACGGTCGCGTACGTCTCGTCGGCGACCACGGTCGCGACGATCAGCGGCAGCGGCTTGATCACCGCCGTCGCCGCGGGTTCGACGGTCATCACCGCGACGGCGACGTCGGGTGGCCAGACCTCGGTCGCGACGATCGGCGTCACGGTGAACCCGGTGACCCCGGCCTCGATCTCGATCGCGTCGGTCACGCAGGGCCTGTTGACCCTTCCGGTCAACCTGTCCAACGTGAACGGCCAGATTGAAATCAACGTGAACTTCAACCCGGGTGGCCAGCTGATCGACTCTGTCGTCAGCTACATCGGGTCGAAGCGCGCGGCCGTCCAGTCGTTCTCGGTCAACGCGATCCCGGCGGCCGGCACGATCTCGATGTCGGTGAACACGGCGAACTTCCGGAAGAACTTCAACCAGGCTGGCGTTGCCACCACGGGCGCGACCCAGGTTGACTTCCTGAACGGGCCGACGACGATCAACGCGATCGTCTACCCGAAGGCGACCACCGGCCAGTCGGCTGGTAACTGCACGAACGCCCCTCCGGGCGTCGCGGCGGTTTGCTCGTCCAACACGTTCAGCATCATCCTGAACAACATGGACAGCTGGGCTGCTGACATGACCAAGCCGACGGCGACGGCGACGTCTGCCGCGTTGTTGACGTACTGGGGCGGCCCGACCGCTGCCGGCAACGTCTCGGCGACGCTGTACCCGGTTGTCTACACCCCGGGCCGTTCGGTCACCAACGTGACCTGGACGATCGGCGGCTGCTCGACGATCAACCAGACCGCCTTGCCGTTCACCCGCACGTTCGGCTACACCGCCGTGCCGGCCTCGGCCCAGACGGCCTGCGGCTATGAGTGGACCGGTGGCATCCGCGACAACGTCCTCGTTGCCGCCGCCATCGACAACGGTGCCAACCCGTACGCGTTCGCGGGCCTGATTCCGAACACGGTCGTCTTCAACTCGACCCCGGACTCGATCCGCCTCGACTACGTGGCGCCGTCGGTGAACACCCCGAGCATCACCCGCACTGCTCCGGCCGTCACCGGCTGGGTCAACGCGGCGTTCAACTTCGTCAACTTCTCGTCGTCTGACGCAGGCGTTGGCATTCGTGCGACCCGCGATCGCGCGGTCACCTACAGCGTCGTCAACTGCCCCGCCGCTGGCGCGCAGAACGTCGCCATGGGCACCGGCACGGGCGCGGACATTCCGGAGTGCGCCACGAACTTGATCGGTGGCACCCCGGGTCTGGCTGGCACGGCGCCGTACACGGCCGCCGGCACCGAGTCGGACCGTTTGGGCAACATCGGCACCTCGTCGCCGACCGCGACGTTCGGCGTCGACAAGACCACCCCGGCGATCCGTTGGGGCTTGGCCGGCGTGAGCACCGGTGGCGCGTACCTCGCGTCGCTGACGATCGCCGACTCGACCTTCCGCGCGTCCAAGCCGATTCCGGCCTCTGGTGTGCCGAGCGGGTCTGCCGCTGGCAACTACTGGCGTGCTGAGTTCATCGACGAGCGTTCGGGCTTCTACAACAACGGCATCCCCGACGGGTCGCCGGTGTCTGCCCAGCGTCACTCGCTCTCGACCGCTGGCCACTTCAACAACGCTGGTCTCTGCGTCGTTGGCGCGGGCCCGATCGGCGCGACCTTCGTCACGGCGCCGGCCTGCTCCCTCGTGAACGTTGCGACGGGCACGGGTGGGTTCCTGCGGAACGACGGCTGGATGGGCGGCGCGCAGGTTGACGTGCCGGTCAACGAAGGCTACTACGTCTACCGCAGCAACGTGATCGACCAGGCCGGCAACACGTCGTCGACCACCATGTTGAACCGCACCTTGGTCAACACGGTCTCGCCGTTCTCGACCGGTCTCGGCATCCTCGGCACCATCACCTCGGCAGGCTTCAACATCGGCGCGACCTTCGCCGACTCGGCCGAGATCACCCGGGCCTCGATGCAGCTGCGTTACCCGGCGCTTGCCAGCCTGACCGCCGCCGGCGACCAGGACTCGGCTCGCTATACCCGCACTGCGGTCGGCACGGCGTTCGACGACGTGATCACGTCGCCCTTCACGGGCACGTTGAACCCGTCGACCGGCGCCCCGTATGTCCGCCACATGGAGGCCGTCACGGCCGCCGCGTGGGACGGCCTTGCGGACCCGGCTCCGTTGAACGTGCAGGCTGCGCCGGTCGGCACCAAGCCGACGGCTACCACGGCGTGGGCTTGGAACCACGGCTCGACCCTCACCGGCGGTCCGGCTGCAACGCCGTCGCTTGAGATCGCGCTTCCGGCGCTGAACGTCCAGAACGGCGTCACGTTCAACACGTTCAACACGGGCAATGTCACGAACCCGCTCCGCCACTTCCGGGTCATCCCGACCTTGGCCGCGACGGATCAGTTCGGCTCGACCACCCCGCTGCGCGCCCAGGCCGTCTCGGGCAACAGCAACCCGAACGCGCCGTTTGTCCGGGTCGACTTCTACCGCTACAACGCCGCCGGGCTCTTCTGGAGCTACCTCGGCAGCGCGACGACTCCGGTCGTCCGCGACCAGGGCACCAACCGCTCGTACGTGTGGTCGCTCCCGACCGCGTCGTTCGTGGCTGATTGGGCCGGCGCGGCGCAGGGTGCCATTGCCTCGACCAACAAGATCGCGGTTGTGGGCGTCACGGCTGCCGGCGACGGCATCGTGGCTGGCATCATCATGCCGTAATCAGCCTCGGCTGATTGCAGGTTAGCTGGAAACGGACGGCCCCGCGAAAGCGGGGTCGTTCGATTTTAGAAGCACGATGATCGATGATCGATGGTCGATGATCGATCTGCGCGAAGGGGGGCCACGCTGCGTTCCGGTGTGGTCCCCCTTCGTCGCGTGCGTCGCGTTCATTTGGGATGCCTTCCTATCGCGACCTGAAAGCTTGGCAGCTGGCACGTGAAAACGCGCTGGAGATCTATCGGTACGTTGATCGCTGCTGGACGCCACAAAGAGCGGCGCCGCTCGACCAGTTACGTCGGGCGGCGCTGTCGGTGCAATTGAACATTGCGGAAGGTCAGGCGTCTGGACCTGGGCTCCGCTGCCGATTCCATCTGCGAGTCGCCCATGCGTCAGCGGTGGAGACCCACGACCTGCTCAGTTTCCTGGCGGATCTCGGGGCGGAGCTCACCCCGATGCTCGAACGGTCGGTCAGGGTCCAACAGTTGACGTATCGACTGTGGAAAGCGAGCTAGATGCGATGATCGATCATCGATCATCGATGATCGATCATCGACTATTTGCCCATGGCCTTGTTCGTCAGCACCTTGCCGAGCTCCACTCCAGGCTGATCGAAAGGATCGATCCCGTACCACACACCGGCATAGCCCGTCGCCAGCTGAAAGAACATCACCAAGCGGCCGAAGGCGCGAGTGTCAAGCGAATCCATTTCAATAGTTGCGCTCATCCTGCCCTGCGACCGCAACGCCTCGCGGGTCGCGAGAAACTCCTCGTCGAGCAATTTCCCCAAGGTTTGCCCGCGCAGATATCCAACGGCCTTCCCGAACGCGCCGGCATCATCGATCATCGATGATCGATCATCGATCATCGTCCCCCCGTCCGGGATCTTCAGCAGATCACGCGTATCTCCAACACGAACAAATGTGATCGTCTTGTCGAACGGCCCCTCCATGAACAGCTGCACCTGCGAATGCTGGTCCGTCGCGCCGACGGCGCCGACCGGGGTCGGGCCGCGGAAGACCTCGGCGCCGTGCCGGTCGAGGCGCTTGCCGAGACTTTCTGCCCAGAGCTGCCGGTACCACTCGGCGAACTCGCGGAGCCGGTCGGAGTAGGGCATCAGGACGTGGATGTTGGCGGCGCGGCTCGCCTGCGCCTGCCACTGGAGCGCAGCCCAGCGGGCGGCAGGATTGGTGGCCAGGTCGTCCGACTCCGCCTCGTCGAGTGCGTCCTGCGCGCCACCGAGGAGTTCGGTGAGGTCGATGCCGAGGAGTGCGGCGGGGACGAGCCCCACGGCGGTGAGCACCGAGAAGCGGCCACCGACCGCCGACGGGACCTCGAACGACGCCAACCCCTCCTCCCGCACCAGGGCACGGAGCGGCCCCTTCTCCGGGTCGGTGGTGACGACGATGTGGTCCTTGGCCGTCGCTCCCAGCGCCCGGTCCAGCCACTCGCGCACGATCAGATACTGCGCCAGCGTCTCGGCGGTGCCGCCGGACTTGGAGATCACGTTGACGAGGGTCTTCCGCGGGTCGAGGCGGTCGAGCGCGCCGAGCACGGTGTAGGGGTCGACGTTGTCGAGCACCGTGAGCGTCGGCCAGCCGTCTCGGCCATCGGGGCCCCACTCATTCCACGCCGCCGGCTTGAGTGCGCTGAGCATCGCCTTGGCGCCGAGCGCCGAGCCGCCGATGCCGAGGATCAGCAGGTGCGCGTAGCGGCCACGCCGCTCGGCCGCCCACGTCTCGATCGCTGCGGCAACCGCCTGCTGCTGCCCCAGCCCCATGAAGCCGTACCCGCCGGCGGCGCGCCGTTCGCGCACCTCGGCCTGCACGGCCGGGAAACGAGCCGCCAGCGTCGCGGCCACGGCCGGATCGAGGCCGTGGACGCCGTCGAGGGCGTCGCGGAACATCAATGACGTATCTAGGCGCATTCGGGGGACTCCGCGGGAAGAACGATGATCGATGATCGATGATCGATAACAGCGATGCGGCGGTAGTTGCTGGGTGCTCGTCCTGGGACTCGATCATCGATCATCGATCATCGATCATCCCTATCAGATCTCGACCTGCATCCCATCATACCCCGGCGCGATCCCCGGCGGCAGGCGGTCGAGCAGCTCCTGATGCCCGGTCTCATGCGTCAGGTGCGTCAGCAGGGTCTGTTCGGCGCCGATGTCCTGCGCGACCTCGATCGCATCCTCGATCGACAGGTGCGTCGGATGCTCGCGCCACCAGAGCGCATTGAGCACCAGGACCCGGACGCCGCGCAGCAGTGCCCTGGCCTCGGGCGGGACGCGCTTCACATCGGTCAGATAGGCCACCGGACCGACCCGGTAGCCGTACACCTGGGAGTGCCCGTGCTCGAAGGCGATCGGCCGCACCTCGACCCCAGCGATCGAAAGCGGAGAGTCGGCGCCGATCGGCTCGACCGTCAGCCGTGGCTTCGACGTGCCGTCCAGCGGGACGACGGTATCGTCGAAGATGTAGCGGAAGGTCCGTTGCAGGTACCTCGCCGTCGCGGGTGGGGCATACAGTGGGATCGGATGACGCTGGAGCAGGGAAAAGGAGCGCAGGTCGTCGATGCCGTGGACGTGGTCGGCGTGCTCGTGGGTGTACAGGACCGCGTCGAGATGGCTCGTCCCGGCCTGCAGGAGCTGCAGGCGGAGTTCCGGTGGGGTGTCGATCAGGATGTTCGTGCCGGCGACCTCCAGCAGGGCGCTGGTGCGGCTGCGGCGATCGCGCGGATCGCCGGAGCGGCAGACTGCACAGTGGCAGCCGATCTGGGGGACCCCCATCGAGGTCCCCGTCCCGAGCAGGGTCAGGCGCATCGCGCTAGACGGTCTCGACCTTGAGCAGGTTGGTGGTTCCCGGCACGTCGAAGGGGACGCCGCAGGTCACCACGACCCGGGAACCCACCGTGGCCAGCCCGCGCGCCAGCAGTTCGGCGCGGGCCGCCTGCCACATCGGATCATAGTTCTTCAGGTGGTCCATCATCGACGGGACCACGCCCCAGACCAGGCCGAGCTGGTGATAGGTCTCCGCCTCGGCGGTGAGTGCCAGGATCGGCACCTTCGGGCGGTAAGACGACACCGTCCGCGCCGTGAAGCCGCTGGACGTGAAGCAGACGATCGCGGAGGCCTGCAGCAGGTCCGAGGCGGCGGCGACGGCGACGGCAATCGCGTCCTCGGTCGGCATCAGGCCGTCGTCGGTGCGGCCCACGTGCGGGGCAGGGAGGGCCCAGCGACGACGCTCGCCCTCGGGCGGCCGATTCCGATGGGCCTCGACCTCCCGTGCGATCCGATCCATCGCCAGCACCGCCTCGAGGCCGTAGCTGCCGACCGCCGTTTCGGCCGAGAGCATCACGGCATCGGTGCCGTCGATGATCGCGTTGGCCACGTCCGACGCCTCGGCCCGGGTCGGGCGGGGGTTGTTGATCATCGACTCCAGCATCTGGGTCGCGGTGATCACCGGCTTGCCATGACGATTGGCGCGCTGGATGATCCGCTTCTGCACCAGCGGCACCTGTTCGAACGGCAGCTCGACGCCGAGGTCGCCACGGGCGACCATGACGCCGTCGGAGGCCTCGAGGATCGCGTTCAGGTTGTTGACCGCGGTGTCCTTCTCGATCTTGGCAATCAGCCGGGTCGCCTTGGGGATGATCGCCCGGAGCTCCTGCACGTCCTCGGGGCGGCGCACGAAGGAGACGCCGATGTATTCGATCCCCAGGGCGACCGCATGGAGCGCGTCCTGACGGTCGTGGTCCGTCACGGCCGGGGCGGAGACGTCGACCCCCGGGAGGTTCATCCCCTTGTTGGCCTTCAGGAGGCCGCCATACTGGACCCGACCAACCACCCGGTCGCCATGGACCCGGGTCACATCGACGGCCAGCAGGCCGTCGTCAAGGAGGATCCGCGACCCCACCGTCACGTCTCCTGCCAGCTCGGGGTAGGTCGTCGGGATCTCGTCCTCCTGCGCCACCGCCTCGGGGGCGAAGGTGACCATCTGCCCCGGCGTCAGCGTCAGCGGCTCGGCAAGCTTTCCGACCCGGATCCGGGGGCCGTGCAGGTCCATCAGGATCCCGATCGGGGCATTGCGCTCTGCACGGACCGCCTGGACCCGACGGATCCACTCTTCGCGTATCGCCGGGGTGCCATGGGAGGCGTTGATCCGGACGATGTTGACCCCAGCATCGAAGAGGGCATGCATCCGCTCCACCGAGTCCCAGGCCGGACCCAGGGTGGCAACGATCTTGGTGCGACGAATGGAGGAATCGGTGAACATCGGGGCGGGGGACTCCAGTAGGGGCTCAGACAGCGAAGGGTGGCAAGATAGCCGTTTTGGCCGGTACCCGACACCCATTGATGGAGTTTCTCGTGCAACAACCGCACATCGAGCGTGGATTGTGGAAAAGCGGTTTTCCACAGCGTCAGCGGCTGCAAATGCCGGGGAGATCACCCAGACAAGTGAGCGGTTGCCCACTTCGACACATCCGATCCCCAGAGCCATCGTCGTGACCAAATCGTCAAAAACCAATTCCACACATCTGTGGATTGGATAACTTTCCCACAGTGGATTCTGGGGAGAACCGTCGGCGCGCCCACGTAAGTGCTGTGGTGGCAATCGCCTCCACCCGACCGTTCTTTTCCACTTGGCGCGGAAATCGTAACTCCATGTTCAACAATGGATTCACAGACGAAATTGATGTGGAAACTCAGCAGTGAAACGTCGTTCTCATCGGCCAAATCCATCGCAGGAGCGAGCAGGTAACCCGATGATTGCGCGTGAGTTTGCCCCGCCAACGGTCGCACCATAGATTGCCTGCTCCCGATCATTCATCTCTGGAGCGAACGTCATGGGGCTGGACCTGGCAGCGGCAGCGGGTGTCTTTGGTGGTGCGGTGACGGTGACCGGCGGGCGTGTGGATATCTCGAATCCGGCATCGCTCCAGTCTGAGGCGATGGACCAGGTGGTCTGGGCGGCCGTCTTCGGAGAGGGGACGGCGAAGGAGTCGGCGCGCGCCCTCCTCTGGGAACTTGGTCAGGCGACGGGTGCCCGTCCCGCCTCCATTCATGACCTCTACATCGCCCGGGGTCGTGGGGAGTGCAGCGGCTTCACGGTACCCGCCATCAACATCCGGATGCTCGCCTACGACACCGCCCGGGCCGTCTTCCGCGCAGCCAAGGCGTGCGACGGTGCCGCCATCCTGATCGAGATTGCCCGCTCCGAAATTGCCTATACCGACCAGCGTCCGGCGGAGTACGTCGCGGTGATCATCGCGGCCGCCCTCCGGGAGGGGTACCATCACCCGCTCTTCATCCAGGGCGACCACTGTCAGGTCAACGCGACCAAGTACAACGCCAACGCCGCGGTCGAGGTCGACGAGGTCAAGAAGCTGATCGGCGAGGAGATCGCCGCCGGCTTTTTCAACATCGACGTCGATACCTCGACCCTGGTGGACCTCTCCTTCCCGACCCTCGAGGAGCAGCAGCGGACCAACTTCGAGCGCGCCGCCGAGATCACCAAGTTCATCCGGGATCACGAGCCGGCGGGGATCACCGTCTCGGTGGGTGCCGAGATCGGGGAAGTCGGCCACAAGAACTCGACGGTCGAGGAACTGCACGCCTTCATGCAGGGCTACGTGAAGACGCTCAAGGGGCTGGGCGACTACGAGGGGATCGCCAAGATCTCGGTCCAGACGGGCACCTCGCACGGCGGCGTCGTCCTGCCGGACGGCAGCATCGCCGACGTCAAGCTCGACATCGACGCCCTGGAGGCGCTGTCGAAGGCCGCCCGTGAGGACTACGGCATGGGCGGGGCGGTCCAGCACGGCGCCTCCACGCTCCCGGGCAACGCCTTCGGCAACTTCCCCCGGGTCGAGACCGCCGAGATCCACCTCGCGACCAACTTCCAGACGATCGTCTGGGATCACCCGGCCCTTCCGGCCGAGTTGCGCCAGCGGGCCTACCGCTGGCTGGACGAGAATGCCCAGTCGGAGAAGAAGAGCGGCGATTCGGCCGAGCAGTTCTATTACAAGGCGCGGAAGCGGGCGATCGGGCCGTTCAAGCAGGAGATGTGGTCGTTGCCGGCGGCGATTCGTCAGCAGATCAGTGCGGACCTCGAGAAGACCTTTGCCTTTCTCTTCGAGCAGCTGCACGTGACCGGGACGGCCGATCTGGTCCGTCGCTTCGTCGCCGCCCCCGCGCTCGCGTATGGGGCGCTTACCCACTCCGGGGCCCTCGCTGAGGATGACCCCGACGCTGGCGAATGAGCCGGCGGGAGGCCTGTGATGCGGAACGATGATCGCGACGTGACCTACGTCGAACAGGACGGCGGCTCGACCGCCAAGTGGTTTCTCTTCGGTGCCCTCGTCGGCGCCGGCCTTGGCCTCCTCTTCGCCCCGCAGTCGGGCGAGCGGACTCGGCGGGACATCACCCGGCGGGCGAACAAACTGCGCCGCGACGCCGAGGACCGCTTCGAAGAGGTCGTGGACGAGGTCGAGACGCGTGGCCGCAAGGCGAAGGAGCGCGTCGAGGAGTGGGCCGAGGACGTGGCCGACGAAGTGCGCGAGGGTCGGCGCACCATCGAGCGGACCGCCAACTCGGCACGCGACGAGTTGGAGCGCCGGCTGGCCGATGCCCGGGCACGTCGCCGGGCCGCGGTGGATGCCGTGGTCGGCGATGACGGCGGCACTGCCTGACGGTGCGTGACACCGAGCCGGCACCACTGCTCGAAAGCCCGCCGACCAGCGGGCTTTCTGCCGTGGCGCCCCGCGGGACCTTCCTCGGCGAACTGCTCACCACGCTCGACCGCTCCAACATCCCGCTGCTCGCGTCGGCGCTGACCTTCGACGCCATCCTCGCGTTGATCCCGTTTTCCATACTGCTCGTCGCCGGCCTCGGCCTGTTGCTGACGCGCACCGAGTATTTCGGGATGCTCGACCCCGGTGCCTTGATCGGCAACTTCCTTCCGGCGCACGAGCACCAGGCCGTCGGCGATCCGATGGCGTTGGTCGAGGGGATGCTGGTCAAGATCCGCGGTTTCCGCAGCACCTTCACCTGGGTGGCCGTGCCGGCGTTTCTCTGGTTCTCCACCCGGATGTTCGGCGCGGTACGCGTCTGCCTCTCGAATGTGTTCCATGCGCAGGCCAAGACGATGCCCGGGAGCTACGTCATCTCGTACCTGATCGGCTACGCCGTCGGGAAGGGGCGGGACCTGCTGATGGTCCTCGTGGTGCTGGCCCTCGCGCTGGTGAATACGCTCCTGTCGGGAGCGATCTCGGTGCTCACCGGCGAAGGGATCTACCTCGAGCCGCCGTGGACCTTCTTCGTCAGTGGCCTGGGCGTCATCCTCGGCGAATTCGTCGCCATCTCCTCCGGCGTGGCGCTCTTCGTGGCGCTCTACCGCTACGCCTCGCCCAGGCGGCTCTCGTGGCGTGGCTCCCTCATCGCCGCCGCCGTCAGCACCGTCGGCTTCGAGCTTGCCAAGCGCCTCTTCGGCCTGTACCTGGGGCACGCGGCGCGAGGCGGGCAGTTCGCCGTCGACGTCAACATCGGTGCCGCCACGCTCCTGATTCTGTGGATCTGGTACATGGCGCTGGTGTTCCTGCTGGGGGCGGCGGTGGCGCATGTGTGGGAGGGGCGGCGGACGTAGGCGAGAAGCGAGAAGCGAGAAGCGTGGCCCACCGGAGAGATCTCCCCGCCGGGCCACGCTTCTCGCTTCTCGCTTCTCGTCCTACTGCGTGAACAAGTCAAACGCCGGCCACGTGGAGATCGATCCGAAGACGCTCCGGATGGCCGCCTCCGCCGTGCCGCCACCGTTCCCTTGGCCGCGCGTGAGATTGAATTGCACCGCGATCCCGGCGCCATTCGGGAAGAGCGAGATCCATGAATCACCGCCGTCCTGACCCCCGGGGTGTTCGCGGGCAAATCCGCCGGTGACGGCGGTGTTCTCCCAACCCAGCGAGTAGTAGTTGCCGGACCCAGGGAAGAGCACCGCGGAGCGCGTCCACATCGTGCTGAGCGAGCCGGCCGAGAGCAAGTCGGGGCGGGTGGCGTTGCCGTCGAGCGCGGCGAGGACCCGCGCCAGGTCCATCGACGATCCGATCCACTGTCCCGCAGCTTCAGCGTATTCCTGGGCCGCGCCGACATTCGGCCAACTGCCTACGCCATAGAAACCAACGGTCGAGGCACGGCGATCATAGGGCACGACCTCAAGCGGATCGCGCTGCGCGATCGGGGTGACGCCGAGCTTCATCCCACCGATCCCGACTGGCGCGAGGACATTCGCTTGCATCCACGCCTGGTAATTCTGCCCCGTCACCTGTTCGATGATCCGGCCCAGCAGCAGGTAGGCATAGTTGGTGTAGGCATGGACGGTTCCCGGGTCGTTCACGAGCGGGACACCGCGACCGACGCGCGACAACTGGATCGGGTCCACAGTGGCGGCGGTGTAGAGGTACGCAAAGACCGAGTCGTCGACGTTGCGATTGGGGTTCCAGCCGGCCGAGTGGTTCAGCAGTTGGCGGATCGTGATGTTGGCGAATCGCGGGTCCTGCGTCTTGCCCGGGAGGACCGGTACGGCTCCGAGACGCGCTGCCGCGGGCTCGTCGAGGGTGAGCTGACCGTTCTGCACCAACTTCATGATGCCGAGGGCGGTGAGCGGCTTGGTGGCTGAGCCGATGCGCCACTTGTCGAACTGGGTCGGGATGCGCTTCGCCGCGCTGTCGGCGTAGCCGTAGGTTCGCGAGAAGACCAGCCGACCATCCTTCACGACCGCGACGGCGCCGCCCGGTTCGCCGAGTCGAATCATCTCGCTGATCACCACGCTGTCGAGCCGCGAGAGCATCGGCACGCGCACGCCTGCTCCAGGGAAGACCGTGATGGCCGCCGTGGTGGACAGCGCGCCGGACGTGGCACGCACCGTGGCCTGCCCGGGCGTGAGGCCGGTGAGTGTGGCCCCTGCGAGTCCCGCGATCGCCGGCTGCTCGACCGTCAACGTCACGGTGGCGCCGGGGATCACCTGCCCCGTGGTCGAGAGCACCTGACCGGTCAGTTGGAGCGTGTCGCCGGTGAGAATGAAGGAGGAGCTCCGGCCGATCAGCACCGAGGCCGGGATGAGGGCTACAGTGATGTCGACCGAGGCACTCTGCCCTTCGCTGGTGGCGCTGATTGTGGTGACGCCGACGCCAACCGCGGTGACGGTCCCGCCGCTGACGGTGGCGACGGTCGGTGCTGTCGAGCTCCAGGCAATCGTGCGGCCACTCAGGGCATTGCTCGCAGCATCCCGAAGCACGGCGGTGAGGGTCGCGGTCGCCCCGGGGGCGAGTGGGCCCGCGGGTGCCCCGCTGAGCGTCACCGTCGCGACGGCCACCGGCGGTGGGGCGGGGGGATTTGGCGTGGTCGGGCCGCTGCTGCCGCAAGCCGTCAGCAGGAGGGCAAGGCCGAGGGTCGAACGGATCATCGTCGCGTGCATCGGGCGCCTCGTGGAGGTGGGGTTACCTCGTCATGCGCGCGGCCCGGGGAAAACGGCTCATCGAGAATCGATCATCGATGATCGATCATCGTTTCTCAGGTATATTCCCATCTCCACCTCCATCCGAGCCTCCCGCATGCGTCTTCCGCTCCTCCTCGTGGCGTCCCTTGTCGCGGCACCGCTCTCCGCCCAGGGCCGCTATCCAGCCTATGACTTCGCCGCGTTCCCGCCGTACCGCGCGGCGGTGCCGAATCCGGAGCGGTTGCTCGGGCATCCGATCGGGTCGCGCCACACGATGTACCACGAGCAGCGGGCGGTGCTCGATGCGATGATTGCGGCGGCAGGTGATCGGGTGCGGACCGAGGTGACGGGGCGGACAGCCGAGGGGAAGGAGATGCGGGTGCTGATCATCTCCTCGCCGGCCAACATCGCGCGGCTCGACGCCATCCGTGCCGATCTGGCGCGGCTTGCCGATCCCCGTGCGCTGACCAAGGCGCAGGCCGCCGACCTGGCCAAGACCACGCCGGCGCTGTCGATCCTCTCGCACTCGATCCACGGCAACGAGCCGGCGGGCTTCGAGACGTCGATGATGACGGCCTACACGCTGCTCGCCTCCGAGTCGCCGCAGGTGAAGGCGATCCTCGACAACACCATCACCATCATCAATCCGTCACAGAACCCCGATGGCCACGAGCGCTTCGCGGCGTGGAGCAATTCGGTCGCGGTCGGCAGCGACGAACCGGCCGCGCTCGAGGGTGGCGAGCCGTGGAGCATCGCGGGGCGTTTCAACCACTATCGCTTCGACATGAATCGCGACCTGATCGCGCTGTCGCAAGCCGAGACAAAGGCGACCGCCGGTGCCGTGCGACGCTGGCATCCGCAGGTCTTTGTCGACCTGCACAGCACCACCGCGCAGTACTTCTTCCCGCCCGCGGCCGCGCCGATCAACCAGCTGGTGCCGCTCGCGTCGGTGAAGTGGCTCGAGGCGTTCGGCAAGGGCAACGCCGATGCCTTCGATCGACAGAACTGGCCCTATTTCGTGCGCGATGTCTTCGACCTCCACTACGCCGGTTACTGGGACTCGTGGCCCTCGCTCCTCGGCGCCACCGGGATGACGTTCGAAACCGACGGTGGCCCGAAGCTCGCCCTCCGGAAAGACGACGGCACCATCACCACATTCCGCGACGGCATCGCGCACCACTTCGTCGCCTCGATGGCGACCCTCGGCACGCTGGCCGCCAATCGCGAGGCCCGGCTCAACGACTTCTACGACTTCCACGCCTCGGCGCTGGCCATCACCACCGGCGTGCGCCGAGTCGTGATCGAGGCGGGCCGCGATCCGGACCGCACCCGCGAGGTGATCGACCTGCTCGCCTTCCAGGGCGTCGAGGTGCAGCGCCTGACCGCGCCGTGGACCGCGCTCCGCGCCAACGACTATCTCGGCGGCGCCGCCGCCAAGCGCACCTTCGCCGCCGGCAGCTGGGTGATCGACCTGGCGCAGCCGCAAGGACGCCTGGCGCGCGCGCTGCTCGAGCCCAAGGCCGCGGTCGACTCGGCCTTTGCGCGCCGGCAGATCGAGCGCTTCGAACGGAATCGTCGCCGTGGTGAGAACGCGCCCCGCGAAGGCTACGAGTTCTACGACGTCACCGCGTGGTCGATCCCGCTGGTGCATGGGCTCAGCGCCGCATGGAGCGATGAAGCGACACCCATGAGCGCCGTGGCACTCTCCGAGATCGGCGAGGCGCAGGTGTTGCCGGCCGCACCGGCCCGGGCGCAGGCCGCGTATCTGATTCTCCCGGGGACGCGCGGTGCCCAGCAGCTCGGCCTCGCCTTGCTGCGCGAACAGTTCATCGTGAACGTCGCCAGCGAAGCGATGCGCGCCGACGGCAAGGAGTATCCGGCCGGGACGATGGTGGTGCGTGTCGCGCGCAATCCCGCAACGCTGCACGAGCGAATCGCGCGGCTGGCGCCTGACCACAAGGTGTCGGTGGTCTCGATCCAGTCGGGCTTCCCCGATAGCGGCTCGGTCGGCATCGGCAGTGGTTCCGTCTCCGTGGTGCGCACGCCGAAGGTGCTGGTCGCATCGGGCGACGGGGTCTCGCAGACGTCGTTCGGTGATGTCTGGTGGTATCTCGAGAAGGAGTTGCTGCAGCCCTTCGTGCCGGTCGAAGTGCGTCGTCTCGGCTCGATGGCGCTGGAGCAGTACAACGTGATCATCCTTCCCGAAGGGAGCTATGCCGGTACCCTCGGCACCGCCGGGATGAACCGGCTGCGCGACTGGGTGCGCGGCGGTGGGGCACTGATCACGATGGGGTCGTCGGTCTCGCTGCTCGAGAACAAGGAGATGGGACTCCGCGCGGTGCCAGAACCGGACAAGAAGGATGCGCCGAAGCTCACCGCGGAGGACACCACGCTCACGGGTGGTGGCACCTTCCCGTTCGTCTCGCCGAGCGCCAAGGGGAACCAGACGGCCGAAGGGGTGCCGGGGGCTATTGCCCGCGCCACGATCGACCGCACCATCTGGCTGGCCTGGGGCTACGAGCGGGACCAGCTGGCCGTGCCGGTGCCGGGCGACTTCCTCAAGCCGTCCAAGGGCGGTGACAACGTGGTCGTCTTCAACGAGAAGACGCCGGTCCTCTCCGGCTTCACCTGGCCGGGCAACACCGACAAGTTCCTGACCGGCTCGGTCTGGGCCTCGGTGGAGCGGGCGGGGCGGGGGAACGTGGTGGCGTTCGCCGAGAATCCGCTGTTCCGGGGCTTCTGGCGGGGGACGGCGATGCTGTTTGCGAATGCGGTGCTGTTTGGGGCGGGGCGGCCGTAGGGGCGAGAAGCGAGAAGCGAGAAGCGAGAAGGGTGGCCATCGGTCAGAGCCCGGTCAGGGATGTTGCGAATCGAATCCTCACCGGATCGCTGGCGTAGTTCGGGGCGCTCCTGCACTCAGGCGGGGGCGCCCGTGCCGCATGGGCCCACCCCGTGACGTCCGTCCTGGAGTTCTCCCTGCACAGCCACGCCCTGCTCCTCGCCCTGCTCGGTGGCCCGAGCTCCCCGACAACGATGGCACCGACCTGCGGAGAACTCCTGGCGGGGCTCCGTGCGAAGACCGAAGCGAACTATGCCGGCTTTCGCCTGGAGGTCCGCGGTGCCCGCCAAAAGGCCTACCTGACCATGCTCGCACCGCTCGAGCGCCGCGCGGCCACCCTGGCCGAAGCGGCGTGCTTCCCGGTTCTGTTTGCCTATCTCGATTGGTTCAAGGATCCCCACCTCTTCGTGTACCAGAGTCCGCGACTCGACAGCGCCGAAACGCGCCGTGTGATGCCGGCCGTTCCGCGCATCGCCGTGGACGTCGAGGCGATGCGTCGGTCCATCGGGGCACGTGGCGCGAAGGTCGATCCGATCGAGGGGCTTTGGTATGACGGCGCGATGGAGATCGCAGTCATTCCTGATCCAGCCGGCAAGGCCGGGCGATTCGTGGGCGTGGTGGTGACGAGCGATACCGTGACGCTTCCGATCGGGAGCGTGCGCGCCGTCTTTGACCGCACCGCCGCGGGCAGCTACACCGCGTCGCTGCGCTGGCGCTCGCTGGCTGTGACGATCCCGCCCGTGTCGTTGCATCGAGGTGGCACGGTGCTCCGCCTCTCCCCCGGGATCTGGGGAAAGCGCTTTCCTGGGGCGGCGGTCGAGCGCGCGCTCCTGGATTCGGTTGATGTGCATCGCCCCACGTTCACGTGGCGCGCCAACGTCGGAATCATCTCCGTGCTCTCGCACGATGGACAGTATCGACGCCTGATCGACTCCATGGTGGCGGCGAATGCAGCACGACTCGCGACCTCTGAGGCCTTCCTGATTGATTTCCGAGGCAACGAAGGAGGGGGCTCCCAGACCACCGCGGCACTCACCCCCTACGTGATGGCGGCGACGGCTCCGGCGGCAGCGGAGGATTTCGGCGAAGCGGTCATGCTCTCGTCCCCCGACCAGATCAGCTATGCCACGCGCGCGTTCGGTGCACCGACGTCCGCCTTTGTCACTCGCCTGGTCGCCGCGCTTGAGGCGGCGCCAGGAGAACTGGTTCCGCTCGAGGCGCCAGGGTCACCGGCACCGCCCCGCGTGCAGCCGCGATCGGCGCCGCGCGTCGCGGTCCTGGTTGATCGCGGGACCGTCAGCGCATCGGAGGTGCTGACACTTACCGCGAAGCGCGAGGGCCGGGCGCGCGTCATCGGGCAGCCGACGGCCGGAGCACTCGACTACCAGAGCACCTCGGTGGTCCGGATCCATCCCGAGCATTCGCGCTGGTACCTGGGCTACCCGACGATCACGGCGCATCGGCGCCTCCCCGAGGGCGGGATGCGCGGGAAGGGGATCGCCCCGGATATTCGGCTCGAATGGGAGGGGGTGGCCGATCCGGTGGCGGCCGTATTGGCGAAGCTCCCGCCCCCCTGATATCTTCGGGGTGCCCCAGGTCCGTAGGGTATCAGCGTGCGAACCGCGTCAGGGCCTAGCGGCAGCAGCGCTAAGCAATGTCTGATATCGCTTCGGGTCGCCTGGGGCACTTTGCATTTCCCTCCCTGCGGGACCGCCTGATGTCCATCGCCCTCGCCCGCCGTTATCGCCCCCGTCGATTCGCCGACCTCCTTGTCCAGGACCACGTCGCGTCCGCCCTGCGCGGCGCCGTGGCCAAGAATCGTGTCGGCCATGGCTACCTGCTCACCGGGCCGCGTGGCGTCGGCAAGACGACCGCCGCTCGCATCCTGGCGATGGCGCTCAACTGCGAGCGCCGCGACCTGGAGCACCCGACCGGCGAGCCGTGCGGCGAGTGCGCCTCCTGCGAGCGGATCTGGAACGGGCAGGCGAACCTCGACGTGGTCGAGATCGACGCGGCGTCGAACCGCGGCGTTGACGATGCGCGCGACCTGCGCGAGCGCGCGATGTACGCCGCCTCCCAGGATGGGCACCACAAGGTGTACATCGTGGACGAGGCGCACATGCTCACGCGCGAGGCGTGGAATGCGCTGCTGAAGATTCTTGAAGAGCCGCCTCCGGGCGTCGTCTTCGTCTTCGCGACCACCGAGCCGCAGAAGATCTTCAACACCGCCGCGCCGGTGATGTCGCGACTGCAGCGCTTCGACTTCCGCCGCATCGGCCCCGCCGCCATCCAGTCGCGCCTGCGCGAGGTGCTGCGCACCGAGGGGCTCGACGCCGAGGACGACGCGCTGCTGCTGATCGGGCGCCACGCCGACGGCGGCATGCGCGACGCGCTCTCCGTGCTCGACCAGTGCCTCTCGTTCGGCGAAGGGCCGCTTACCGCCGCTCGTGTGCGCGACGTCCTCGGCCTCGTCAACGACGAGTCGTACGGTGCGGTCCTCTCGCTGGTGGCCGATCGAAATCCGGGTGCGGTCTTTGGTGTCCTCGACCAGCTGATGGACAGCGGCGCCGACCTGGCGGAGTTCGCGGGCGGCCTCTCCGAAGTGCTCCGCGCGCTGGTGATGCACCACTACGGCGTGACCCCCGAGGACCTGCCGGAATCGACGCTCGCGTTGATCGCGGGTGTCGCACCGCGGCTCGCCCCCGAGGATGCGGTGCGGATGCTCAAGCTGCTGGCCGACGCCGAGAACTCGGTCCGCCGGAGCGCCCACCCGCGCTTGGTGCTTGAGACGCTGCTGCTCCGCTGGGCAATGCTCGACCGCGTGGTCGACCTCAAGGCGTTGCTCGCGGGACAGGCGCCGCCGGCGTGGCAGGGCTCCCCGACGCCAGCCGCACAGCCGATACCTCAGGGTCGATCGGCCGCGGCCCCGGCGCCGGCAGCGGCCGCACCGAAACCCCCGGCGCCGAAGTCCTCGCTCGCCGAGGAGGCACCACCCCCGCCCGCTCCGCGGAATCGCGAGACGGGAGGGCCGCCGGAGGGGGCTACGGCCCCGTCGCCCGTCTTCTCCGTCCCGGCCAATACCGACGGGATCCGGGCGATCTGGGGCGAGGTGGTCGCGACGGCGTCGCGGCAGAGCATGCTCCTGAGCCAGGCGCTCGACCACGCCACCCCGCGGATGGATGCCCCGGGGAAGGCGGTCCTCGCCTTCGGCCCCGAGGAAGGGGTCTTCCGGGAGGGGGCCGAGCGGCTCCTGAGCAGCATCGAGACCATCCTTTCTGCGCGGATGGGGAGCCCGGTGACGGTGGTGCTGGAGTCCGGGATCGCCACCCCGGCCCCGGCTGCGCGGAAGGGCGGCCGGATGACCGACGAGACGATCCGGGCCGACCGGCTGGGCGAGCTCCGGCGGAAGGATCCGACCCTCGATGCGGCCGCCGACGCGTTAGATTTGGAGCTCGTGGACGAGGGATGAACCTTCGTCCCGGTGAGACCCTGGACGATGGACGGACGTTGGCAGATTCCTCGAAGAACGCACCCTCACGCGGCCGGTCCGACCGGGCCCGCACCACGCGCGACGCCGAACTGGCGAAGCGTGCGGTCGAGGCGCGTGCAGGCGGCGGATTGGTGCAGGTGGAAGTCGATGGCCATCTGGCGCTGCGGCGCCTGGTGATCGCCCCCGAGTTGCTCGAGGGGCGCGATGCCGATTTGCTGGCCGACTTGATCATGTCGGCGATCGCCGAGGCGCAGCGCCGCGCGGACGCCCTGGCGGCGACCGACCCGGACCCGACTCCCGCGTGATGCCGTGAGCGCCCTCGAGACGCTCATCGGCGAGTTGGCGCGACTTCCCGGCATCGGCCGGAAGACCGCCCAGCGCCTCGCCTACCACCTCCTCGGCCAGCCGCGCGAGCGGATGGATGCGCTGGCCGCCGCGTTGCAGGTGGTCTCCGAGCGAGTGCACCCCTGCACCGAGTGCGGCCAGCCGACCGAGGATGGTGTCTGCCCCATCTGTCGCGATCCGCGGCGTGATCCGACGCTCCTCTGCATCGTCGAGGAGGCATCGGCACTCGCCATCCTCGAGAAGGCCGTGGCGTTCCGCGGGCGCTATGTGGTCCTCGGCGGCCGGCTCTCACCGCTCGACGGGATCGGCCCGGAAGCCCTGCGCATCGGGCTCCTGGAGCGTCGGCTCGAGGCCGGAGATGTCCGCGAGGTGATCCTCGCCACCAACTCCTCGCTGGAGGGGGAGGCGACCGCGACCTACCTCCATCAGCTGCTGGCCGCTCGCCCCGGGGTGAAGGTCTCCCGGCTGGCACGTGGCCTGCCAGTTGGAG
>JADJAK010000002.1:600000-803064 GCA_016704275.1 Gemmatimonadota bacterium
GACGGTCACGATCGAGGCGACGTAGAACCAGATCGCCACGTAGAGGTGCCGTTCGCGCCGCTTGACCATCGTCCCGACGAAGTTCACCGCGAAGGCCACCCACACCACGGCGATCGCGATGTCGATCGGCCATTCGAGCTCGGCGTATTCCTTGGCCTGGGTCATCCCGAGTGGCAGCGTGATCGCGGCCGCGACGATGATCGCCTGCCAGCCCCAGAAATGAAAATTGCTGAGGGCGTCGGAGAACATCCGCGTCTTCAGCAATCGTTGCGACGAGTAGTAGCAGCCGCAGAAGAACGCGTTGCCCGCGAAGGCGAAGATCACCGCGTTGGTGTGGAGAGGGCGGAGCCGGCCGAACGACGTGATCGGCAGTCCGAGATTGAAGGCGGGATCGGCGAGCTGCAGGGCGATCAGCAGCCCCACGATCATTCCGATCAGGCCCCAGACGAAGCAGGCAACGAGAAATTTGCGGACGATGGCGTCATCGTACGTGAATTCGTCCAGCACCGCTCCCGATCCTGCACCCGACACAGCTGCACTCATACCCGCGCCTCCCGACCTCGTGATTGATCCCTGCCTCGCACCTGGATGACTCCAAGGAACGATTGCAGGGTAACGGGTCGGGATTCAGCCTGCCACCAAGTAAAACAGTCGGGATTGGGAAACCCCGATCAAACGATGGAGTGGCCTCTTTCAGGGGCGATCGAGTGCCGCAATCGCCGCTTCCCAGGCCGTCATCGCCTCGTCCAGCTTCCGCCGTTCGGCGTCCCTCGCCGCCGTCAGGGTGCTGATCCCCCCCCGATCGGTTCCGCCGTACAGCCCCGGGTCGCCCAGGGAGGCTTCAAGGGCAGCCAGCTCCCCCTCGTGCTTCGCCACCAGCGCCTCGGCCTCCTCGACCGCCCGCTCCCGGGCGCGCCGCCGCTTGGCCTCGTCGGCCGAGGCATCCTTCGGCGGCGGGGCACTGTGGCGAGCCGCGGCCCGACGCTTCGTCTCGGCCTCGGCGGCGAGCCGCGCCGTGCGGCGCGAGCCGGCATCGGCCTCCCACTCGTCGAAGCGACCGGGATAGTCATAGAGCATCCCGTCTTCGAACGCCCAAATGCGCGTCGCCAGCTGCTGCAGGAGCGCGCGGTCGTGCGACACCAGCAGCACGCTGCCATCGTAGCCCGAAATGGCGTCCTCGAGCGCCTCGATCGATTCGACGTCGAGGTGGTTGGTCGGCTCGTCGAAGACCAGCAGGTTGGCGTCGGCCAACATCATCAATGCGAGGGCCACCCGAGCGCGCTCGCCGCCGGACAGCGACCCCGCCCGACGCAACACGCTGTCGCCCGAGAAATCGAAGCGGCCCAGGTGCCCCTGGATCTGGCCGCGCGTCCACATCGCCCGCCGATCGGCGATCAGGTCGTAGAGCGACTTCTGCGGGTCGACGTCACCGAGGTCCTGACGATAGTACGCCACGCGCGTCGCCGGCATGATGCGCACGGCGCCGCCCTCGGCGGGACGTTCGCCGAGCAGCGTCTTGAGCAGCGTCGACTTCCCGGCGCCGTTCGGACCCACCAGTCCGACGCGGTCGCCACGCCGGAGAATGCCCGACCACGGCCGCAGCAGCGTGCGGCCTTCCACGGCCACCTCGAGCTTCTCCGCGGCGAGCACCTGATCGCCGCCGCGATCACCGGCAGTGAACGAGACCGACATCGCCCCTTCCTCGCCCGGTGGCGGGGTGAGCCGCGGCACCCGCTCCAGCCGCTTGCGCCGCCCCTTGGCCTGCGACGAGTTGCCGCCGGCGATGTTGCGCCGGATGAAGTCCTCTTCGGCGGCGATCTTCGAGTCCTGCTTCCGGAAGGCCCGCATCGCCGCGCTGCGGCGCTCGGCACGCTGCTCGATGAACTCCGAGTAGCCGCACTCGTACACCGACGCGCTCTTCGCCTCGAGATGCAGGACGTGATCGACCACCGCATCGAGGAAGGCACGGTCGTGGGAGATCAGCAGGACCGCCTCGTCGATGCTCTTCAGGTACTCCTCGAGCCAGCGCGCCGTGGCGATGTCGAGGTGGTTGGTCGGTTCGTCGAGGATCAGCAGGTCGGCCGGGGCGGCGAGCTGGCCCGCGAGCGCCAGGCGACCGCGCTCACCCCCCGAGAGCGAGGCGACGTCGCGCGTGCGGGACACCTCGGGGTCGAAGCCGAGACCGGCGAGCACGGCATCGACGCGAGCGGCGGCGGCGTAGCCTCCCTCGCGCTCGAAGCGCTCGAGGTCGTGCGAATATTTGTCGAGCTGCGCCTGGGTGAGGGCATCACCGGCGGTGCCGAGGGCATCGGCCTGCACGGCCAGGTCGCGTTCGAGTGCGAAGAGCTCCTTGAAGCCGAGCGCCGCGGCGTCCCACACCGTCTTCTCGCCACCGAGGTCGCGATACTGATCCATCACCGCGACGCGAATGCCGCTGATCCGCGCCATGCTGCCACGGTCCGGCGCCCGCTTGCCGGTGACGATGTCCATCAGGGTGGTCTTGCCGCTCCCGTTCCGGCCGATGATGCCCCAGCGGTCCCCTTCCATCACGGTGAAGGTGATGTCCGAGAAGAGCGTGTCCGCGCCGAAGATGACGGCGAGACTGGAGGCGGAAAGCAGCGTCATGACACCCTATCACACGAAGAAGGCAAACGGCCAGGCCGGGCACACAAAGCGCTCCCGGCCGGGATTCCGGCCGGGAGCATAACACCATCGGCGCGCTGCGGGAGAATCAGTGCCCGGTGGACGTGGCCTTGGCGGTGGTCTTGCCGTCGATCTTGACCGTCCCGCCGTTCTCCCCGCCCTGGATGTCCACGATCAGCTTCCCGGTCTTCGGGTCCCGAATCTGGATCCGCCCGCCGGAGTCGCTGCCCTGGATATCAACGACCTGCTCGCCGTTGATCTTGATGTTGACGTTGCCGGCGCTGTCCCGACGGGAGACCGTGTCGTTCGCCTGACCATCGGTGCCGTTCCGCAGGTCCTCCGCCACCGAGGAGGGGAGCATCAGGCGGTGGCGCTGGCCCGACGGCTTGAAGGTGATGGTGCCGAACTGGACCAGGTCCGCAAAGCCGCTGTCCGCCTCGGTGAGGCAGGCGAAGTGCATCTTGTTGTCGATCTGCTGCGCATCGGTGACCGTCAGCTCGCAGTCGGCGAACCGCTCGACGTCGACGCTGTCGTTCAGCGTGATCGTCAGCTCGAAGCCCTCGATGCGGTCCGGCGCGCTGCGCTTGACCTGCAGCTGCTGGAGCGAGCCGAGCTTGAGGTCGTTGATCCGGAACGGCGCCCCGAGCATCGGGATGGAGAGGGTCGACGCGGTGGTCGCGATCTCACCGACCTTCCGTTTGCCGGCGTTGACGCCCGAGACGACGATCATCCCGACGAGGAAAATGCCGAGCATCCCGGCCACGATCTTGATCCAGTCTTTCGGTGTCATCACAACCTCCTGCCTGAGCGGCCCCGGGAGATCCGGGGCGATAGAGAAGGAACGTAGTCATGGGTCCGGTAGTTTCAAGTCGCAACGTTGCATAAGTGGAACGCCGGCCGTCAAACGCGCCTAGTTTTCTCCCATGCTTCGCCCCCTGCATGCGCTGACGTGGGACAATCGCTTCGCCTCCCTCCCCGACGCCTTCGGCGAGCGGGTGGGGCCGACGCCGCTGCCCGACCCGTGGCTGGTCGCGTTCAATCCCGACGTCGCCGCCCTGCTCGACCTGGACCCCGCCGCGGCCGCCGACCCGGACTTCCTCGCCTGGGTCGCGGGCAACCTGACCCTGCCCGGCACCGACCCCGTCGCGGCGATCTACGCCGGCCATCAGTTCGGCGTCTGGGTGCCGCAGCTCGGCGACGGCCGCGCCATTCTCCTCGGCGAGGTCACCAGCGGCAATCACCAGCACTGGGACGTGCAGCTGAAGGGTGCCGGGATGACGCGCTTCTCGCGCATGGGCGATGGCCGCGCGGTGCTCCGCTCCACCATCCGCGAGTACCTCGCCGGCGAGGCGATGGCCGGCCTCGGGGTGCCGACCACCCGCGCGTTGGCGATCGCCGGCAGCGACGCGCCGGTCTATCGCGAACGCGCCGAGACCGCCGCCGTCCTCGTCCGCGTGGCACCGTCGCACGTGCGTTTCGGCTCCTTCCAGCTCTTCGCGTCGCGGAAGCAGGCCGACGAGGTGCGCCTCCTCGCCGATCATGTGATCGAGCACCATTTCCCCGAGTGCCTCGCGCTGCCGGTCCAGCAGCGCTACGCCGCGTGGTATCGGGAGATCGTGGACCGAACGGCGCGACTGATGGCACAGTGGACCGCGGTCGGCTTCGCGCATGGCGTGATGAACACCGACAACATGTCGATCCTCGGCCTGACGCTCGATTACGGCCCCTACGGCTGGTTGGAGCGCTACGACCCCGGCTTCATCTGCAACCACTCCGATCCGAGCGGGCGCTACGCCTTCGATCAGCAGCCGCGCATCGGCCTCTGGAACTGCGCCCGCCTCGGCGAGGCGCTCTTCCCGCTGGTGGCGCAGGAGCCGGCGCTCGCTGCGCTCGAATCGTATCGCACCACCTTCGAGACCACGATGGACACCCTGGTGCGCGCCAAGCTCGGCCTCGCGCGCCGGCTCGATGGCGACGGCGAGCTCGCCAGCGATCTCTTCACGCTCATGCACCGCGCGGGTGCGGATTACACCCGCACCTTCCGCCTGCTGTCGGCGGTCGACGCGAATCGTCCCGAAACGCTCGCCCCACTCGCCGATGCGGTCGCCGCGCCGGCGCTGCTCGATCCGTGGCTGGAGCGCTGGCTGGCCCGCGTCGCGAGGAGACGGTGCCCGGCGCGCATCGCCGTGCTGCGATGGCCGCCGTCAACCCGAAATACGTATTGCGGAACTGGATCGCGCAGGAAGTGATCGAGGCCGCGGAGGCGCGGGATACGGCGCCGCCGACGAGTCCGGGATGGGCGGTACGCGGTCCGGGGGCCGGTAGGCGACGAGCATCCGGGGATGGAGGCGGTAGTCGCGGCGGCGGTGCGCCGGCCGGGGTGAGTGCGGGACGCGCGGTCGGTCATTCGTTCGGGATACGGGCCCGACTTACGACCTACGACTTACGACTTACGACCTGTCAGGGCGCCGCCTCCAGGAACTCCAACCCTTCTCCCTTGTTCATCGTGTGCCGCAGCGCCCATTCGTCCTCGAAGAGGATGATCGATTGCCCCTTGGCATCGAACAGCCGCATGCGGGCGCGTCCCTCGACCATCTGCTCGATGATCTCTTCCGGGCCGCGCACCCAGCGGGCGTGGCGGAAGGGGAGCGGCTCGAGGCGGCACGGCGCCCCGTACTCGTTGAGCAGCCGGAACAGCAGCACGTCGAACTGCAGCATGCCGACGGCGCCGACGATCGGCACCGGCCCGGCGATCGATTCCTGATAGAAGACCTGCACCGCCCCTTCCTCGCCCAGCTGCCGGAGCCCGGTGTCGAGGTGCTTGCGGCGGAGCGGATCGGCGATCACGACGCGCGCGAAGTGCTGCGGCGCGAAGCGGGGGATGCCGCTGAAGGCGATGTCGCCCTTGAGCGAGAGCGAGTCGGAGACGCGCAGGTTGCCGCGATCGAGAATGCCGATCACGTCGCCCGGAAACGCTTCCTCGATTTCGGTGCGTTCACGGGCGAGGAACTGCTGCGGCTGCGCCAGCCGGAGCGTCTTCTTGGTGCGCGCCAGCGTGACCGTCATCCCCGCCTCGAAGCGGCCGGAGCAGACGCGCACGAAGGCGATCCGATCGCGATGCTTCGGATCCATGTTCGCCTGGATCTTGAAGACGAAGCCGGTGAACTCCGGGTCGGTCGGCTCGACCTCGCCGCCCCCGTCGATCGGGCGCGGCAACGGCCCCGGCGCCACGGCGAGGAAGTCGTGCAGGAACGGTTCGACGCCGAAGTTGGTGAGCGCCGAGCCGAAGAACATCGGCGAGAGCGTCCCGTTGCGGATCGCCTCCTCGTCCCACGGATGGCCCGCGGCCTCGAGCAGGTCGAGTTCGTTCTGCAGGGTGGCGACGGCCTCGCTGCCGATCGCGTCGGCCAGCGTGCCGTCGGCGAGCGGAATGCGGCGGGTCTCGACCATCGCCGCGCCGTGGTCACCACCACGATCGAAGAGCAGCACCTCGCCCCGTCGCCGGTCGGCCACGCCGACGAAGCCGTTGGAGGTGTTCACCGGCCAGGTCACCGGGTGGATGTCGATCCCGAGGTCCGTCTCGACGTCGCCGATCAACTGGAGCGGATCGCCCCCGGGGCGGTCGCACTTGTTGACGAAGGAGAAGATCGGCATCCGGCGCATCTTGCAGACTTCGAAGAGCTGCCGGGTCCGTTCCTCGACGCCACGGCGATTGTCGAGCAGCATCACTGCCGAGTCGGCTGCGACCAGCGTCCGGTAGGTGTCCTCGGAGAAGTCGGCGTGGCCGGGGGTGTCGAGCAGGTTGACCTGATAGCCGAGATACGCGAACTGCATCACGCTGGAGGTCACCGAGATGCCGCGTTGCTGCTCGAGCGCCATCCAGTCCGACGTGGCATGCCGCGCGGCGCGGCGCGCCTTGACCGACCCCGCGAGGTGGATCGCGCCGCCGTACAGGAGGAGCTTCTCCGTCAGCGTCGTCTTGCCGGCGTCGGGGTGCGAAATGATCGCGAAGGTGCGTCGGCGGGCGATCAATGCCGCCAACGCCTCGGGGGTCAGGTCAGCCATAGGGGGGCAAAGATACCATCCCCACCGTTCCGTCCGGGCGGCCCCGCGGCTAGACTCCGGCCATGTCCGCCCCCGACGATGACGGCCTGACGCCGCGCCACTGGATTGCCCTGACCGCCCTCGTCTCCGGGGTGGTCGCCACCTACCTCCACCTCTGGAAGATCGGCCTCGCCGGCCAACTGGCCTGCACCGCCAATCACGGCTGCGAAATCGCCCAGTTCTCGCCGTACGGGTACGTCTTCGGGGTCGACGTCGCCCTGATCGGGGCGGTCGGCTACACCATGGTCTTCATCACGGCGATGATCGGGGTGCAGCCGCGCTGGATCCGCGACCCCCGCACCACGAAGCTGCTGGCGCTGATGGTCTACCCCGCCCTGCTCTTCACGCTCCGCCTCAAGTACGGCGAGTTCATCGTCCTGAAGACGTTTTGTCCGTGGTGCGCGGTGTCGGCGGTGACGATTACGCTGCATAGCGTGCTGGTGTGGATGGACTGGCGGCGAGTCAAATGATGGATGATGGATGATGGATGATGGATTCATGTTGTCATCCTGAGCGGAGCCCGAAGCGGGCGTAGTCGAAGGACCTCTTCCCATCGTTCGGCGAGAGGTCCTTCGACTGCGCAGCCCTGCGGGCTGCTACGCTCAGGATGACACGGATGGTGGAGCATCCATCATCCATCATCTCCCCACCTCGTCCAGCCTCCCCACCTCTCTCAACTTCGGCGCCCACCGCCACGTCCCACCGACCACCGCCAGTGTAATGCCGCCGCCGAGCAGCACCGCGGGAACGGCGCCGATCAGGCGCGCGGCGAGGCCTGACTCGAAGGAACCGATCTCGTTGCTTGAGCCGACGAAGATCTGGTTGACGCTGGTGACCCGCCCCATCAGGTGATTGGGCACCAGCAGCTGCAACAGCGTCGAGCGCACGACCACCGAGACCATGTCGGCCGCGCCGGTGAGCACCAGGAAGAGGGTCGAGAGCCAGAGGGTGCGCGCCAGTCCGAAGCCGATCGTGAAGAGGCCGAACCATGCCACGGCGAAGAGCAACGCGCGCCCCGCGCGCTGCATCGGTGGCCGCCAGGCCAGCACCAGCGACATCGCGACCGCGCCGACCGCCGGCGCCGCGCGCAACACGCCAAGCCCCCAGGCACCGACGTGCAGGATGTCGGCCGCGAAGATCGGCAGCAGCGCGACCGCCCCGCCAAAGAGCACCGAGAAGAGATCGAGCGTCATCGCGCCGAGGAGCACCTGCTGCCCGCGCAGGAAGCGGATGCCCGCGGCGAGTGACTCGCGGATCGGCTCGGCCATCTCGGCAACGGGCGGTGCGCCGCGGAACTGGATCGCCAGCAGCGCCACCAGCGCGACCACGATCAGCGACGCGTCGACCAGATAGCTCCCCTGCGCGCCGAGCCAGACGTTGAGGATCCCGCCGAGCGCGGGGCCGACCACGGCACCGAGTTGCCACGTCGTGCTGCGCCAGGTGACGGCGTTGGCCTGCACCTCGCGCGTCACCATCGCCGCAGCGAGCGCTGTCCGCGCCGGCTGCAGGAAGGCGCGCGCGATCCCGCTGACCGCAATCACCAGGTACGCGCCGAGGACGCGATGCTCCGCGGCCTCGCCAGTGAGCCCCGCCAGCAGCGCCAGCGCCAGCGAACAGGCCAGCAGCGTGATCGTGGCGAGCAGCGCCAGCTTGCGCCGGTCCATCCGATCGGCGACATGCCCGGCAAAGAGCGCCGTCGCAATGTTGGGGAGCGCCTCGGCCAGCCCGATCAATCCGAGCGCCAGCGGATCGTGGGTGTCGAGGTACATCTGCCACGCGACAACGACGCCCTGGATCTGAATCCCGAGCGTCGTGGTGAAATGGGCCGTCAGGAAACGGCGGAAGTCCGGCAGCCGGAGGGCGGCCCAGGGGTCGTGCATGGGGTGGGAAGATAGTCGCTGGGGAAGGGGTCGTCCGAAGTGAGGCCTCGTAGGTCGCAAGTCCCCCGTCGGGGACCTATGACCTACGACTTACGACTTACGACTTCTTCTTCGGCATCACCAACTCCAGCACATTCGCCCCGATCCCCACCTTCGCTTCTGGCGGCATCGCCACCAGGAATTCGCGGCCACCGGCCGTGAGCACCGGATAGCGGCGCGCGTACTCGGCCAGCGCCGGCAGGAAGAGAAACTCCGGCAGCGCGATGTCGCGCACCAGCAGCCGCTCGAGGCGGAAGCGCATCACGCCGTTGTCACGCTGCGGCATCGAGAGCTCCGCCATGAACGACGACGTCGAATCGACAAAGGAGAAGATCGGTCCGAGCTCGGCGCGCGCTTCGGGCGGGAAATCCATCAGGCGGCCGCGAATCCGGATGCGGTTGCTGTCGGAGGTGACCAGGAAGGCGAGCGAATCGGAGAACGGCGGCACGCCCAGGCGAGCCAGCAGATAGGCAGTGAAGTCGCCGACATCGACGCGGCCCTGGGTGCTGCGCTTCTCGACGAAGACGGAATCCACCGTCGCCGAGGCGCGCGTCACCCCGGGGTTCGTGATGCGGGAGCCGTTCGGCGTGATGTTGTCCTGCGCGGCCAGGGGGGTGGCGGCGAGCAGAACGAAGAGCGGGAGCATCGACAGACGCACGGGCAGCGACTCCAGATCAGGGGAAGGGGTGGACGTCACGGCTGGGACACCCTGCACACGCCGACCCCGCGATTCGACTAGAATCTGTCAGCGTCGCCGTCGAGGCGCCGCCTGACCCCATGCCGGAGCGCATCCGATGCGTCGTTGCCTGCTTGCCGTCGTGCTCCTGTTGGGCGCGGCTTCCTCAGCCCGTGCCGATCATGACGACCTCTTCTGGGGCCAGCTCGGGCACCGGATCATCGCCCGCGTGGCCGCGGCCCGCCTGACGCCGGCCGCGCGGCTCGCCGTCCGCGACCTGATCCCCGGCGAAACCCTCGCCTCGGTCGCCTCCTGGGCCGACAGCATCCGTCCCTCGCGGCCCGAGACCGGCCCCTGGCACTACGTCAACATCCCGATCTGGGACTCGATCTATCGGCCGAAGACGGTCTGCCCGGATGGCACCTGCGTGATCGCGATGCTGGAGAAGGAGATTGCCATCCTGCGCGACCGTTCAAAGCCACGCAGTGAACGGGCCGAGGCGCTGAAGTGGGTGGTGCACCTGATGGGCGACATGCATCAGCCGCTCCACGTCGGCGATCGCGGCGACCGCGGCGGCAACGACGTGAAGTTGACCTGGGCTGGCAAGGCGTGGACGCTGCACTCGCTCTGGGACACCGGCCTGCTGGTGGCGACCGGGGTGCCGGAGGAGCGGTTCGTCGTCGAGATCGGCCGCACCCTCGACCAGCGCGGCGATCTCGCGACCCTCACCCGCGGCTCGATCGTGGACTGGGCCATGGAATCCCACGACGTGGCGCGCGACGTGGCCTACCCCTTCCTGCCAACGTCGCTCGACGTCGATCCGAGCTACCTCGCCAAGGTGCGAGTGATCCTTGAGGATCGCGTCCTCCGCGCGAGCGTCCGGCTGGCGAAGGTGTTGAACGAGGCGTTGGCGAAGGGCTGATCGAGAAGCGAGAGCGAGAAGCGAGAAGCGTGGCTCGGCGGGAAGCTCTCTCCGCTGGGCCACGCTTCTCGCTTCTCGCTTCTCGCTTCTCGCCGTTACGCCGCCTGCAGCCCATCCACGCTCCACCGTCCGCTCCCCTTCAGCAGCACGATCAGCGCGAGGCCGACGGCCAGCAGATGCAGCTCGAAGCCGCCGCCCTGCTGCCCGACGAAGAACGACGCGCGGTGCATCATCAGGGCGGCCGTGATCATCTGCACGCCGAGGGCGGCGGCGGCCAGCCGACCGAAGACGCCGAACAGCAACGCGATCCCGCCGATCGATTCCACCGCAATCGCGACGTAAGCGAGCGCCGTCGGGACGCCAAGCGACTCCATGAAGCCCACCGTCCCGGCGATGCCGTAGCCACCGAAGAGGCCGGCCGACTTCTGCAGCCCGTGCGGCAGGATGAAGAGCGCCAGGGTGACCCGGGCAATGAACGGGACGATGTCGTTGGTGGTGCGATTCAGCGAGCGGAACATGGCAGCCCTCACGGGAACGAGTGGATCGACAGTCAGTGGTGACGACCGGAAGGATAGTTGACTAGCAATATGTTGTCAACAACACATATTGAGCAGACCAGAGTCCAGCTCCCCAGGCCGATTAGCCGACGCTCCGCCGGATCGTCGTCAGCAGGGCACTCAGCTGGCGCAGTTCGGCCTCCGAGCAGGCCCCGGCGATCGTCTCCTCCGCCTCGGCCACGGCGGGGTCGAGACGGGCCAGGAGGGCCAGGCCGGCTTCGTTGATCCGGCAGACGACCTGCCGCCGGTCGCCGTCGCCCCGGTCCCGGGCCACCAGGCCGGCGTCGTAGAGCTTCTCGACGAGCCGGGTGATGGCGGCGGCGGGGTCGATCATCCGGTCGCGGATCGCGAGCGTCGGCAGCCCCGCCTCGCCGGCGCCACGGAGGATGCGGAGGACGTTGTACTGCGAACCCGAAATCCCCTCCGGCGCGAGGAGCGCGGCGGTGAAGCGGTTGAGCAGGGAGGCGGTCCGCGCAATGCCGAGAATCGCCTCCTGTCCGGGCGATCGAAACGGCCGTGATTGCTGCAGCTCCTCGAGGAGCGTCCGGCTGGCATCAGGGGGGGGATTGGCCATCCCTGAAAGGACGACCCCTCCTGCCCGATCGTCAACCGGTGGCGGTCTTGCCTCCCCCCGGAGCGCGGGGTAGCGTACCCGCCTCTGAGGGACCCCACGTACCCCGCCCCGAGGTTGCTCCTGCAGTTCATCGGCTTGCTCGGATTCGTTGCGGTGGGTCTGGCGCTGGGCCTCCTCGGCGGCGGCGGATCGATCCTCGCCGTCCCGGTGCTCGTGCACCTGCTGGGCATTGCCCCCGGGGTGGCGGTCCCGATGTCGCTCCCGGTGGTGGGGATCACCGCGGCGGTCGGGGCCTTCAGCCGCTGGCGCGCCGGGCAACTGCAGCTCCGCACCGTGGCAGGCTTTGCAGCGGTCGCGATGACCACCTCGTTCCTCGCGGCCCGGCTCGGCACCAGGATCGCCGACACCCCCCGGATGATCCTCTTCGCCACGACGATGCTCGCCGCGGCGACGGCGATGTGGCGGCGCGCCAATCGGATGGCGAGCGGCGCCCAACCGACCGCCAGCACCGCAAGCGCCTCGCTACCACGCGTTGTGGTCGCGGCGGCGGCGGTGGGGGTCCTGACCGGGCTGGTGGGCGTCGGTGGTGGCTTCCTGATCGTGCCAGCGTTGAGCGGTGTCCTCGGGCTGCCGATGGCGGCCGCCACGGCCACCTCCCTCGCCGTGATCGCCCTCAACACCGCCTCAGCCGGCGCGGGGTGGATCGGCCGGGTGAGCCTCGACCTGCCGCTCACCACGCAGGTGACCGCGGCCGCCCTGGTCGGCATGGTGGCCGGGACCAGGCTCGCCCCGCACATCGCCGCTCGCACGCTGACCCGTGCCTTCGCCATACTTCTGTTGCTGCTCGCCACCTTCCTCGTGGTGAGCGAACTGCGCCACTGACGTCGTCTTGCCAGGAGTCGTCCGATGCTCGTCCGCCGTTTCTATGATGACCGTCTCGCCCAGGCCTCGTACCTGATCGGCTGCCAGCGCACCGGCGAGGCCATCGTGATCGATCCCGCCCGCGACGTGGCCCAGTACCTCGAGGCCGCGACGCAGGAAGGCGTGCGCATCACCCGCGTCACCGAGACGCACATTCACGCCGACTTCGTCTCGGGCGCGCGTGAGCTGGCGTCGCAGAGCGGTGCGCACCTTCTCCTCTCCGCCGAAGGCGGGAAGGATTGGCAGTACGGCTATGCCGCCGAGGCCGGCGCGACGCTGCTGCACGACAACGACCGGATCGTGATGGGCGGCGTCCGCCTCGATGTCTGGCACACCCCTGGCCACACGCCGGAGCATCTGGTCTTCATCGTGACCGACACCGCACGCAGCGAGGACCCGGTGGCGATGGTGTCAGGCGACTTCCTCTTCGTCGGCGATGTCGGCCGCCCCGACCTGCTCGAGCGCGCCGCGCACGTGGTGGGGACGATGGAGGCCGGTGGGCGCGATCTCTTCCGTTCGCTGCAACGCACGGCGTCCCTCCCCGACCACCTGCAGATCTGGCCTGGCCACGGCGCCGGCTCGGCGTGCGGCAAGGCGCTCGGTGCGATGCCCTCGAGCACGCTCGGCTACGAACGGCGGACCAACTGGGCGTTCGGCATCCATGACGAATCGGCGTTCGTCGCTTCGGTGCTCGAAGGACAGCCGTCGCCGCCGACCTACTTCGGCACCATGAAGCGGATCAATCGCGACGGTGCGCCGCTGTTGGGGGTGCGCGCCGCGCCCGCGGCACTCGCCGCCACGCAGCTCGCGCAGCGCATCGCCGATGGCGTCGTGGTCGACATCCGCCCGGCCGCCGCGTATGCCGCGCAACATGCGGCCGGCACGCTGAACATTCCGCTCGGCAAGTCATTCACCACCTGGTCGGGCTGGCTGCTGCGGTACGATCAGGAGATCGCGTTGATCGCCCCCGATCGCGCCACGGCCACCGAGGCCCAGCGTGCGCTGGCGTCGATCGGCCTCGACCATGTCGTTGGCGCGTTCGACCTCGATGCGCTGGTGGGGTCACGCGCGACCGTCACCAAGGGCGACATCAATGCCGCCCCCGCGATGCAAGCCGCGGGGCGCCTGGTGATCGACCTGCGCGAGCCGAATGAGTGGAACGCCGGCCATCTTGACGGCGCCGAGCTGCATCCGCTCGGCACGGTGACGACGACCCTCGCCGCGCTGGACCGCACGACGCCACTTGCCATCCACTGTCAGGCCGGCGCGCGCTCGGCGATCGGCGCGTCGGTGCTGGAGCGGATGGGCTTTACCGACGTGGTGGACCTGACGGCGGGATACGGGGGGCGGACGACAGGCTGAGCCCGGTCGGCTCCTGCACGTAGGGATACCCCTTCCGCAGCGCCCGATCGAGCGCGCGGTCGTGGCCATAGATGTCGCGATAGAAGAACGCTTCGCCTGACTCGCGCACTTCCACCGTCTGGTACACCAGAAAGACGGGGATGCGACTCGTCAGGCGAACCTGCTTGGTGGAGTCGCCGGCCATCGCGGAGTCGACCGTCGCGCTCGGCCACTTGGGCTGGTCGCGAAGCAGGAAGGCGGCGAGTGTCGCCGGCAGCGAGACCCGGATGCAGCCGTGGGAAAAGTCGCGACGCACGCGCGCGAAGAGCGAGCGGGCCGGGGTGTCGTGCAGGTAGATGTCGGAGCTGTTCGGCATCACGAACTTGACGCGCCCGAGCGAATTGAGCGTCCCGGGCTTCTGCCGGACCGCGACGCCGTACCCGATCTTCCTGATGAGCGAATCGGTCGGCACCACGACCTTGCCGCCGACGAGCAGTTCGTACTGCTCCTTCGCGAGGTAGCCGGAATCGGCGATCGCCTTCGGGCGGATCTCCTCGCGCTGGATCGACGTCGGCACGTTCCATGGCGGCTGGAACTGCACCGCGACGAGGTCGACGGCGAGCAACGGCGTGTCGTGCTTCACCGCGTTCCCCACCACCACGTCCATCGTCAGCATCTCCGACTCCGCATCGGTGGTCCCGCGCAGCGCGTAGAGGCGGAAGCCGGGGATGTTGACGATGATCGGTGGCGCCGAGAAGGTGCGCGGCAACCAGCGCCACCGCTCCAGCGTGAGCTCGATCTGGCGCACCTGCGAGGCGAAGGTCCGCGTGAGGCGGAGGCGCGTGGAGTCGCCGATCACGCCATCGGGGCCGAAGCCCTGCCGCCGCTGGAAATGCTTGATCGCCTTGGCGAGTGCGTCGTCGTACAGGGTGTCGCCGTCGGCCACGCGATTGACGGCACTGCTGTCGGTGAGGTCGCCGAGCAGGGTGAGCAGGCGGCGGAGCTTTGGGGCGCCGGGGTAGACCGTGCCGGGCTTGAGTCCGCGCGGAATGTCGGGCAGTGCCGCGAGCGACGAGTCGGCGGCGAGCAGGCGGTAGGTCTGCAGCACCGAGACGAGCCGGCGGTAGTGATAGAACGGCGGCTCGAGCGCACGAAGCGCAGGCACCGGATTGCTCGACGTGGCCAGCGACACGAGCGCGCCGGGGATGTCGAACGTTTCGCGCGCCAGGAGCAGGGTGGCGTGCAGCGAGCGCGGGTCGACACGGCCGCGGTCGAGCGCGAGGGCGTACCGCGCCGTCGCCACCGAGAAGGCCAGATCCCAGACGGCACGGAGTGAGTCGCTGCGGCTGCCGAGGGTGGCGGCCTCGGCGTCCAGCCAGCGGACATCGTAGTCGTCGGGGTCGAGTCCGCGGTCGCGCGACTCGCGCAGCTCACGCAGCACGATCTTGGCGGCCGGCGTGGGGCCGCTGCCGCTGATCCAGAGCGGACGCCAGCCGTGGCGATCATATGCGCCGCGGAGTCCCTCGCGGACGTCGCCGAGGGCGCCCCAGCGGAGGCCGCTGACGGTGGGCGCCTCGAGGGTGGCGCGCAGTGCCAGCGCGACGCGGGTCGAATCGGCGGATGGGGTGACGAGCAAAGCGGCCAGCAGGGGGAGAAGCATGGGTGAAAGATACCGCAAAGGCCGAACCACCCGGTCCCGTTAACGCCACCGCGCCCAAGGCGTCCTCCATGCACGAACGCGGCAGAGCCGCCTGACACGGAGCACTATATGACAATGCATCCCTACTTGGCCCTTGCGGCCATCATGCTGGCCGCCCCGGTGGCGGCGCAGGTCCCCGCCCAGCCCCCCGCTCCCCGCGGCGCGGTGGCCAGAGCCCAACTTCCCGACCTCACCGCCGAGCAGCGCACCAAGCTGCGGGCCATCGAGGACAACCAGCGCGCCGCGATGCGCGCGATGGACGACCAGCGGATCGCGGCCAAGAGGAAGCACCAGGACGCGCTGCGGGCGGTCCTCACGCCGGAGCAGTTCCAGATGATGCAGGCGCGCAAAGCGGGTCGCGGCCAGGGCCGCGGGGTGGTGGGTGGCGGCCGCCGTGGTGGCGGGCTCGGCGCCGGCGTGCAGGGTGCGCGCGGGCAGGGTGCGCGACTGCAGGGTGCCGGCGGGCAGGGTGCGCGAGGGTCTCGGCGGGCAGGGTCTCGGCGGACAGGGTGCCGGCCTGATGGGTGCCTGCCCCGCCGGTGGCGGTGGGCAGGGTGGCTGTCTACTGGGCACCGGGCGTGGACGTCCGGTCGGGCCGCCGCCGGTGCAGGGGCCGCCGAACGAAGGGTGAACTGCGGTGACCTGTGACCAGTGACCAGTAAACAGGTAAGACGTGAGAGGTGAAACGGGGCCCAAAATGCGGGCACGTCTCACCTCTTACGTCTTACGGGTCACTGGTCACTGGTCACTGGTCACAGCTGCACCAAGACCCTCCGACTGCGACAATGTCCGCTGTTACGGCTTCACCGCGTTCCACACATTGTTGCTCCGATCAAAATCCACCAGGCGCCCTTCCGGATCGATCTCGACCTTGCTGATCGTCTTCCCCGTGAAGGTGAAGCTGCGCAGGTAGCGCATGCTGTTCAGGCTCCACACCTCGGCCGGGTAGACCAGGTCCTGCGTGGAGTTGTCGCTGAAGGTGAAGCGCGCGCGGATCGGCAGGACGCCGCGGGCGCGGTTGCCGAAGGTGACTTGCGTGACACCGTTCGGCCGAGTGACCACCGACTCGACGGCCTGGTCGTAGCGCGCGTTCTCGATGAACCAGCCGCGCCAGAACCAGTCGAGGCGGCGGCCCGAGGCGTCTTCCATGCTGCGGTAGAAGTCGGCCGCGGTCGGATGCTTGTAGGCCCAGCGACGCACATACTCGCGAAACGCCTCGTCGAACGCCTCGGGGCCGAGGATCTCCTGGCGCAGCTGCTGCAAGCCGACGCTCGGCTTGAGGTACGCGGCGATCCCCAGGAACTGCGGATTGATCCGGTCCGGCCCGATGTCGATCGGCTTGTCGACGCCGGCCTTCATCACCTGTTCGATGATCCCGCGCTCCTGCTTGGCCCGCTCCATCTGGTCGCCCTTCTCGGGGTAGCGGCGCGCCTCGGCGAAGGTGTTGATGAAGGTGTTGAAGCCCTCGTCCTGCCACATCCGGACCCGCTCGTTCGAGGCGACGATCATCGGGAACCACATGTGCCCGATCTCGTGCGTCACGACGTTGAAGAGGTCGTAGACGTCCTCGCCCTGCGCCTCCATCGCGATCATCGGGTATTCCATGCCGGAGATCGGGCCTTCGATCGCCGAGATGTGCGGCCACGGATACTGGAACCAGCGCTCCGAATATTCCTGGATCGACATCCGCGACTGGTCGGCGGCGTCGGACCAGTTGGCGGCGGCCTTCGGGCGATAGTAGCCGTAGGCCATGATCCCCTTCCAGCTGCTGGCATCCCACTGATACTCGGGCGAGGCGGCCCAGACGGCGTCGCGGACATTCTTCGCGGCGAACTTCCAGGTCATCATCCCCGTGGTCCGCGGACGCGCCGCGCCGCTGGCGAGTTCGGCCGCGGTGATGATCCGCACCACGCTGTCGGACTTGGCCGCCTTGGCCAACCGCGCGATCTGCGTCGGCGTCAGCACCGCGGCGGCGTTCTGCAACGCGCCGGTCGCGGCGACGATGTAGCCGGCCGGGAGCGTGATCGCGAGGTTGAAGTTGCCGAAGTCGAGGTAGAACTCGCCCTGACCGAGGTAGGGCTCGATGTTCCAGCCCCGCACGTCATCGTAGACGGCGACGCGCGGATACCACTGCGCAATCTCGTAGAGCGGGCCATCGCGGCCCATCCGGTCGGCGCCGTGCTCCGGCACCAGGAAGTGATAGGCAATGTCGAGCGTGGTGCTCTTCCCCGGCGCCAGCGGCTCGGCGAGGAGGACCTTGGTCACCGTCTCGTGATTGCGCGTCTGCACCGCCGTCCGACGGCCCGCGGCACCGGCCTTCGCGCCTGCCGCGACTTGCTCCACCTTGTCGAAGACGTAACCGCCCTCGAAGCCGCGGGCGCCGAAGCGCGACTCCTGCGGGTAGACGTAGGAATTGAGCGAGTTCGCCTTGAAGGCATTCTGCTCGGTCTGCAGCCAGATGTAGGTGAGCGTGTCCGGCGAGTTGTTGGTGTAGCGGAGCGACATCGTCGCCTTGATGCTCTTGGCGGTGGTGTCGAGCGTCGCGGCGATGTCATAGTCGGCGCGGTTCTGCCAGTAACGCACACCGGGGCGACCGCTGCCGGTGCGATACTCGTTGGCCGTCGGCAACACCAGCGGTGCAAAGATCGAGGTGTCGGCAACGGACAGTGGCGCCGCGCCCTGCTGCGCAGTCGCCGGCAGCGCCGCGACCACCAGCAGGAGGAGCGAAGAAATGGCCTTCATTTCGGAGTTCCACGGAAAGAGGAGGGCAGCGGCGGTTGGGGGGGTCGCCGTTGCGTTTGGGATAATAGTCGGCTGGCGAGGGGTGAGGGGTAAGGGGGTGGTGAAGGGTCAACGGTGAACGGTGAAACATCAGGGATGTCATCCTGAGCGAAGCGACGGCAAAGCCGGCGCGGAGTCGAAGGACCTCCTTCCGGGCCGCGCGAACAGAGGTCCTTCGACTGCGCCGCTCCGCGGGCTTCGCTCAGGATGACACCCCCCACCCCGCCCCCTACCCCAGCTTGTACGCCACCGCCGCCACCGCCGCCGAGAGCGCCGCCCCCCAGGCCAGGTCGACCACCGCGACGATCGTCGGGAAGTCCTTGGCCAGGGCGAGGTTGGTCAGGTCATAGGCGGCGTAGGTGGCCAGACCGAAAAAGGCGCCGTAGAGGATGGCGTGCCGCAGGGACTGCTTCTCCTGGGCCGGCTGGACCACGAAGACCACCAGGGCGGCGACGAAGATCAGGTAGAAGACGATCGCCGGGGCCCACTGGACGTCGGGCCGGAGGAGGTGGCCCATCTTGTCGCGATAGAAGCCCTTGGCGACCACGCCGAGCCAAACCATGTCGAGGGCGAAAAAGGTCACGAGGGCGGTGAGGAAGGTGCGGAACATTGGGATGTCCTGTGGGGGCCCGTAGGGGCGCGGCCTGCCGCGCCCGTGGTCGTAGGTCGTAGGTCGTAAGTCGTATGTCGTAAACGTACGTCGTGGGACCCCGGGTTGCGCACCGAGATCCCACGATGGAGGGCGAGGCAGGCCTCGCCCCTACGATCTACCCCTGCTTCGGCCCGACCCAACGCACGACCACGTGACACGCAGGCGCCGTCCCGTAGTCGAGCGTCACCTTGGCGTCGAGCGCGGCCTTCGTAAACTGGCCCGACACGACCATGGCGTAGCTGACGCCATTCACGACGACCGTCCGCGTCTGGGTCGTGAAGGAGAGATCGGGGCGCAGCGCGCCGCCATAGGTCGTCCCGGCATGCCTGAGCGTCACCACCGTGTTGTTATTGCTCGTCTCCACCACCGTCGGGTTCTTCTCGACGGGGAGTGAGCAGCCTGCCGAGGCCGAGACGACCGTCACCTGCGTGTCGTAGGTGCCGGCGACCGAGGTTGGATCGATCGGATCCGTCTTGGCACCGGCCAGCACGGCGACGGTGCCCGCGGCGATACCCAGAAGCCGCAATGGCGGGAAGTTCATGGAAGGGTCCTCGGCAGGGGATGTGGCGCGGTCGTCCGAGGAGCGTCGGTCGGGGCGACCGGTTCCTTGCGGTGTGAACCATCCCGGTACGCTAGTGGCGGTGGCGAAGCATCCGAAGCGCGGGGGAGGTGGACTTACAGGATGTTGACAATGACGCGTGGGACCTCGGGGGGTGCTCTTGGTCGTAAGGTCGTAGGTCGTAGGTCGTAGGTCGTAGGTCGTAAACGCATGCCGTGGGACCCCGGCGACTGCCGAGATCCCACGACGTATGACTTACGACCTACGACTTACGACCCCGGGGCGCGGCAGGCCGCGCCCCTACGGCCGACGGCCCGCCGTTACTGCACCGCCTGCATCATCCCGAAGATCGGCAGGTACATCGCGACGATGATGCCGCCGACGACCACGCCGAGGAAGAGAATCATCACCGGTTCCATCAGGGCCAGCAGGCCGCTGACGGCGACGTCGACTTCGTCGTCGTAGAAGTCGGCGATCTTGGTGAGCATTTCGTCGAGTCCGCCGGTCTGTTCGCCGACGGCGATCATCGAGATCACCATCGGGGGGAAGACGCCCGACTTGTCGAGCGGCGCGGCAATCGTGTCACCGCCGGCGATCGAGGAGCGCGACGCCATGATGGCGTCCTGGATGACGGTGTTGCCGGCCGTCTTGGCGGTGATCTCGAGGCCGTCGAGGATCGAAACGCCCGACGAGATCAAGGTGCCGAGCGTGCGGGTGAAGCGCGACACCGCCGACTTCCGGATCACGTCGCCGAGCACCGGCATCTGGAGGAAGATGCCGTCGATGCGGCGCTTGCCGGCCGAGGTCTCGTAGAACTTCTTGAACGCCACGGCGAGGCCCGCGATCACGAGGATGACGGCCCACCAGTAGCCCTGCAGGAATTCCGAGAGGCCGATCACGATCCGCGTCGGCATCGGCAGCTCGATCGCCGCCGACGTGAACATCTCCTGGAAGACCGGGATGACGAAAATCAGCAGGATCGCGATCGCCCCGGCCGCCACGGTGAGAATGACGCCCGGATAGATCATGGCGCTCTTCACCTTCCGGATCAGCTTGTCGTTCTTCTCGAGGAAGGTCGCCAGGCGGAGCAGAATGGTGTCGAGAATACCGCCCGCCTCGCCGGCGGCGACCATGTTCACGTACAGCTGCGAGAACGCCTTCGGGTGCTTGGCGAAGGCGTCGGCCAGCGTGTTGCCCGCCTCGACGTCGAAGACGACGGCGCGGGTGATGTCCTTGAGCTTCTGGTTCTCGGTCTGCGCCGCGAGAATCGTCAGCGACTGCACCAGCGGCAGGCCGGAGTTGATCATCGTGGCGAACTGCCGCGTGAAGATGACGACGTCGCGGGTGCCGATCCCGCCCCCGGGCATCGAGAGCTTGATCTCCTTCGGCGCCTCGCGCATGGAGACCAGCAGCAGCCGGTTCTTCCGGAGGTGGCCGATCAGGTCGTCGCGGGTGGCGACGTCCAGGCTCCCCTTCATGATCTGGCCGGTCGTGGCGTTCTTCGCGGTGTATTCAAAGACGGGCATGGGGATCTCCGGTTATCGCATCGCCGCGATGGCCTGCTCTTCCATCGGCGTCTCGCCGATGGCGCGCAGGAACTCGCTCGGGTTCGCAGAGACGCGGAGGCATTCGTCCTTGGTGACCTCGCGGCTCATGTAGAGCTGGTACAGCGAATCGTTCATCGTCTGCATGCCGAACTTCTTGCCCGCCTGCATCAGCGAGTAGATCTGGTGCACCTTGTCGTCGCGGATCACGGCGCGGATGGCCGGCGTCGCGATCATGATCTCGGCGGCCATCACGCGGCCGCGCCCCGAGGCGCGCGGGAGCAGCGTCTGGGTCACGATCCCCTCGAGCACGAACGCCAGCTGGGCGCGGACCTGCGCCTGCTGGTTGCTCGGGAAGACGTCGATCATCCGGTTGATGGCCTCGGGGGCCGAGTTGGTGTGCAGCGTCGCGAGCGCCAGGTGGCCCGTCTCGGCGATCGTCAGCGCGGCGGAGATGGTCTCCAGGTCGCGCATTTCGCCGACGAGGATCACGTCCGGGTCCTCGCGCAGCGCGTACTTGAGCGCCGACGCGAACGAGCGCGTGTCGGTGCCGACCTCGCGCTGGTTGACGATGCACTTCTGGTGCTTGTGGATGAACTCGATCGGATCTTCGACGGTGATGATGTGCCCGCGCCGCTCCTTGTTGATCTTGTCGATCATCGCGGCGAGGGTGGTGCTCTTGCCGGAGCCGGTCGGGCCGGTGACCAGCACCAGGCCGCGCGGCCGCTCCGCCAGCTTCGCCGTCACCGGCGGCAGCTTGAGCTCGTCGAAGGTCTTGACCGAGAAGGGGATCATCCGGACCACCATCGACACGCAGCCGCGCTGCTTGAAGACGTTGCCGCGGAAGCGCGCCATGTTCTGGATGCCGAAGGAGAAGTCGAGCTCGTCCTCCTGCTCGAAGCGCTTCTTCTGCGCCTCGGTCAGCACCGAGTAGGCCAGGGAGAGCGTGTCCTTCGGCGACATGACGTGGTCGACCGAGGCGTCGACGATCTCGCCGTCGACGCGCAGCTTGGGGCGCTCCCCGGCCGTGAGGTGCAGGTCGGAGGCGTCGCGCGTCATGACCTCCTCGAGCAGCGCACGGAGGTTCAGCGCACTGGAGGCGCCCGACGAGGCGGGAGCCGAGGGCTGCGTGGTGCCGGGGGTGGTCATTGGGCAGTCTCCTTCACGATTTCTTCCAGCGTGGTCACGCCACGTTCGAGCTTCTTCATGCCGTCCATCCGGAGCGTCAGCATTCCCTCGGAGACGGCCAGGTCGCGCAGCTCCGCCGTGGAGCCGCCCACCAGGATCAGCCGGCGGAGCGCCGGCGTCATCGCCATCACCTCGTAGAGGCCGGCGCGCCCGCGATAGCCGCTGCCACTGCAGTTCTCGCAACCCGTGCCGCGGAAGAACTGGAGCTTGCGCATCGCCTCGAGATCGGGGTCGAGCGCATGCAGCTCCTCGTCGGTGTAGGTCACCGTCGCCTTGCACTTGCTGCAGATGCGTCGCACCAGTCGCTGCGCCACCACCAGGTTGACCGCGCTGGCGACGTTGAACGCCTCGATCCCCATGTCGATCATCCGGACGATGGTGCTCGGCGCATCGTTGGTGTGCAGCGTCGAGAGGACCAGGTGGCCGGTGAGCGCCGCCTTGATGGCGATGCCGCCCGTCTCGAGGTCTCGAATTTCGCCGATCATCACGATGTTCGGGTCCTGCCGCAGGAAGGCGCGGAGCGCCACCGCGAAGGTCAGCCCGATCTCGCTGCGCACCTGCACCTGGTTGATCCCCGGGAGATTGTACTCGACCGGGTCCTCCGCCGTCATGATGTTGGTCTCGACGGTGTTGATCCGCTGCAGGGCGGAATAGAGCGTCGTCGTCTTGCCCGAACCGGTCGGCCCGGTCACCAGCACCATCCCGTACGGATTGAGGATCGCCCGCATCAGGTCCTTTTCCGCCTTCGGCTCGAAGCCGAACTTGGTCAGGTCCAGCGTCAGGTTCCCCTTGTCCAGGATTCGCATCACGATCTTCTCGCCGAAGAGCACCGGCAGCGTCGAGACGCGGAAGTCGATGACCCGGGTTCCCATCTTCAGCTTGAGCCGGCCGTCCTGTGGCACCCGCCGCTCGGCGATGTTCAGCGACGAAAGAATCTTGATGCGGCTGGTGAGCGCCGCCTTCATCTTGAGCGGCGGCTTCATGACGTCGAGCAACGCGCCGTCGATGCGGTACCGGATCCGGATCTCGTGTTCGAACGGCTCGACGTGGATGTCCGAAGCGCCGCGCTTGACGGCGTCGGTGAGGATGCCGTTGATCAGCTTGACCACCGGCGCGTCGTCGACCGCGGCCTGCAGTGCGGTGGTGACCTCCTCCTCTTCGTCGGCCACCACCTCGACGTCTTCGCCGATCCCCTCCATCTCGCGGAGGATCGTCTGCAGCTGCTCGTCGCCGGTCTCGAAGTGCTTCTCGATCAGCGTCTTGAGGGTCTGCTCGCCGGCCAGGACCGGAAAGAGGTCGAACCGCGTGATGAACTTCAGGTCCTCGAGGAGCCCCTGGTCGGCCGGGTCGGCAACCGCCACCGTGAGGGTGCGCCCCTCGCGCTTGAGGGGCAGCACCATCCGCTTCATCGCCAGGTCGCTGGGGATCAGCCGCAGGACCCGGGGGTCGGCCTCGAAATGGGAGAGGTCGACGGCCGGCATCCGGTACTGGCGCGCCAGCACCTTGGTGAGCTCCAGCTCGGGGATCATCCCCTGCTTGACGAGGATCAACCCGAGGCGCTGGTGCGTGGTCCGCTGCTCGTGAAGGGCGTGATTCAGCTGGTCCCGGGTGATCAGCCCCTGGGACACCAGCAGGTCCCCCAATCGCTCGGCGGCCTGGGGGCCGTCGTCGCGGCCAGCGCTCTTGGAAGTCGTCGGTGCAGTCATTCCACTCCGGAAGTGCAAAGGCAATGCCTTGAACCCCGGCACCCGGCCACCGGCATCACGGTCAGGGCAGTTGGAGGTGCGCGGCGAGGCCGCGAAGCACGCTGGCAGGCAGTCCGGGGACCCGTCGGAGGTCGTCGAGACGGCGAAATGGGCCCGCGCTGTCGCGAAATGCTACAATTGCCTTCGCTCGAGTTGGGCCGATGCCCGGCAAGGCATCCCATTCTGCCACCCCCGCGCGATTCGGGTCGAATCCCGCAGCAGTGGCCACTCCCCCAGCATCGGCCGTCCGGGCACTGAAGCTGAGGTGCGGGGCCAGCTTGGTGAGCATCGCCGGGCCGACGCCGGCGACGCGGTCCAGTCCGGCCGTGCCGCCAAACGCCCCGCGCCTCTCGCGATCCGCCACGATCCGTTTTGCCAGCGCCGGCCCGACTCCCGGCAGCCGCTGCAGTTCGGCGACCCCGGCCCGGTCGATGTCGACCCGCTCCCCCGTGCCGAGTGGGGCGGCAAGGGCCACGGCGCTGTCGCGATGGGCGAGCGGGTCACCGTCGCCGGCCGGGTCGAGGAGGGTGACGGCTCCCGGCGGGCCATTCGCGGCCCCGCGGGCGGCGTGGAGAAAATGGCCACCAAGGGCCAGCACCCCGAGGGTGAGGAGGGAACGGCGTTCGGCGCGGGTCACCTGGCAAGCCTCGCCGGTACCCCGCGCCGTCATGGGACCTCCCTACCGCCAAGCGGTACCGCCGCACGCGGCGGCAGGCCGCGCTATTTGCCGCCCGCCTCGGCCCGGCGGATCGTTCCGACCGCGACGTTCCCCACGGCACCCAGGCTCGCCGCCGACACCTTGTCGATGGTGTCGTCCTTGGTGTGCCAGGGCGGGTAGCTGAAGTCGATCACGTCGATGGCGCGGATGCCGGCGGCGATCAGCGGCGTATGGTCATCGGTCATCGCCTGCCCGGATTCGCGGACGAAGATGTGGCCGTACCCCATCTTCTCGGCCGTCCCCCAGACCAGGTCGACGATGTCGGGGGCGGCGATCTGCGAAAAGCCCTCGATCGGGAGGCGGAGATCCTTGTCGCCCACCATATCGAAGAGGACGGCGAAGCGCGGCTTCGCGGGCCCCGGCAGGTTCTTGGCGAAGTAGGTCGACCCGATCAGCACATCCGGACCGAGCGGCGTGGTGAAATGGCCGTAGTCCTCGCCATCGGCAAAGAGCAGGTCGACGCCCTGCGTCGGCCGCTGCTTCTTGAGCGCATCCATCACCCCGAGCAGAATCGCCACGCCTGACCCGCCATCGTTGGCGCCGGGCACCACCTGCGTGGTGTCCTTCTGCCCGGGACCGTCGGTGCGGGGGCGCGTGTCCCAGTGGGCCACGTAGAGGATCCGCTCCGTCGCCGCCGGATTGAAGCGGGCGATGACGTTGACCTGTGGGATCGAGTCGCCGGTGAGCGTCCGATGCCACCACCGTTGCACCACCACCGTGTCCGCCCCGGCGCGCGCCAGCGAGTCGAGCCAGGCCGCCATGGCCGCGTGTCCCGGCGTGCCCGGAATGCGCGGGCCGAAGGCGAGCTGCTGTTCGACGCGCGTCAGCGCTGCGGCGCCGTCGAACTCCTTCACCAGCTGCGCCTCGCTGCCATCGGCACAACCGGCGAGCAGGGCGAGCGCCGCGGGCAGGAAGCTGCGTCTCATTGGAAGTCCGCTGAAGAAAGTGGCATGCTGAAAAAGATCGAGAGCGCGAGGTTCGAACTCTTGCGCTGCAGGTGGCGGACGTCGTTGAGCGTCCACCCGACGCTGACGCCTGTCTGGATGCTGCCCCGGATGTCGGTGTTCAGGCCGCCGCGCACCTCCCACTGGCGAACGTCGGAGTAGGGCGTGCACCCCTCGCCGCTCCGCTCAAGGCAGGAGACATTGTTGAGGCGAGTCACCGTGAATGTGCTGCGCAGCGGCTTGCGCAACTGCGACAGCTTGCTCGGCAGCGCCACGGTCCAGTCGACCTGGCCGGTGTGCCGATGGTTGTTCTGCCGCGTGATGTTGCCGTTCGATTCGGTGATGCCCTTCTCGTTGCTGCTCCGTCCGACCACCACGAGGCTGCCCCGGAACGTCAGCGTGATGTTGGGGTCGAGCGAGGTCGACGAGGTGTAGATGCGGGTGCTCCCCGCCCCGGCCAGCAGCGGATTCCGCGCGTCGGCCGTCTGCTTCCGGATGTTGGTGCTGGCATTGATCAGCAGCAGCGGCCCCCGTGACATCGGGCGCGTGAAGGTGAAGGTACCGCTCGGCCACTCGGTGGTGCGGGCCGAGGTCAGCAGGAAGCCGGCCGTCTGCAGCCGCTGATAGCGGTCGCTTTCCGACTGCGCAAACTGCAGCGTGGCCGAGAAGCCCATCGGGAAATCCAGCGTGCTGGTGGCCGTGATCTCGAGCGCGTCGAGTGCCCCGGTGGCGCGGGTGCCGTTGCGGGTGAGGAAGTCGTTGAAGCCGCCGAGCCCGAGCTGGTAGTCGAGCCCGGGGTCGAAGGTCGCCAAGTCGAAGGTCGACTGCCGGGTCCGGCGGCGGGAGAACTCGATGGGACGCAACTGCCCGAACCAGCGCGAGGCTCGGCTGCTGTCGCCGAGGAGACGGCGGGCGAGCATCGACGGATCGACCGAGAGGCCGAGCTCGATGGTCCGCGAGTTGTTGACGGTCTGCGGGAGGATGTACGCCCCGGCGGTGTCACCCAGGACGCGCACCGGATTGCGCGACGTGAGCGAGCGCGAGAGCAGGAAACTGGAGGAGGTACCGAGTCGCGGCCGCAACCAGCTGGTGAACCGTGGCGTCAGGTTGACCACGCTGGAAATCGCCCGGTCGCGCTCGACGCCGACATCCATTCCGGCGAACTCGCGGCGCGACGCCCCGGCCAGGCGGCCGAGCGACGTCGAGTCGGCGTAGCGGCGGAGGTCGCGCGTGCTCTGCCAATTGCCGGTGACCGCCAGCATGCCGATCGGCTGCCAGCCGATGCTGGCATCGTTGCGCCAGAGGTGCTGGATCGCGGTGACCGGGCGGAGCAGCGTGTCGCTGGCCCGCTCGAGCGGGACACTGTACGACGTGAAGTCGCTCACGGCGCGCGACAGCGTCGAGCCGAAACGCACCGACGTCGGCCACGGCGCAATCCGGCCATTGGCGATCCCCCGCGCGGCCTCACTCTCGGCCAGCCACCTGGGCAACCGCCGTGTCAGGCCGCCGAGACCGAGTGACCGACCGCGTGACGGACTCGAGAGGAAGTAGCCGAGCGAGGCATTCCAGAGCGACGACGAGGCGTCGCTCAATTCGGTCACGGTGGAGGCGCCGGTCCGCGCCGCCGAGAAGGCCAGCGGATCGAGCAGGAGGCGCATCATCCGCGAGGTCGAGGAGGGCGCCAACCGCCGCACGCTCACGTTCCACGAGGTGAAGCTGTTCTCCGGACGGCGCAGCCCCTGAAGCGCCGCGGCCGGAATGTCGGTGCCGGTGAGCAGCTGCGGATCGACGCGCCCGGTGGCGTGGTTGATCTGGAACGGAATCGCCAGGCCGAAGCTCGCGGGGAGGAAGCGGTCGAGCTGCAGCGTCGCCACGGCCGACATCCCGCCGACGGTGCGATAGCTCGGCGTCTCGCCGATCTGGCGGAAACGACCGTCCACGTGCGTGTAGGCCAGATCGATCGTCGCCACGTCGCTCGCCTCGAGGTGGGCGCCGAGCGCCGCGGCGATGCCGGTCTCCGCCACCGGCTTGGCAATGCGGATGTCGTCGACCCAGAGTTCCGTCTCGGTGATCGGCGAGCCTGCGATGGTGCGATAGAAGCCCGCGCTGAGCTCCTGAATGGCACTCAGGTTCGGTGGCGAGACCCGGGGGTCGCGGATGTGCACCAGATAGGGCCCGTCGCAGATCACGTAGGCCGTCGGATCGCCACCGCACTCGGTGGCCCCGCTCGGCGCCTCGTTGCTGAGGACGCGCTGCTCGAGTTCGGCCCGCAGCGTGCGCCACCGCTCGAGGTCGATGATCGCCTCGGGATCCCACGTCGTGGTCCGCGCCGAGGCGCGGAAGAGATAGAAGTTCGAGGCGTCGGTGCCGACCTTCACGAAGGCCTGCAACTGGCCGTTGTCCCACCCCGGGCCACGACCGCGGAACCAGACCCGCAACTCGCGATACGCCTGCAACGTCTGCGAGCCCGCTGGGAGGCGCGTGTACGCCTCGGCACGCTCGCCGAGGCGCAGGTCACGGGCGATGATCCGCAGCGACTTTTCGTTGACCTGCTGCACCGTCGATCCGGTGTTCGCGGTGATCGTGCTCGGGCCGTTGCGCACGCCCGGCGGCGACACGTAGCCGAGCTCGATGTTCTCGGTCGAGATCGACGTGACCAGCACCTCGCCGCGCGGCTCGGCGGTGGCACCGGCCAGGTTGGCGACCGGACGATCGCTGCGGCGGATCCACGGTGCGCCGGTGAGGCGCATCCGCGCCAACCCGAAGCGCACGACCGGATCGGAGAGGCCCTGGTCGGGCGGCGTGACGAAGCCGATCCGCAGCTGCTTCACGAGGCGAAGGTCGGGCGTGCCGATGGTCGCGTCCGGAGTCCGAAGCGGAATCCGGTAGAGCGTCCAGTGCGCCGGACGGCCCGCGCCGTCCGTGACGACACGATCGCGGACCAGGTACTTCGGGTCGGCCAGGTCGACGACGAAGCGATAGACGTTGTCGTTGGCGCCGAGCGCGTCGAGGACGAGGTCGTCGTCGAGGTCCTCGCCATCGAGGCCGCCATTGCCGTTCGAGCAGCGCGCGCCGAGGTCGCCCCAGGGATAGACCGCCACTTCGTTGGAGAGCCGTTGCGAACAGAGCGCGAGCTTCTCGACCAGCTCGCCGCCCGGCCCGCGCAAGGTGTCGGGTCGGTCGCCAAGGATGCCGATGTCGTCGGTGCGCGCGTTGAACGAGCCGAACGGTGAGCGCTCGGTGTTGAGCTTGCCGACTCCGACATACTGGCGCCCGATGAAGGTCGTGTCGGCACCGTTGACCGTGAATGACTCCGGCGCGAGCGACACCCCGTCCTCGCTCACGTTGCCGAAGTCGAGCACGAGCCGCATCCCGGACGTCCGCGTCGGGCGGGTCTCCCCCTCGTACACCCAGAACTCCAGCGCCTCGTTGCGCGAGATGTCGAGCCCCGTCGGCGAGAGCGACGTCGTCAGCGTCCGCCACCGCGGTCGGAAGTCCCGGCGCGGCTGGCTCCAATGCGCCTTGTTCGAAAAGTCGACCTTGCCACCCGCCGTGTCGGCGTGCAGCGTCATGTAGAGCACCGTTTCCAGGGCGCGCACCCGCGACGAGGTCGTCGCGATCAGCGTGTCGATGTCCTGCGGCCCGATCTCGACCGCGCCGCCCTTGCCGTCGGGAATCAGATTCTGCCAGATGATCTGCACCGCGTCGGCGACGTCGAACGACTGACCGAGCCCGAGGCCGTCGAGGCCGGCCACGCTCTTCGGTCGCGACCCGGGCACCCAGGCCAATTCGCCCAGCAGGAGCTGCCGCGCGCCGTCGTTCTCGAACTCCTCGAGGAAGGCCTCGCCCGACCGATTGGGATCGGGCCGCGAGAAGGCGAGTTCGGCGGTGAGCGAGAGCGACGACGGAGCGGTGCCGTTCCGCCGCGTGAGGCGATTCATGAACCGGCTCACCGAGGGAACGTTGAAACGGAAGTCGGCGACCGCGCCGCCGATCAGCGAGGCGGTCGGCTCGAAGCCGAGCGGCGGCCGGTTGTAGGCGGTGGCCTCGGCCTGATAGAGGCCGAGCGCCTCCACGGTGCCGAAGCGACCGACCTGCCACTTGGCGGTCAGGCCGGCGATGGTCGTCGGGGCCACGGCGAAGAACGCCCGCTCCTCAAAGCGCGCGGTCACCGTGGACTGCCGCGACCCGAAGAGCGCATCGGGATTGAGGAAGGAGACCTTGCCGGTCTGATATTCGATGCTGTAGTCGACGCCGCGCTCGAGGGTGCGGCCGTCGACCGTCAGCTCCTCGCTCTCCTCGCGCAGCTGCACGGCGCCGAGCATCAGGAAGCCGCGATCCTCGCCACCGCGCGCGTCGTACTGCAGTCGCACCTCGAACTTCGACGGCGGGCCCTGGGAGTAGAGGAGATACTCGGGCGTCCGATAGAGCGAGTCGTTCCGCTCCGACGTGGTGAGTCGCGGGTCGGCGAACGGCTGGGCACTCGGGAAGATCATGAAGACGTCGCGAATCACCTGATCCGCGCCGGGGTCGCGCAGTCGCGGGAAGAGGCGATTGTCGGTGTCGAGCAGCGCCTGATCGGTCGGAAACGCCATGCCGAGCAGCGCGAGGTAGGTCCCCGTGCCGCCGATCGGCCGCTCGGAGCGCGACACGGTCAACGACGCCTTGGTCGAGGCACGGACCAGGTCGCCACCGGCGACGCGATAGACCTGTCGCATGGCGTGGAAGAAGACTGGCGAAGCCGTGGTCCGATTGGGTGCGCTCACCAGGACGAGTTGATCGCCGCGCGCCGGATTGTCATCACTCGGGAAGGTGCCGACGACGCCGCCATTGGCGGTGCGGTACGAGACCGCGAGGAAATCGCTCGGCCCGATGCGCGACGCGAGCACGAACCAGAGCCCAGACGGATCGGCCCAGAAGTCCTTGCCGGCCACCAGCGGCTTCCAGCGGAAGGGCCCGGCCTGCTCGCTGCCATTGATGCCGGTGGCAGTGATGCCATCGTACTGTCCACCCTCGCCGAGGGCGGTGGGGACGTACTGATAGACACGGAGCTCGACGGGCCGTTCGGACGGGGGAACGGGGAGGTCGGCGACGTTCAGGATGTCGATCGACGGCCACCCCGGCAGCGTGCGGGGATCGATCGTCCAAAAGAAGCGGCCACCCTCGAAGTCGAGGTCACGCGCCTTGCGATCCTGCGGTTGCACCGTCTCGCTGCCGATGACGTAGCTGCGGTTGGCGACGTTGCTCCCCTTCTGGGTCGCGGCGATCGCCTGCAGCTCGAGCGGCCCCACCTCGAAGGTGGCGTTGACGCCGAAGTTGTTCGCCGGAATCCCGGCGGTGAGATAGCGCGACCGCGGCGCGCGGAAGGTCGTGGTGCCGACCTCGATCCGCTTCACCACTTCGTCGGGCAGGCCCTGGTACCAGGCGCGGATGACGTTCTGGTTGCTGCCGTAGTCCGCTTGCGTATTGATGTTGAAATCGAGGAAGAAGCGCTGACCGATGGCACCGCGCGCCTCGAAGTTCAGGATGTTGTCGATCTTCGGCGCCGTGAAGCCGCCGCGACACCCCGAGAGCGGGTCCTGCAGCAGCAACGGCGTGCAGGCGAGGTTCCGCTGCCGCGACGTGGCCACTTCAAGGCGCAGGTCGCCATTGAAGGTGATGTCGGCGACTTGCCGACGAAGCCCGAAGAGTCCGCGGTCGCTGGCGAGCCGGCCGGTGCTGTCGCGCGTGTCCAGCACCGCGAGGAGCCGCTCGGTGGCCGTCTGCCGGGAGCGGACCGACAGCCGCCCTGCCAGCGTCGAGTCGAAGGTCGCGCGCATCGACCAGGGCGTCAGGCTGCCGGGCACCACCCAGGGCGCGCGCAGGATCGAAGCGCGCACCAGCGTGTCGATGACGGCGGCCGGCGGCACGCGAAAGGTCAGCGGCTGCCGGACGGTGTCCGCGGCGACGGCGGGGAGAGTCGGGGCCGGCTCCTGCGCTGCCAGGGCGATCGGCAGCAGGGCCAGCAGCGTAAGCAGCGCGATCGGCGTGGGTGGCACCGCGATTGGGGGGACTGAGCGATTAGCTTGGAGACCGACCAGAAAACTACGCCCCTCCCGCGGGGCGCCACAACCACGCCCACGACATCCGCATGCGCCTCCTCTCGCGTCACATCCTGCGTTCCCTTGCCGCCCCGTTCGGGTGGGGGGTCGTGGCGTTGACGGGGATGCTGTTGCTGAACCAGCTCTACAGCCTGATCGACCGATTCGGCGGGAAGGGCCTTCCCTTTTCCGTCATGGGAGAGGCCATTCTCCTCGCCCTCCCCGCCCTGCTGACCCTGACCCTGCCGATGTCGGTCCTGACCTCGGCACTCTATGCCTACGGCCAGCTCGCCGCCGATCTCGAGATGGTCGCGATGTACGCCAACGGCGTCTCGGTGTGGCGCATGGCGCGGCCGGCGCTGCTCGCCGCCTGCGTCATCTCGGGGATCAACTTCCTGGTGTTCGACCAGGTCGTTCCGCGAAGCAACGCTCGTTTCACGACGTTGCAGCAGGATGTCGTCCAGAAGCTGCCGACGCTCACCCTCCGTCCGCAGGTGCTCAATCCGCTGCCGAACCAGTATGTGCTGCGCGCCGCCGAGATCGACCCGGTTTCCGGGGCGCTGACGGATGTGACCATCTACGACCTCTCCTCCTATCAGGGGTCACGGGTCATCCGCGCCGCACGCGGCGTGATGGGCGAGGCGCCGAACCGCACCGACCTGGTGCTGACGCTGTACGACGGCGTGGCGACGGAAGTGAAGTCGATCGAACCGGGGCGGCTGGAGCGGACGACCTTCGCGGTGAATCGCGTCCGCGTCCCGGGCGTGGCCAATCAGTTGACCCGGAGCACCAACCAGTGGGACCGGAGCGACCGCGAACTCACCGGCTGCGAGCTGTTGATGGGGATCGACTCGGCGGCGTGGTACCGAAAGGAGGGGAAGAGCGAGCGCGAGGTGCTCACGCGCCGCGACCTGCGCCGCCTCGCCGGGTTGCCGGCGCTGCCTCCCCCGGCCATCCGCCAGATGCCGGCGCTGCCGACCCGCTGCGCCGCGTATCGGCCGGTCGAGCGGTGGTTCGAGCGGCTGATCCTGGGGAGGGAGGACACGGCGTTCACACCGCCGGTGCTGCCGCCTCCGGCGCCAACGGTTACCGCGGAGTCCATCAAGACGGTCGACAGCTTCCGCCCGTCGCTGCCGGTCATGCCCGCGCCGGGTGGCCCCGTGGTCACCCCGGCGACGCCGCCTCCCGGCGTGATCTACCGCCTCCCGGGGCAGCCCGCGCCGGGGAGCGCGCCGACCGATTCGGCGGTGAAGCAGGACTCGACGGCCCCCAAGGTGGTGGATTCCGTGACCGCCCCGGTGCTGAAGCCGCGGCCGGCGTCGCTTCCCCCCGAAACGACGGCCACGGTGGTACCGGCACCGGTCGTCGCGCCGCCGACGATCACCGCGACCACCGCGACCGCCGACGGGGCGCCGGCACCGCTGGTCGATGGGGGCGTGGCGGGGCAGGCCGCCGTCAACGCCCCACAGCAAGGCTTCCTGGTGCCGCCGACCGAGGTCGCACCCGTCACCGGTCTTGCCTCGACCATCGTCGACGTCAACAGCGCCCGCTACCAGGACGAGCGCAACCTGAAGACGACACGGGAGTTCGGCGTCGAGTACCACAAGAAGTTCGCGATCCCGCTCTCGGCCTTCGGCTTCGTGCTCGTGGCGATGGCACTCGCGCTCAAGTATCCGCGCAGCGGCATCGGCCTCGTCATCGGCGGCTCGCTGCTGATCTTCCTCGGATTCTACGTCCTGCTGATCGGCGGCGAGAACCTCGCCAACGTCGGCTACATCTCGCCGGCGATGGCGATGTACGCCCCCTTGGTGATCTTCACCCTGCTCGGGCTGGTGATGGTGGCATCGGCCAACCGCGAGATGGGAACGTCGCGCACCAGCGGCATCCTGCAGGCGATCGGCGAAGCGGTGCAGTCGCTGCTTCGCCGCCGTCGACCGGAGGCGGCGTGAAGCTGCTCGGCACCCTCGACCGTTACGTCCTCCGGCAATGGCTGGGGACCTTCCTCCTCTCGGCGATCGGCATTCCGCTCGTCGCGGTGCTGATCAATCTCTCCGAGCGCTTCGGCCCGCTCACCCGCAAGGGCGTCCCGGTCCCCGACATCCTCCTCGGCGAGCTCTACTTCCTGCCGTACCAGATGACCACGCTGCTGCCGGCGGCGGTCCTCTTCGCGACGGTCTTCACGCTGAACGGGATGGGGCGCTACAGCGAGCTCACCGCGGTGAAGGCGGGCGGGGTGTCGTTCTGGCGGCTGATCCTCCCGATGATCCTGCTCGCCACGCTCGCCGTACCGGCGAACTTTGCGCTGCAGGAGGCGGCCGCCACCTCGTCGTCGCGGCAGAAGGAGTTGCACCAGGAGCGGCTCAACTCGTCGTCGGCGCTTGGTCGCTACAACTTCGCCTTCATCTCGACCAGCGGCTGGACCTACGCGATCCACGAGCTGCAGCGGAAGGAGGGCGTCATGCTCGGCGTCCTGCTCACCCCGCCGCAGGCGGCACCGGGGCAGCCGGAGGGGTGGATCATCAGCGCCGACTCCGCCCGCTGGAGCAAGCGCCGGCAGCTCTGGGTGCTCCATCAGGGCGCGATGTACCAGGTGGGCGACAGCGGCCAGCGCGTCGAGACGGTGCGCTTCACGTCGCTCCGGCTCAAGACGATGCGCGAGACGCCGACGATGCTGCTCGACGAAGGGAAGAAGGGCGAAGAGATGCGGATCGGCGAATTCCGCGACTACCTCGACCTGCTCGAACGGAGCGGCACCAAACCGGGGATGCTCGCCGTCGACTATCGGCTCAAGTTCGCGCTGCCGTTCGCCTGCCTGATCGTCGCCCTCTTCGGCGCGCCCCTGGCCGTGACCAACCCGCGCGCCGGCGCCGCCCTCGGCCTCGCGATCGCGCTCGGCACCACGCTGGTCTACCTCACCGGCACGCAGATCATGAAGGCAATCGGCGGCAAGGACTACGTCGATCCCACCGTGGCCGCGTGGGCGATGAACGGGGTGTTCCTGGTGCTGGCGCTGGGGTTGTTGCGGAAGGTGAGAAGCTAGCGAACGGCGAACGGCGAACGGCGAACAGCGAACGGTGGTGAGGGGTGAGGGGTGAGGGGTGTGTCATCCTGAGCGAAGCCCGCGAAGCGGGCGCAGTCGAAGGACCCCTTTCCAGTGCGAGAGGTCCTTCGACTACGCAGCCCTCCGGGCTGCTTCGCTCAGGATGACAACTTCCTAGGCGATCGCCGTTCGCCGCTTCATCGCCACGCACAGCTCCGCCTCCACTGCCAGGGCGAACCCCCGCGCGGCAGCCTCATCGCGTGCGCGCACGGCCAACGTGACCTCGTCATCCGAGCAGGCCACTGTCTCGAGGGCGATGCCGGGCCAATCGATCAGCACCGAACAGATCCTGGCGCGAAGCCAGATGGCGTCGTGCGCCGTGGCCGCGCGTCCACGGTGGGGCGGGCGCCAGCGATGGTGCACCAGCGGCATGCGGGCTCCGTGGCGAGGGGTGCCCCACGGAACGGCACCGGCCTCAACTGCCCCTCAACGGACGCACGACATTCCCGAACGCCACAAGCCCCCGGACGCCGAAGCGCCCGGGGGCCTGTGGTCCTGCGGAACCGATTACCTGATCAGAAGGCGTACCGCAGGGAGACCTGACCCTGCCAGTACGACACCGAGTTGAGCGCCTTCGGATAGCGGAAGGTCCGGTCGCCGATGCGGGTGTCCATCTGCACCGTCGGGCGACCATCGGCCGTCTGGCCGGTGACCGTCAGCAGCGAGACCTGGGGGAAGCGGTTGTTCTGCTTGTACTGGCCCCAGTCCTGGTTGAGGAAGTTCAGGAAGTTGAAGATGTCCGCCTGCAGCGTCAGCTTCTGCCCCCGCATGCCCGGCAACGACTGGCGCACCGAGAGGTCGAGCTGGTTGAACCAGGGGTTGCGGCAGGTGTTGCGGCCCATGATTTCGCCCTTCTGCTTGGCGATGCACGGCTCGTCCTTGAGCAGCGCATCATACGCCGCCGCCTGCTGCGCCGCGGTAAAGGTGCCGTTCTGCACGAACGCCATCTGCGCACTGCTCGGCGCGATGTAGATCGGGTCGTTCGTGGCCACGCCGTCCGCGTTGCGGTCGCCGCGATTGTTCGCCCCGGAGTAGGTGTACGTGAAGTTCGTCCCCGACTGGCCGATGTAGATGAACGAGATGTCGGTCGGGAAGTTCTTCCACGGCGCCGTGTAGGTCATCGAGGCCGTGATGCGGTGCGGACGGTCGAAGGACGAGGGATCGACCTGCGTGTCGAGCTGGTTGCCGGCCTGGGTGCGACCGTTCTGGTAGACCGAGCGGGCGACCGACGACGTGAAGTCCGCGACCGAGTACGAGCGCTGGTACGAGTAGAACGCGCTCGCCTCGAACGAACCGGCAAACCGCTTCGCGAGGCCGGCGGTCACGCCGTACGAGTAGTCGCCCTTGGAGTTGGTGAGGTCATAGACGCCGCCACCCGAGGTGCCGCCATACTTGGAGCCGTGCTTCGCGATGGTGGTCGGCTGCCCGGTGGTTGCGTTGAGTGTGCCGTACATCACGCGGCCGTTCGCGTCGGTCGTGGTCGGGTCGGCCAGCTCGAGGTTCACCATGAACGGCGACTTGAGCGCGTAGGTGTAGACGGCATCCATGGTGCCCGTCAGGCCCCAGGGCAGCTTGCGGTCGAAGCCGAGCGTGGCGCGGACGACCTGCGGCTGCTTGTAGTTCGGGTCGGCGGTGTTGATGGTGCCGATGGTGCTGCCGACGCCCGGTCCCGAGCCGTTGGAACAGGTCTGCGGGGCATTCAGGATGTTCTCCGGCGTGAACGCCGGCACAATGGCCTGCGGGCAGGTGAACTGGGCGATGCCGCTGTTGCCGTTGGCGGTGTAGAGGTTCGACATCCAGACGTACGACGGCGTGCCAGAGAAGAAGCCGACGCCGCCGCGGACCTGCGTCCGCCCGTTCGAGCCGCCCGGAGTGAAGTTGAAGCCGAGGCGCGGGTTGATGTTGGTGTTGGTCGGGATCTCATCGGTCTTGCGCCCGAAGTCCGTGAAGGCATCCGCGAGCACGGTCGGCTTGTCCTTGAAGCGCGGCACTTCCGCACGGACGCCGTAGGTCAGCGTCAGCGCCGGATTCACCGTCCACTGGTCCTGCAGGTAGAACGACAGGTTCGACGTCGTGAAGCGGGCGATCGGGTCGCCGCGGCCGACGCCGACGCCGTACGCGAAGGCCGTCCCGGCCTCGAGCGCTTCCATCGACTCGAAGCGCCACGAGCCGAAGGCGTTCTGCCAGAAGGCGTTGCGGATCTTGTACACCTCGGCGCGCGCACCGAGCGTGACCAAGTGCCCATTGCCGAGCGGCATGGTGAGGTCGTTGCGGAACTCGAGCACGTCCTGGTCCAGCTGGTTGATGTGCGAGTTCGAGTCCGGGCCGGCGCGGAGCGCCACCAGGGTGCCCGCCACAAGCGGCGACGGGACGTTGCTGACGGTCACCTGCGGACCGATGTTGTCGAACACGCGAGCGAAGCGCTGGCGGATCACGCCGAGCTGCAATTCGTTGGTCGCGCCGTTGTTGAAGTTCGAGAAGAACTGGCCCGTGATCGACGACGACCACTCGTCGCGCTTGAAGCGGTTCGACGAGAGCGTGAACGTCGACGTGGAGCGCGAGAAATCGTCACCCTGCGACTTGTTGTAGATGCCGCGGAGCACGACGCGGTTCTTCGACGACACCGCCCAGTCGAGGCGGCCGACGAGGTTGGTGATCGGGTTCTTGTTGAACTCCTGCCCGCCCGAACCACCGTCGATGCCATACTGTGCCAGCGCCGCGTTGAAGCGGTCCACCAGCGCCTGGTCGACGCGCAGCTGCTGCGCGGCGTCCTGCGGCTGGCCGATGTACGGGCCGAAGGCCGGCTGGTTGGCCGACGTCCCTTCCGCCGCGGCGAAGAAGTGGAGCTTGTCCTTGATGATCGGGCCACCCAGCGAGCCGCCGTACTGGCGGCGCAGGAACTTCGCACCCGAGTAGAGCGGAACGTTCGGCACCAGGTCCTGGTTCCGGGTGGTGTAGAAGCCGGTGCCCGCGAACTTGTTGGTGCCGTTCTTGGTCACGGCGCTGATCAAGCCGCCGGTGAAGCCGCCCAGGGTCACGTTGTACGGCGAGACGACGACCTGATACTCCTTGACCGCTTCGAGCGAGATGCCGCGGCCGTTGGCCTGGCCACCGAGCTCGCCGGTGTCGGAGAGGCCGAACTTGTCGTTCTGCGTCGTGCCGTCGACCTGGATCGCGTTGTAGCGATAGTTCTGGCCGGCGATCGAGACTTCACCCGCGTTGGCGGGCGCCGGGTTGGTCACCACCTGCGGCGTCAACCGGACGAAGTCCTGCAGCAGCCGATTCAGCGTCGGCAGGCGCCGCACCGAGGAGTCGGAGATGAAGGTCTGCGCCCCGGTCCGCGTCGGGGCGAACTCGGAGCTGGCGGCCGCGGCCGTGGTGACGATTTCCTGCAGCGTCACCGCCTGGCGCCCCATCGTGAAGTCGGCACGGGCCGTCTGCGACAGGAGCACCCGGACCCCTTCGCGGGCCTGCGGGCCGAAGCCGATCGCGGCCACCGCGACACGGTAGGTCCCGGTCTCGAGACCGGAGACGACATAGCGACCGTTCTCGCGCGTCGTCGTGATGCGGGAGAAGCCGGTCGACGGGCTGGTGATCCGGACCGTCGCGCCAGCCAGCACGCCGCCAGCCGAGTCCATCACCGTACCGGCAATACCGCCCGTCGTGACACCCTGCGCGCGGCCGACCGTCGGCAGCGCCAGCATGGCGACGATCGCGCTCGACACTGCCAGTGTCAAACGAAGAAAGCGTTGCATCGTTGCTCCTGAAGAATTGCGGATGAGAGGGGCCGCGACAGGGGTCTGGGTCAGGGACCTGACACCCCCAAAAGCGGCAGGCGAAATGTCGTTCCCGATCGGAAGTCGCGCAAGCAAGCCCCCCCAAGGGGGGGTCACGGGTCAGTCACAAGAGTGAATTCTTATTGGGGGGAGGGGGGGGAAGTGACCAGTGACCTGTGACCTGTGACCCGTGACCCGTTGGGGGGACCCCCTGGTTACGGGTCACTGGTTACGGGTCACTGGTTACGGGTCACTGGTCCCTCTTCCCTCCAAACCGCCGCCACACGAAATACACCGGCACCCCCACCAAAATGATCCCGAAGGTCACCCCATTCTGGGCCGGGTTCGACAGCAGGGCATTGGCCACCATCCCGAGCGAGGCCAGCAGGAAGATGGCGGGCGTCAGCGGGTAGCCCAGGGTCCGGTAGGGCCGCTCCACGTCCGGGCTCCGCTTCCGGAGCACGAAGACCCCGGCGACCGCCATGGCGTAGAAGGGCCACGACCCCAGGACGAAGCGGTCGGCCAGCTCGGCAAAGGAGTTCTGCATGACGTAGGCGACGCCAAGGGCCGCCGTCAGCCAGATCGCCACCGACGGGGTCTGGAAGCGGGGGGAGACCCGGGCAATCACCGGGAAGATCAGCTTCTGCTCGCTCATGGCGAAGAAGATCCGCGGGCCGGTCATCACCGAGCCGTTGACCGAGCCGAAGCAGGAGATCATCACCACCCCGGAGATGATCGCCGCCCCGGCGCCCCCAAAGAGCGCGATGCGGCTGGCCGTCTCGGACGCCACCCGCTGGATCGTGGCCATCTCGGCGGCCGGGATCATGTAGAGGTAGGCGGCGTTCACGAAGAGGTAGATCGCCACGATCGCCACCGTCCCGAGGATCAGCGCCTTCGGGAGGTTCCGCCCCGGCTCCTTCACCTCGCCCCCGATGAACGAGAGGTTCGACCAGCCGTCGTAGGTCCACATGATCGGCACCAGCGCCGTCAGCATGGTGGAGAGGGTCACCGTGGCGGCCGGCGAGGGGGTCACGAAGTTCGCCGTGGTCCCGCCGCCGACCGCGAAGGCAAAGAGCCCCAGCCCCAGCATGGCGCCGTATTTGAGAATGGTGGTGACGTTCATCAGGAGCGACGCCAGCCCCACCCCCAGGTAGTTGAGCAGGGCGATCACCAGGATCACCCCCGAGGCCACCAGGCGCTCCTGCTGGTCGGTGAGCGGGAAGAACTCCCCCAGGTAGGTGGCGAAGACCAGCGAGATCCCGCCGATCGCCGCGGCGCGGATCACCGTCAGCTCGGCCCAGCCATAGAGGAAGGCCGGTAGCGGGCCGAACGCCTCGAGGATGTAGGCAAAGATCCCCCCCGACCGCGGGTAGGCCGCCGCCAGTTCGGCGATCGTCAACGCCCCGGTCAGGGTGACGATGCCACCCACCACCCAGATGAGCAGCATCGCCTGCGGATCGCCCAGGGCGGCCGCGACTTCCCGGGGGACGCGGAAGATCCCGCTTCCGATCGTCGTCCCCACCAGGACGGCGGCGGCACTCCAGAGGCCAAGATGACGCGGGAGGCGCTCGTCCATGGGGGAATTCCTTGAGGGGGGTCCGACGGCGGGGTAGATTGCCCGCTTGGAAAACTGACACCATGAGGCCGTCGCGCCTAGGGGCGACGACCGTGAGGAACAATAGATCCATGACTGACGCTGCCCCCAACGCCGTGGCCCTGCCCCAGCCCTCCCTGCTGGCGGACCTGGTCACCCTGACCAAGCCGCGGATCATCTCGCTTCTGCTGGTCACCACCATCGCCCCGATGTTCATCACCCCCGCTGGCATGCCCGGGGCTGGGGTTGATCGGTTGGGTGACGTTGGCGGGCTATCTGATGGCCGGCGGCGCCAACGCGATCAACATGTGGTTCGATCGGGACATCGACGACCGGATGACGCGCACCAAGCTGCGCCCCGTCCCGTCCGGGCGGATGCCGGCCAACGCCGCCCTCCTCTTCGGCATCACCCTCGGCGCCGTCGCGTTCACGCTCTTCTGGACCTTCGTGAATCCGCTGTCGGCGTGGCTCGCGCTGGCGGGGCTGCTCTTCTACGTCTTCATCTACACCGTGTGGCTCAAGCGATCGTCGCCGCAGAACATCGTGATCGGTGGTGCCGCCGGCGCCTTCCCGCCGGTGGTCGGCTGGGCCGCGATGACCGGCTCGGTGGACCTCGGCGCGCTCTACCTCTTCGCGATCGTCTTCTACTGGACCCCGCCGCATTTCTGGGCGCTGGCCCTCAACAAGCAGCGCGACTACGGCAACGCCGGGATCCCGATGATGCCGAATGTGCACGGCGTCCCCGAGACCAAGCGGCAGATGCTGCTTTACACCCTGATGCTGATCCCCTTCACGCTGATGCCGGCCGTGGTGGGCATCCAGGGGCTCTTCTACGGCGTGGCCGCCACCCTGCTCGGCGCTCGCTTCCTCCAGCTCTGCTGGGTGATCGCCAAGGAAGACGGCGTCACCCCGACGACCTGGCGCCTCTACAAGTATTCGCTCTCCTACCTGGCGCTGCTCTTCGTCGCCATGGCCGTCGATCGCTGGGTGCCGTTTGGCCACCGTGCGATCCAGGCACAGGAGATCCAGCTCGGCAGTGCCACGTCACTGACTCCCGATGCCGCAGCCGCGGCGTCCGGCGCCCACACCGACCACTGAGCTGAGCGCCCCGCGGAAGCGCCCCCCCTCGCCCAGGCCGCTCCTCCGGCTCTGGCCGAGGGTGCGGCCCTATCGCCGCGGGTTGTTGATTGCCGCCATCACGCTGCTGCTGTCGTCGTGTCTGGCGCTCTCCTTCCCGCTGGTGGTGCGCTACCTCCTCGACGCCGCCTTCGAACGCCACGATCGCCACCTGCTCGACCAGATCGCCCTCGGCCTCCTCGCCATCTTCGCCACGACCGCCGTCCTCAACTACATCCAGACCTACTTCCTCTCTGCCACCGGCGAACGCGCCGTGGCGGGGCTGCGGCGTGAGCTGTTCGGGAAGCTGCTGGAGATGCCGCCCGGCTTCTTCGCCGATCGCCGTACCGGCGAGCTCACATCGCGCCTGACCGTCGACATCGGGCTGCTGCAGGGGATTCTCTCGCACCAGCTCGCCGACTTCACCCGGCAATTGCTGGCGCTGGTCGGTGGCGTGGTCATCCTCACCTGGATGCAGCCGAAGCTGATGCTGACGGCCGTCGGCGTGGTGCCGATCGTGGCGCTCTCGGCGCTGATCTTCGGCAAACGGCTGAAGTCGATCACCACGTCGGTGCAGGACCAGCTGGCCGACTCGACTGCGCTCGCCGAGGAGGCGTTCGGCCAGATCCGGGTGGTGCAGGGTTTTGCGCAGGAGCCGTACGAACGTGAGCGTTTTGCCACACGAGTGGGGCGGGTGGTGACGGCGTCGCTGCACCGCGCCCGGGTCCGCGCCACCTTCTTCGGGGTGATCACCTTCACCACCTTCTCGGCGGTGACGGCGGTGCTCTGGATGGGTGGGAGGCTGGTGCTCTCCGGCCAGCTCACCCCCGGCCAGATGGTCTCCTTCCTCCTCTACACGGTGAGCATCGCCGCCGCCTTCGGCGCCCTGGCGACCTTCTTCTCGGCGTACCAGGAAGCGGTGGGCGCGGCCCAGCGGGTCTTCGAACTACTCGAGACCGTCTCGCCGGTCGCCGACCCCGCCATCCCGGTGCCGCTGCCCCACCCGGTGCGCGGCGAGGTGACCTTCGACGACGTCACCTTTGCCTATCGGACCGACACGGCCGAGCCGACCATCCAGGGGCTGACACTACGGATCGCCCCGGGCGAAGTCGTGGCCGTGGTGGGCCCCTCTGGCGCCGGGAAGACGACGCTGGCCTCGCTGCTGCCCCGCTTCTGGGACGTCGACCAGGGGGCGATCCGGCTCGATGGGATCGACATTCGGGACCTCACGCTCGCCGACCTGCGGCACGCCATCGGGATCGTGCCGCAGGAGCCGGCGCTCTTCAGTGGCACCGTGCGCGAGAACATCGCCTATGCCCGCCCCGATGCCTCGGCAGCGGACGTCGAGGCGGCGGCGCAGGTTGCCAATGCGCACGAGTTCATCGTGCAGTTGCCGGAGCAGTACGAGACCGTGGTGGGGGAGCGCGGCGTCAAGCTCTCCGGCGGTCAGCGGCAGCGGATCGCGATTGCCCGTGCCGTGCTGAAGGACCCGGCGGTGCTGGTGCTCGACGAGGCAACGTCTTCGCTCGACAATGAGAGCGAGCGGCTGGTCGAGATGGCGCTGGAGCGGCTGCTGGTGGGGCGGACCACACTGATCATCGCGCACCGCCTCAGCACGGTGCAGCGCGCCGACCGGCTGGTGGTGCTCGATGCCGGCAAGATCGTCGAGGAGGGGACGCACGCCGAGCTGCTGCGGCGCGGCGGCATTTACGCGCGGCTCTTCCAGATGCAGTGGCGCGGCGGGGAGAACCTGGCGGAGGCGTTGGCGGCGTTGAAGCAGCAGGGCTGATTGCGATAGGGATGTCTTACAGCCGCGCATGTCAATGCGCGGCAATCGTCGCGTATGGGCCGCGCATTGACATGCGCGGCTGTAAAGGTTCAATGCGGCAATCGTCGCGTATGGGGCCGCGCATTGACATGCGCGGCTGTAAAGGATCGTCCCGCAACGACATCGCCCCCGTCCGGTTTCCCGGACGGGGGCGAGTCATTGCCCTTCGTTCTGTGATGCGGATCAGTTCTTGGTGATACGCATCTGGAACGTGGTCGGCTGGGTCTCCGAGCCGGCGTACCAGACGACAGCCAGATAGTACGTGCCAGCTGCGAGCGACGTCATGGTGCCATTCTCGTTCTTGCTGGCGTCTTCGCCATGCGCGTCCGCAACGGTCGCAGCGAAGGCGCCGGCCGAGGTCAAACGGTAGATGCCGAGGTCGGCTGCGTTGTTCCAGTTGGCATCGACCCGGTAGGTCGTGGTGGCCGGGACGACGATCTTGTAGATGCGGCAGGTGTTGCCGCCCAACGTGCCGGTGCAGGTCGCGTACGCGCCGTAGGCACCCTGGTCCGTGACGACGGCGCTGCGGCCGGCGACGGTCGGGAGGGCGATTTCCGGCGCGTTTGCGATGTCGGTGCCGCCGGCGAGCGTGGTGCCGCCGAAGGTCGCCGTCGGCGCGATCGTCTTGCCGTCGGACGGCAACGCGAGCGCAACCGTCGGGAGGAAGGAGAGCGCAACGCCCGTGAAGGTGACCGCACCGGTGGAGTTGTAGGTCGGCACGATCGTCGCGGTCGAGGAGTCCGCGCTGAGGGCGGTGATGCCGGCCTCGACGCCGCCGATGAGGACCTTGCCGTCGCCGCGGAAGCGGAGTGACCCGCCGAGCGTGACGGTGACCGGCGCTCCGGCGTTCGGGGCTGCGGCCGACACGGTCGTCGGAGCCGCCGCGAGGGCCGGAGTGGTGACCGTGTTGGTCGAGACGAGCGTCAGGTTGCCCGCCGCCGTCAGGTAATCCATCGTGACGCCAACGACCGTGGCGGCTCCGGTCACGCCGGGACCGACCAGGACCTTGATCGTCTTGCCATCGGCCGAGCGGGACGCGATCGCATTGGCCCCGGTCGCGAAGGCCACCGTGGCCGTCTGCGTGAAGCTTGTGTTGGCAGGCGCCGTGATGGTGACCTCGTCGCCGGCCACGCCGGTCGTGCGCGAGAGTGCCGCGCCGAGGTTCGCCGGCTCGACGCGGACCTTGAAGGTCCCCGAGAGGCCGCCGGCCGTGGCGGTGTAGGTGAATTCGCCCGGCGAGACGCCGACGACGAAGTAGCGCTGTTGCGACTTGTCGAGCGGCACGATGAGCGTGTCCGACCCGTCAACGAACTCGGGGCGGTAGAGCGGATCGTAGTGGACGGCGATGCCGGCCCCGGCGCCGGAGATTGTGAAGCTCGTCCGCACGCTGTTGTTCAGCGGGTTGATCAGTCGGAGGAGCACCGCCGACGAATCGCCCTGCTTCACGTTCAGCACGATCGGATTGGCCCGCACTTCGGTGGGCTCGCTGTTCAGATCGAGAAGGGGGTCGTCAACGCATCCTGACAGACCCGAGAGCGCGAGGATGGCGATCGCCCCACGAACCATCTTCTTCATAGTCAAACTCCTCAGGAGAGAGCGGAGTGCTTCGGGCACTCATCGGTGAACATGGTGGCGCCCAGACTCAGGGCACGTTCGAGAGGTTGACGCCAAGCCAGCGGCCAATCTCGTCGGCAACTTCGGGAGTCAGGATTTCCAGCCAATTGCCAGCGGATCCTGGTTCCCGGAACTCGTTCGACTTCAACAGAATGAAGTTGCCCTGGTTCCCTCGGTCGGCGAAAATGAACCAGATCGGCTTGCCAACCGTGTAGCGCCACACTTCATACGGCGGCGCCCGGCCATCAGACGGTCGCGCCAGAATTTCACTGAACGGACCGAACTTCACTGCGACACGACCACGATCGGTCTTCCAACCCACCCGCCCGCGTTCGCCATACTTCAGGTTGACGTTCGCGACCGCCTGGTAGAAGGCAATGCGGTCTTCATTGTTCACGGTGGCCTTGTTCTTGTCGCGACTCGACCAGAAATCGATCAGGAAGCGACGCTTCGCGGCCATCGACATATCCTGCTTGTAGACGTTCAGCTCGCGAGACGGGGCGCCGGTCAGGAACAGGACCTCGGCGGCCGCGTCGAGTGAATCATCCGGGAGGGCATTGAAGTAGCCCTCGTCGGTGCCACGATTCGCCTGGCTGATCGCCACGCTGCGCTTCAGCGCCTCCTCGGCAGGCGAGACAACGAACGGCGTCTGCATCGTCACCGTCTTGCCGGCCACCGCGAGGGTGGCATGCATCTGGTAATCGCCGTCCGGCAACCCTTCGACCGAGAACTGCCCCTTGAACAGCCCGCCACCGGCGGGAATCTGCTGACGCGTCGGGGGAAGGTCGGCCACCGTCGTGCCGTCACGCTTGCGGATCGACAGGCGAAGTTCGCCCTGGCTCTCCGTGGCGGAATAGGCCTCGAGCATGTACGCCATGTTCGAGTTGACGATGTCCACCCGGAGCATCGGGGCGGTGCGAATCCGGAAGTTGCCACGCGCGACTTCCCCAGGCATCGAGGTCGTGTCACCCGCCTGCAACTGCCGCATTTCGTTCGCGAGCATCAAATCCGACGCAGCGGGCGCCGAGGCATAGGCCACGAGGCGCACCGAATCGGCAATCGTCTTCCCGGTCAACGAGTCCCGGGCCGACACATGCATCACGAACGTGCCGGGCTTGAGCAGGAACCGGAAATTTTCCACTCCAGCGGCGCCAGGAATCCGCGCCATCGCTGGCGCGCTCCGCTGGAACGACTCGCTGGTCAGCACCGTGCCGCGATCATCGACGACCTTGACCGTCACCGTGTAGGTGACGTGGGCGTCGGCACCCGAGCCGATTGCTGATGCAAAGAGGTACGGCACCCCGGCCTGGGTGAGCACTTGCGTCTCCCCCGAGGCCGGGAGGAAGAATCGGGTCACACCCAGCTCGAGCCCCTGGTCGCGCTGTGAAGCGCTGCCACCGGCAGCCAGCACCGCGAGCATGACGACAGTGTTCAACACCGTGTCATCCCCAGGGCACCGGACAGGTCAGCCTGCCGAACGAGCTCGAGCCGCATGATTACCAGCCCAGCGAAACGGTGAAGAAGGAGACGTCGCCGAGGGCGCCCATCTTCTTCCAGGCGTAGTCGAAGCCGAGCGCGAAGCCGCCGCGCGAGGCCAGCGACACACCGCCACCGACGGCCAGACCAGCCGACTTGTCATCGGTCTGCTTCTCGAAGGCGACGCCAGCCGAGGAGTAGGCCAGCGACGGGTTCGACGTGTAGGAGCCGCGGAGCGCGACGCCGAACGGCGAGCCACCGACACGCTCGGCGGCAAACTCGCCACCGGCCGAGAACGAGGCCTTGTTCGACCGCATCTGGTTGAACTCCGACGTCACCGTGAGGCGCGCGTCCGAGGTCGAGATGAAGTCGTAGGCCAGGCCGACGGCGAACTTGGTCGGCAACGAGAACGGCGAGGTCAACCGCGTCGACGCCACCGGACCGCTCGGAACGTCACCGTCACCCGGGAGGGTGTCGCGCACCGAGGTGACCTTCAACGGGTCGCCCTTGTACGTGAGGTTGGTGCCGAGGTTGGTCAGCGCGAAGGCGAAGCGAATCGGCTTGCCGGCGAGCTGCGAGTGGAAGTGCGTGCCGAAGTCGACGGCGAACGCATTGCCGCTCACCTGGCCGAGGCGGTCAAAGACCCCCTTGGCGGTGATACCGACTGAGAAGCGGTCCGAGAAGTTCTTGGCGACCGTCATGGCCGCGTAGGTCTCGGAGACGCTGTAGAACTCGCCGGTGCCGTTCGGCTGCTGCGGGGTGTACACCGGCTGGTCGGAGAAGCCGAAGCTCCCGATCGAGAAACCGATGGCGCCCGAGCCGCCGCCGTACGGGGTGGCGACGCCGCCCCAGTTCAGCTTGGTGTCGGCGATGTAGTTCAACTGCGATCCCTGGACGCCAGCGCGCTTGATCAGCGCGAGGGCACCCGGGTTGGCGTACAAGGCACCAAGGTCAGTCGCCAGCGGCAGGTAGCCGCCGCCGAGAGCCATACCGCGTGCGTTCGCTCCGATGAGGAGGAACTCGGCGGCGGTGGTGCCGTAGCCGGTGTTGTCGCGCTTGACCGCGGTCGACTGCGCCCCGACAACGACGGGGGTGGCAGCCAACAGGGTGAGGGCAACAACGCGTGCGACGGAATGCCGGATCATCTGGTCTCGTCTCCTGTGGTGCGGTGGCCGGCCTGAGCTGGCCACCACACCTCGAGTGAATCGGTTGCCCGTGACGGGCAGTGGTTCCTACGGGCGACCGCTACTGAGCGAAGTTGACGACCGTCATCCGGCCAACCCTGCTCTTCCCTTCAGCTTCGATGTGATAGAAGTACACACCCGAGGCCACGAACTGATTGGAGCGGTTGCGCACGTCCCACGTCACGGTGCCGGTGAGGGCATCCGGTGCGGCGTCGAGGATGCGCACCAGGATGCCGCTGGTGGTGTAGATGCGAATCCGGGCGCCGGTCGGCACGTTCACGAAATTGATCACCTTCGAGACGACCTGACGGTCGAACGCGGAGGTCACATAGTACGGATCTGGAACGGTGTGCACCTTGGCCAGCGCCTCATCCGTCACCGCCGCCTTCTCGTTGAGCACGGTGAACGCAAACTTCTGCGCCGCACCCGGGGCGTTGAACGGACGGTTGATCACCGGCGTGTAGACGTAGGCGCCAAGGTCGCCGCCCGCGCCGTTGCCACCGCTGAGCGCTCCGGTGTAGTCGCGCATCGTCCAGGCCGTCCCCGCCGCCGGCACAGCACCACCGGTCAGCTGGAACAGGAAGGCGCGTCCCTTGATGTAGAGACCGAAGCCGTTGCTGGAGGCCGCGGGGGCGGTCAGGGCGTTGGCCGTGCCGTTCACGAAGAACGCCATCGGACCCGGCACTGCCGTCTGCACCAGCGAGGTCGCCGTGTTGGTGCAGCCGAAGCTGGACTGCGAGAAGGCACGCGGGCCGTCCACGCAACCGAAGTCGGTCGCGGTGAGCTCAGCGCGCTTGTCCTGGGAGCCGACGGCAGAAACGTCGCTGCCATTCAGGACGCCCCAGCTGTTGACCATCCGGGTATTAAACGGCACCCGGGTGTTGTGCGTCAGGTCAACGACCGAGTCGACCTTGCCGGCCGCACCCCAGTACAGCCGGTAGTCGGCGGCAGTAACGAACGGCGACTTGTAGAGTTCGAAGTCGCGCCAGTTGACGCCGTTGATGTAGCCGTAGGCATCCGGGTGGTGCGCCGCGACGACCCCGGTCAGTTCGCCGGCGTTGCCGAAGGAGGCGGCCGTCGTCGCGCCCGTGAGCTGCACCGCGGGAGAAGCGGTCGTCGGATTCGCCTTCGTTTCCTGGTCCCCGATGAACCAGCGCGGTCCGTTGTAGTAGCACTGGCCAGAGCGGAAGCCGGTGGAGGCGTTCGCGCAACCACGGCCGGCGATGCCGGTCCAGTAGGCGCCACCACCCGTGGTGATCGAGAACGCGCCCGGGATTTTGTAGGTCGCGTCGCCGCCGTACTGCGCCGCCAGCGGACCGTTTGGCGCGATGGCGTCGAAGGTCCCGGTGATCGTCTGGACCGCGCCACTGGTGCCAGACTTGACCACGGTCCGATCAACCTTGGACGCACCGGCTGCGCTTTGAATGGTGTAGTACTCGCGCACCGTCACACTTGAGCCAGCGGCGATCGCGGTCACGTTCGACGAGTCGTAGGTGATCGACACTTCACCCGAGCCGACCAGCAGCTGCGGGGCGAAGGCGGCCAAGGAGACCGAGGCAGAATTCGACGGCGGGAACTTCTTCGAGAACTTGCCGTCGGTGCCGATCGTCGGGACCGCATTGTCCGTCAGGAGCCCACTGCGGCCGAACATGCCCTTCTGGATGGTCGCGGTGTTGTTGTAGTTCGCGGCCGGTGCACCAACAACGATCTGCTTCGAGATCTTCGCCGACTCAAGCGACGACGGCGACGACTTGAGCGAGTTCACGTCGAATGCCGTGACGGCGTAGTAGTAGCGCACGCCGTTCCGGACGTCGGTGTCGGTGTAGATGAACGGGACGCCCGTATTGGACAGCTGCGGGAAGCCGTCGCGGGTCAGCGCCGAGTCGGCCGCGCCCGGGTTCAGCACGATGCCACCGGTCGCCAGCCTGTCGCGACCGCCGTAGTTGACCTGGACGAGCGGACCGACAAGGTCGTAGGTGAACGAGATCGTCGAGGTGACGCCCGGCGTGATCGGCGTGAACGCCGCACGACAGGCGGTCAGGACCGCGATTTCCGGGGCGCAGTTGATTGCCGCGCCGAGGTTGCCGCCCTCGACGACGAGGCCACCGAAGTCCTTGAAGGTCGTGTTGTTGTAGTCCCACTGCTTCAACATCTTGAGCGACCCCGGGCCGTCGAGACGGCCGCGATAGAGGCGGTAGCCCTCGACGTCGAAGCGGCGGTAGTTCGGGTCGTACAAGTTGTTCGCGATCGTCCCGTCTGGCGTGACGGTCGTGGCCGACGACGCGATGGCGAAGTAGGCATCACCCGTGGCCTCGGACGCCGAGGGCTTCCAGAGGATCGTCACCGTGGCGTCGCCCGGGATCAGGAAGAACTCCGGCGGCTCCGGCGAGAACGGGAGGAGGAACTTCGCGTCGAACACCGTCTGCGCCACGAGCGCCTTGCCGTAGAGGGAGTTCGGGCGAACCTTGAACTCACCCTGCTGCGGGATGCCGTCGCTGTTGCCGTCGGTGAAGCCGAGGAAGCCGGCGATCGAGTCGACCTTGTTGGCACCGTTGTACTTGAACATCGAGTCGACCGACGCCGTCAACGTCGGGATGCCCGGCGTGATCGAGGTGGCCGTGGTCGGCGCGAAGCCGGGGATGAGCACCGGCGCCGCGTGGACGAACGCGATGACGACCGAGGCCGAAGCACCCGGGGCCAGCGAGGACGACTTGGCGGATTCGAACATCCGGATGTCAACGCCCGTTGCGCCCAGGTGGACGAAGCAGACGTGGTTGATTTCCGGCGAGTTGATCGTACAGGCCTGGTCGCCGACGTTGACGTCGTTCTTGCCGGCGAGGTAGCGCCACACCTGCTTGGCCTGGCCCGGGTCGGGCAAGCAGCCGCCGTTACAGGTGTTCGAGAAGAGCTGAATTTCGCCCGGGCCCTCGGGGCCCTTGAGGTACTTCATCCCGACGAAGCCGATGCCCTGGAAGAACGGCGGGGCAAAGATCGACGGATCGTAGACCCAGGACGCCGGGCGGTCGAACGCACCCTTGTAGGCGAAGCCCATCGCGAACGGCAGGTTGACGCCGGAGTAGTTGCCGCCGCCACCAGGGCCGACGTCCGGGTCCGCCGCATACGCCGCGAACAGCTCATCGATCGTGTAGCCCGCCGTCGGCAACGTGATGCCGAACTTGGCGTTGTTCAGGGCATGGAACTTCTGCGCCTGCTCGAGGAGCAGCGTGCGCATCGCCGGCCGGTGCTGCGCGTAGGCAGCCGGGTCGAGCGACGTCACGTTGTAGTACGTGATGATGAAGTACAGGATGTCTTCATTGCCCGACGGGTAGTTCCACGCCACGCCACGGTGTTCGGCCAGAATGCCGAGCGGGTGCGGACGCTGCGCGATGAACGCCGGGTCGCCGTCCCAGGTGATCCAGTAGACGTCACCCTGCGAGGCGTTGACCTGCCCGCGAAGCAGCGGGCTGAAGAGCAGCTCGCCGGCGTCGCCCTGCGGCACGTAGGCGACTTCCGGCCAGGCTGCCACGTCGGCCGGATTCTGGCCGTTGTAGATCGGCATGACTTCGGCGCCGTGCTTGTGGGTACCGGAGGCGTCGAAGAGCAGCGCCGCCGAGGTGTCGCCACCCCACGGGTTGGCCGGCTTCGTGCCGCGGATGATGCCGGCGAACTGGAAGCCGGAGTTGAACATGTACGAGTTCTGGGTGCCGCGCGGCCAGTTGCCGCCGGCGGTGGTGCCGGTGCCCGACGAGTCGGCACCGATTTCACCACGCGTGCCAAGACCGTAGAAGACCCGGTTGGTGGCAATGAATCCCGTGGAGCGGGCAAAGAGACGATACGGCTGCTGCTTCGTCCCCGGTGCCGGCCCGGCCGAAGCCGTGCTCGGCGCGAGGCCGAGCGCCAACATCGTCAGGGCGGCCCCGACGAACATCTTCTGCATACCACGCAGTGCGTGCATTGATTCCTCGCGTCTGATATAGTCGTCCGGAGAGGGCGGACGGTCGGATGACCGCCCGCTCCCCCCGGCCGGGGTCAGAAGTTCACTTCAAGGCCGAAGCGCAGACGCCGACCGGCGCCAACGTAATTGCTGATGTGCCTGCCGCCAGCGCGGTTGTTGTCCGACGCCGCGCGCTGCTCTGCGAGCGTGTAGACCGCGTCACCGTTGCCGAAGCGCTGCTCCGACTTCCGGTAGTAGAAGCACTGGGCGCCGGTGGTGTTCGTGCCGTTACCCGACAGGGCGCAGGCCGCGTCCGTGGCCGGCAACGTGAGCGCCCCGTCCGAGACGCGACGGAAGCCGTTCTGGGTCCCGAAGGTCGCGAAGGTGAGCGAGTCCGCGTTCCAGTTGATCTTGTCCTGGGCCGCGTTCTGGATCGTCCCGGTCGTGGCCCACACCGAGTTGACGACCTTGAGGTTCAGGATGTTGCGGCCGTCGAGGTAACCGGTCATGTCGAACTTGCCGAGCTGGAAGTTCTTCGTGACACGGAGGTCGAACTCCTTCGCCGCCGGGAGACGCGCGCCGAGGAAGGACGACTGTGCCGGCTCGATGGCGCAGCTGCCGCCGCTCCGGACGCCCACGGAACCCGGGTCCGTCACGTCGCAACGGGTGTACGGCGTGCCCGAGGCAAGACGGAAGGTGGCGTAGAAGCCAGTGCGCTTCAGGACGGCACCGAGGATCGAGCCCTGCTGGAAGTCAGCCGGGAGGGTGACCTGGAACGAGCCGGCGATCGTATGCGGGCGCGAGAAGGTCGTCGTGGTCGCGGCGAGCGGCGCACGGTTGCCCGGGAGCGGCTCGTAGAAGTTCCGGTACGACGTCGGGTCCGAGCCGGTGCTCTTGGTGTCCTGGAAGGAATAGGACAGCGAGCCGTTCACGTAGTTGCCGATGCGGCGATCGAGGCGGAGGTCGAGGCCTCGGGTGTTGCCGAAGTCGGCGTTCTGGGCCTGGAAGATACGCGTCGGCTGCCCACCAACCGGGTCGACCGGGAAGGCGAACTGGTACGAGGCGTTGGCCAGGTTGTCCTTGTTGTACGCGGCCAGGTCGAGGACCATGTCGTCGGAGAAGGCGTGACGGACACCGAACTCGAACAGGATCGTCTTGCCGAAGTCGAGGTCGCCACCCCAGTTCGAACGGGAGTTCGCGCCGCCGGCATCGATGTCGGTCAGCGAGTTCTGCAGCACGAGGCCGAGGTCAGGCGACTGCGCCTGGTGGCGGTACGACAGGCGGAAGTTGGTCTTCTCCGTGACGGGGAAGGCCACCTGGATCGCCGGCGAGATGTAGTCGTGCGACGGGTCGGTCACCAGGAAGTTGTCGAGTGAATCGGCGGTGAAGCCCGGCGCGGTCGAGATGCGCGGGAAGCCGTTCCACCGGCGAGCGTTCGACAGGAAGTAGTCGTAACGCAGGCCGCCGACGACGATGACGTCGCCCAGGTCGATGCGGTCTTCGGCGAAGAAGTTGTAGCGGTACGGCTTCACGAGATAGGTGGAGATGTTGCCGCCACCATACGCGGTGATGTCGTAGCCGGTGTACTCGCCACCGAACTTGATCCGGTTGTAGCGGTCGGCCTGCCAGTCGAGGTTGGCCTTGAAGACCTTGCGGTTCTCGATCTGGTAGTTGATCGCGTTGTCGAAACCACCGCCGCCGCCGGCGCCGTAGCCGACCCCGTCCGGCGCGCCGCCGTAACCACCCTGCGCGGAGTACTGCGAGGTGTTGATCCGGTCGGTCAGGCCGATCCGGTTGGTCACCTTGTTGGTCAGGATGTTCTTGAGCAACGTCGAGTCGAGCGGGAAGTTGTCCGCCGTGTAGACGTAGTTGAGCTTCTTCAGCAGGATGCCGAACATCGGATCCCGGCTGCCGGCTTCCGACTCATCCGTGATGCGTCCGGCGAGCGACGAGTTCCACTGATACGACGCATAGGCGTCGATCGAGAGGGACTTCGAGGCGCCGCGGATCAGCTGCTGGTTCCAGTTCAGCGTCGCCACGTTCGACCAGTTCTCGGAGCCCGCCGTCAGGCCGTCGGCCTTGCGGTTGCGCGCCTGGTTGCCCGAGAGGAGGTAGGTCGCCGAGATGCGCGAGCCGCCGCCGAAGGTGTAGTTGAGCTTGGCGGTGCCGTTGTACTGGGTCGACACGCCGCCGTTGCGCGACGAGTTCGACGCGCAACTCTGGCCGTAGTTGTCGCGCATCGCCTGCAGCGCGGCGTTGGTGACGAAGTCCATCTTGTCGCACTCGCCCGAGATCACGGCGTACTGATACACCGGGACCTTGATCGAGTCGGAGCGGACGTTGCCGAAGGTCTTCGGCAGCGTGAAGGTCGTGTCGATCCCGACCGGCGCCCACGACGCCAGTTCCCACGTCTGATAGCCGCGGTTACCACCCTGCGACCCTTCGAGACGGCCGGAGACGTAGAACGTCAGCGCGCCCTTGATCGGACCGCCGAAGCCGCCCTGGAACATGTTGAAGCCGCCGCGATACCGCGCCGGCGCCAGCATGTCCGTTTCCCACGAGACGTTGCCGGCGAACTTCGAGCCGCCCGTCTTCGTGGTGATGGCGACGATACCGCCCTGCGCGTTGCCGAACTCGGCCGACGCGGCGCCGGTGGTGATCGAGGCGTCTTCGAAGCCGTTCACCGCGACGACGCTGATGCCGGCCGAGAAGCCGCCCGACGCGCCGCCCGAGCGCACACCGCTCTGGACCGGCACACCGTCGATGTAGGTGTTCTGCTCGTCCGTCCGCGAACCGCGGACCGAGATGCCGCCACCATTCGTGGTGGTCACACCCGGCTGCAGCTGCAGCACGCGCGACACGTTGTCCACCGGGAGCTTGTCGACGAAGCCGCCGTCGATCAGCTGCTTGGTGGCCACCTGGTCACGCGGCACCAGCGGCTGCGCCGCCGACGTCACCGTGATGTCGCCGACGTTCACGGCGCTCTGCTCCATGATGATGTCCTGGGGGGACGTCTGGCCAGAGAGCACGCGGAGATTCTCGACCTGCGACGACTTGTAGCCGATGTAGGTCGCCCGCAGCGTCACCGAACCGGCCGAGACGCTGTTGAAGAAGTAGTACCCCTGCTGGTTGGTCGTCGCGGTAAAGGCCGTCCCGACGATGATCACGCGCGCACCCGCCAGCGGTTGTCCCGCGGCGTCCTTGACACGACCGTCGATCTTGCCGGTCGCGCCCTGCGCGTGAAGGGTCGAGGCGCCTGCCCCGAATGCCACCGCCGCAAGCGCAAGCGCTGTGCGGGCGAGGGCTCTCACACAATTCTGAGTCATTGAACCGTCCTCCGAAGGCGTAAACACTGGAGATGCCGCTCCTTCGTGCCAGTCACCGGCGCCAATCGACGCTGGGACCGCGTACTGCGTCGCTCCACTGGCGTGGAGAGACGGTGAATCCGATGCCGCACGACGGGAGCGTCGTGGATCGGGGAACCGGCGGCGCACGAAGCCACCTGGGGGGTGACGTCAATACGCCGGAAACCCGCGCGGTTCCTGGGGTCTACTCTGTCTGTGACGATCGGAAAGCCCCGACTGAGTGCCGGGATGAGATGAATATGCCCGCGCTTCGAGCGAGTGTCAAGCAAGCGTAACAGATTGCGAACAACCAGCCTACGGAGGTCACCGAATGAAACAGCCCCGTCCCTTATTGAGATCTACGTATCGATCATCGATGATCGATCATCGATGATCGATTAACCGATCTCAAGTAGGCGTGACCAACTCAAATTGACGTTCCCCCGGCGTCACCACGATCCCCGACGCCCCCCAATAGAGGTTGATCTCGCTCCGGACCCCGAAATCGCCCGGCAGGTAGATCCCCGGCTCCACCGAGCAGCCCGTCCCGGGCAGCATCGCCCGGTCGTCGTGGGTCTCGTAGTCGTCCAGATGCGGCCCCGAGCCATGCAGGTCGCGGTCAATGCTGTGCCCGGTCCGGTGGACGAAGTACTCCCCAAAGCCCGCCGCCTCGATCACCTGCCGGGCCGCCTGGTCGCCCAGATACCCCTGCACCGGCGCGCCGGACGCCGCCAGCCCCTGCATCCGGGCAATGGCCGCGTCACGCGCGTCGCGCACCGTGGTCCACACCGTCTGCACCCGCTCGGGCACCGCGCTCCCCGAGAAGCCCATCCAGGTCTGATCCGCGAAGACCGCCCCCTCGCGCATCCCGCCCCAGAGGTCGAGCAGCACCACCTGATCGTGCTCCAGGGCGCGGTCCGCCCCGGGACGCGGCTCGTAGTGCGGGTTCGCGGCGTTCGGGCCGAAGCCGACGATCGGATGGGTGGTGAGGAACATCCCTGCCGCCTCCATCGCGGCCACGACTTCCTGCTGCAGCGCCGACTCGGTCAGCCCCGTCCCCGCGCGACGCACCGCGCCGTGCAAGGCGTTGAGCGCGATCTCCCGCAGCAGCTCCGCCGCCTGCATATGCTCCGCCGCCTCGGCCTCGCTCCACGTCGCCGCAAAGCGGGTGACCAGATCGGCGCTCGGCACCACCGTCACGCCGAGGCTCTGCAGCAGATCGACCACGCCCCAGGGGATCCGATCCAGGTACGGCACCGCATCCTTCGGCGAGATCTCCATCGCCGCGCGCTTCCCCCGCAACGTCCCTTCCAGCGCGGCCTGCAGCTCGGCGTGCCGCGCGAACGGGATCACCGTCCCCGGAAAGCCGAGGAACGGTTGCATCTCGATCTTGTGCACGATCGCCACCATCGGCCCCTGCCGCGGAATCCAGACGAAGGTCCGCCGCGTGACCAGCCCGCCGCCGGGCAGCAACCGCTGCGCCACCGGGTTGCAGCCGTGGAAGTCGAACAGCAGCCAGCCGTCCGCCCCGAGCCGCTCCAGGGTCGAGGTGACCATCGCCCGGTCGATCGTGTCCAACGCACTCATTGGTAGCCCCCTGCCTCTGCGGCAAGCCAGACACAGCTGCGGTCGCCGCGACCGCGACAGCTGCGATGCACCATTGCCCCCTCCACCCCAGCCACCAGCCGCAACAGCTCGGCCAGCGCCGCAGTGTAGAAGGCACACGCCACGCCATCTTCCCGCGCCTGCATCGGCAACGAGTCGAGCAGTTCACAGCGCGCCAAGCCATCGGCCGGCTGCAAATCCGCCAGCAACCAGCGCTGCGACAGCTTCGACGCCGCCCGCAGCCCGATGGCCAGCTTGGTCCGCTTCCCGGGCGCCATCGCCAACATCCCCTTCACCCCGGGCCCGATCTCCTTGGCGGCATAGCGCGCCGCGCGCCGCCCGGCATCGGCATACACCAGCGCCGCATCGGGCCGGCGGCCCACCAGCCGGAAGACCGCGAGGACCTCGTCGGCTGCCACCGTTTCGCCGTCGACGGCGCGCTGCCGGTACCGGGCAACCTGCGCCGCCACCGTCGGCGAGAGGCCGAGGCGCTTCGACGCGAGCTCATCCTGGAGCGCGCCGAGTCCATCGTCGGCTGGCGTGTCGATGTTCTGGACCGCTTCGAGCAACGAGAGCGGCAGGAGGGCGGGGACGGAGGAAAGCATTGGCGACGATTCTAATCGGGTGAGGGGTGAACGGTGAGGGTAACCAGTGACCAGTGACCAGTGACCAGTGACCGGGAGTTGTGCGGGAGGCGCAGGTTGCACGTCCCCTGGTTACATGTCACTGGTCACTGGTCACGCTTCTCGCCTATCCTTCCTGCCATGGCGACCCCCACGCCCAGCTTCGAATCCGAAGCCCTCCCTCACCTCGACACCCTCTACCGGGTGGCGCTGCGGCTGACCACCAATCCGGCCGCCGCGGAAGATCTGGTGCAGGACACCATGCTCCGCGCGTTGCGGGCGTGGGGCTCATTCCGCCCCGGCAGCAACGCACGCGCCTGGTTGGTGACCATCCTCCGCAACCAGTTCATCACCGGTTGGCGCAGCGCGCGGCGTGGCGCCCAGCCGGTCGATGTCGAGGCGATCCCGGAGCTGCCCGACCTGGCCGATCCGGACCCCGAAGGGCGCTTCTTCGCCGAGCTGGTGGACGACGAGGTCCTGGCGGCGCTCGACCAACTCCCCGAGGAGTTCCGCGAGGTGGTGGTCTTGAGCGACCTCGAAGGAATGCCCTACGCCGAAGTCGCCGAGGCCCTCGGCATCCCGCTCGGGACCGTGAAGTCGCGGATCTTCCGCGCCCGACGGATCCTGCAGGGGCAGTTGCGGCGTTATGCCGAAGAGAGCGGACTGATCCGCCCCACGGAGCCGACCCCATGAGCGACCCGGAATTGAATTGCACCGACGCGCTCGCCGAGCTCGACGCCTTCCTGCGCGGCGAGTTGCCGGTGGAGAGCGTCGAGCGGATGCAGGGCCACCTGACCCGCTGTCGGCACTGCACCCAGATCGGCCGGTACGAGCAGGCCTTCCGCAGTCGGCTGCAGCGGCTCGGTGCCGGCACCGAGTGCCCCGAGGCGCTGCGGGCGCGGATCGCCGCGCTCCTCGCGAACGGGCCGGCAAGTGGCTGAGCGTGCCGGTGTGGTGATCGTCGGCGCAGGGCCGGCCGGCAGCGCCACCGCGATCCACCTGGCCCGCGCCGGCCACGCCGTGACGCTGATCGACCGCGCCCGCTTCCCGCGCGAGAAGGCCTGCTCCGAATACCTCTCCCCCGAAACGGTGCGCCACCTCGCGACGCTCGGCGTGTTGGACACCCTCGACGCGCACGGTCGCACCGCACTCGAAGGCACCCGCGTGCGTGCCGCCCACGGTGCGTCGTTGATCGGCCGCTTCGCGGATGCCGGCGGCTCCCCCTTTCGATCGACCGGCCTGGCGATGCCGCGCCGCATTCTCGACGCCACCCTCCTCGACGCCGCACGCGCCGCGGGGGTGACGGTGCACGAGGAGACGACGCTGCGCGTCCTCAGTGCCATGGGACCCCACGGCCGGACCAGCACCCTCGAAGACGCAGCGGGCAGGCGCCACGCCGTCACGGCGCGTTGCGTCGTCGGCGCCGATGGCCTGCGCAGCGTCGTGGCACGGCAGGCCGGGCTGCATCGGCAGGGCTGGCTCAAGCGGGTGGCGTTCGTCGCACACGTCGAGGGCGTCACCGGCCTCGGCCGTGTCGCCGAGATGCATGTCGGGAAGGCGGGCTATGTCGGACTCAATCCTTTGGGTGACAACATCGCCAACGTTGCCTTGGTGGTTCCTGCCGCGTTGGCGGCAGAGGCGCGCGGCGACGCCGCGGGGTTCTTCCATCGGCAACTCGAGACATTCCCCAGCGTCCGCGGTCGAGTCGACGTGGCGCGCACCGTGCGCGAGGTGATGGTGACCGGACCGTTCGCCGCGTCGTCACGCCGGAGCACCGCCGACGGCCTCCTGCTGGTAGGAGATGCTGCCGACTTCTTCGATCCGTTCACCGGCGAAGGCGTCTGCAGCGCACTGGCCGGCGCGGCGCTCGCCGCCGAGACGCTCGACGGCGCGCTCCGCGCCAACGCGGCGATCACCACCGCGCAGTTGGCCGGTTACCGCCACGCCCGCCGGCGCGCCTTTCTCGGCAAGTGGATCGTCGAGCGCCTCATCGGGTACGCCATGCTGTCACCGCGCCTCTTCGACCGCGCCGTGGCACGCCTCGACCGCCGCGGGATGGCCGATACGCTGATCGGCGTGACGGGAGATTTCGTGTCGCCGTGGCGGGTGGTGAATCCGTGGTTTCTTGGGAAGATGATTGTGTAGATGTGGGGAAGTGACCTGTAACCTGTGACCTGTCACCAGGAACAACCCACGGGTCACGGGTCACGGGTCACTGGTCACCGATAACGCCGTTCGCTTCTCGCTTCTCGCTTCTCGCTTCTCGAAAGGTCCCTCGTATGGATGGCTACGATTTCCGTCAACTCTGTGGTCGCTTCGCCACCGGGATCGCCGTGGTCACCGCGCGCGACGCCGAGGGGCGGCCGGCGGGGATGACGGTGAATTCCTTCACCTCGGTCTCGCTCGAGCCGCCGCTGGTGCTGCTGGCGATCGACCGCGCGGCGTCGATGCACGAGGTGTTGCTCGGCGCCACGCACTACACCATCAACATCCTCGAGGCGCACCAGGAGTCGTTGTCGCGTCGCTTCGCTTCCGGCAACCCGGATCGCTTCGAGGGGATCGGCTTCACGCCCGACGCACTCGGCCGCATCCTGCTCGATGGCGCGCTGGCCCACATCTGCTGCGAACGCGTCAACACCGTCGAGGCGGGCGACCACACGCTGATCATCGGGCAGGTGGTCGGTGGCGCCTCCGCCGAGCATGGCCGTCCGCTGCTCTACTATCGCGGCGGCTACACCGAGCCCGACACCCTCTAAAAGTGAGCGCCACACTCACGCTGTCGCCGGTCGGCCACGAAGCGCTGGACGACCCCACCACGCCGCCGGCGCTGGTCGAGCGGATGCTGGTCGACATTGCGCGGAGCAATCGCTGGTTCGGCGGGCGGCTCGCGATGCGCGCCGGCCTGCGCCGACTCCTCGACGCCGGTGACGCGGGCCGCACGCTGACACTGCTCGACATCGGCACCGGCGCCGGCGACCTGCCGCACGATGCCGTGCGCTGGGCCGCCAAGCGTGGCGTGACGATCGTCCCGACCGGCCTGGAACGGATCCCGGCCGCCGCACAGTTGGCGCAACGCGGCGGACTCCCCGTGCTGCTCGGCTGCGCAGGCAGCCTGCCGATCCGCCGCAAGGGTGTCGACATCGTGCTGGTGAGCCAGATGGTGCACCACCTCGACCGCCCGTCCGCGGTGCGGCTCCTCGCCGAGTGCGATGCGATCGCCCGACGCGGTGTGGTGATCGCCGACCTGCGGCCGTCGCCGCTTGCCGCGCTGGGGTATCGGCTCGCGGGGCCGTTCCTGCGCATGCATCCGCTCACGGTAAGCGATGGCGTGGTGTCGCTGGCGCGCGGGCTGCATCCCGCGGCATTGCGTGCGATCGCGCGCGAGGCGACTGGCCACGACGTCGACGTCTGGCGCCTTCCGGGCGCGCGCGTCATTGCCGCGTGGCGGACCGACCGATGATGCGCGTCGTCGATCGGCGCCTCGTGCAGGCGCCACCCGAGCGCGTCTGGCCGCACGCCGCGCTCGTGGAGCAGTGGCCCGACATCCTGCCGCACTACCGCTACGTGACGCGCACCGAGGGCGAGCCGGGCGGCGATGGCATCGTCGAGATGTCGGCGTATCGCCGCTTCGGCGGCCCGCTCAACTGGCCCACCTGGTGGCGCAGCCGGATCTGGGTTGACGCCCCGAAGCACGAGGTTCGGTACCGGCACATCGGTGGCATCACCACCGGAATGGATGTGCTCTGGAGCATTCTCCCCACGCCAGACGGCGGTAGTGACGTGACGATCGTGCATACCTGGGACGGCCCCCCCTGGCCGTTGATTCGCCGCATCGCCGCCGAGATCGTGATCGGACCGGTGTTCGTGCATGGCATTGCCGAGCAGACGCTGGCCGGCGTGGCGCGCGCCGCGGAGCGTGGCCTATGAGCCGCCGGGTGGTGGTCACCGGCATCGGGCTGATCACGCCGATCGGCATCGGCAGTGACGCCGTCTGGTCGCGGCTGCAGACTGGGTCCTCCGCGGTACAACGGATCGACCGCTTCGACTCGTCGCCCTTTCGGTCCCACATCGCGGCACAGGTGAACGACTTCGATCCCGAGGCGATGCTCTCGCCCAGGCAGGCGCGCCGCACCGATCGCTGCTCGCAGCTGGGGCTCGCGGCAACCCGGCTCGCGCTCGAGGACGCCGCGCTCGACCTCGCCGGCGAACCGGCGGACCGCGTCGGCGTGATGATGGGGACGGCGCTCGGCGGCATCGGCTTCGCCGAGGAGCAGAACTTCAAGTACATCGCCGGCGGCCCGCGCGAGGTCGACCCCCTGCTCGCACTCACCGTCTTCGGCGGCGCGCTGTCGTGCAACATCGCCATCACCCATGGTGTCTCCGGCGTCAACAGCACCAATGCGATGAGTTGTGCGTCGGGAACGCTGGCTATTGCCCAGGGCTTTCGGGCGATCGCGCAGGGTGACGCCGAAGTGATCCTCGCCGGGGGCAGCGAGGCGCCGCTCTATCCGCTCTGCTACGGCTCCTTCTCGCTGATCCGCGCGATGAGCACCCGCAACGATGACCCGGCCACCGCCTCGCGGCCCTTCGACAGCGGACGCGACGGCTTCGTGATGGCCGAAGGGTCGGCGGTGCTGATCCTCGAATCGCTGGAGCACGCCGAGGCGCGCGGCGCCCGCATCTACGCCGAGATCGCGGGCGCGGGGCTCACCAACGACGCGCACCACATGACGCAACCGCGCCCCGACGGCCGCGAAGCGGCGCGGGCGATGCGGATGGCGCTGGCCGAGGCGGGCTGCGCGCCCGAGGAAGTGGAGTGGGTCAACGCCCACGGCTCCTCGACCACGCTCAACGACGCCACCGAGGCACTCGCCATTCGCGAGGTCTTCGGTGCACACGCCGACACGCTGCCGGTGAGTGGCACCAAGGGATGGCATGCCCACGCGCTCGGCGCCTCGGGGGCCATCGAGACGGCGATCGCCTGCCGCAGCATCCGTGACGGCTGGGTTCCGCCGACGCTCAACTGCCTCGACCCCGATCCGGCGGGCGGGCTGCGCCAGCTCCCCGCCGAGGGGCTGACGCTGGCCCCGCGGGCGGTGCTCAAGAACTCCTTCGGTTTTGGCGGGTGCAACGCGACGCTCCTCCTCCGGCGGGCGGGAGTGTAGATTCGCGCAGTTCTTTCGCATCCCTGCCACCCCCAACAGGATGACTCGACCGATGCGTCCCCTGCTTCCCCGTGTCCTCGCCGAGATGTTCGGCACCTTCGTCCTGATCTTCTTCGGGTGCGGAGCGGTCGTGATGAACTCCTTCCCGGGCGCTGATTACGGCGTCTTCGGGATCGCCGTGGTCCACGCGATCGCCCTCGCCATCGCCATCTCGGCGACGGCGGCGATCTCCGGCGGCCACTGCAACCCGGCGGTCACGATCGGGCTGCTCTCGATCAAGAAGATCGCCCCCGCCGACGCCTTCGCCTACGTCATGGCGCAGCTGGCCGGTGGCCTCCTCGGCGCGCTGCTCGTCAAGACCATCGTGGCCCCGAATGTCGGCCGCGTGGTGAACTTCGGCGCGCCGGCGTTGCACAACACGATGAGCTTCGGCACCGGCATCGCCCTCGAGGCGATCCTGACCTTCTTCCTGATGTCGGCCGTGATGGCAACGGCGGTCTCGAAGAGCGCCCCGAAGATCGCGGGCTTTGGCATCGGCCTGACGCTGATCCCCGGCATCGTCGTCGGTGGCGCACTCACCGGTGGCGCCCTCAACCCGGCCCGCGCCTTCGGCCCCGCCATCATCGCCGGCAACATGCAGGCGCAGGCCGTCTGGTGGATCGGGCCGATCGTCGGCGCGGTCGTGGCGGCGTTGCTGTGGAAGCATGTGCTGATGGCGAAGGAAGACGTCGCGTAGACAGCAGATGATGGATGATGGATGATGGATGCTCCACTAACCGTGTCATCCTGAGCGTAGCAGCCCGCAGGGCTGCGCAGTCGAAGGACCTCTCTCCGCGCGCTGGGAAAGAGGTCCTTCGACTACGCCCGCTGCGCGGGCTCCGCTCAGGATGACAACATGCATCCATCATCCATCATCCATCATCCATCATCCCTTGCTGTTACCTCTCCGCCAGAGACTCACGACATATCCTCCCACCACCACGGCCGTCACCACATACGCCGCGATCATGTAGCTCCCGGTATCAGGCATCGGCCGCCTCCTGGATGGCGTGGCGGGCGCCGATGCCGTAGCGCTGCATGACGAGCCCGAGGTAGAGGATGGTGAAGACCGCGAAGCCGGTGAGGAAGGTGCGCAGCATCTCGAACGGCAGCTCCGGCTTGGTCGTCTTGACGACGACCGGCTGCGGATGCTGCGACGCGAAGAGATAGACGGTGAGGTGGTTGAACGGCACCAGCACCAGCGCCATCAGCCCCATGACCGCGGCGAACTTGGCCCGCTCGGCGGGGTCACGCACCGCGCCCCGGAGCGCGAAGTAGCCGCCAAAGAGCACGATCTCCATCACGGTGAACGTCAGCCGTGGTTCCCACTCCCACCAGGTGCCCCACACCGGCCGACCCCAGATCGGGCCGGTGATCACGACGATGATGCCGAACATCATGCCGACTTCGGCCGAGGCCTCGGCGAAGACGTCGAAGCGGGCGTCGTGGAGCAGGAGGTAGAGGAGCGACGCGATGCCGGTGAAGATGAAGGCCATCTGCATCGCGTACGCCGCGGGCGGATGGATGTAGAAGATCTTCTGGGCCAGTCCCTGAAAGCGCTCCGTTGGCGTCAACTGCAGCGCCATCACGTAGAGGACGATCAGCGACACCACGCCGACCAGGGTCATGATCCGGCCGCGGCTGATCTGCCGACTGGCCGATGCTGCCTCGAGAGTCATTCGTCCACCACCGCAGGAAAGAGCATCGCCGCCAGCATGGCGAAGGCGAGGTCGTACAAGGCAAGGAATCTGAGCCATCCCCAGAGCTCTTCCAAGGGGCGGCCGCCGAGGAGGCGGACCGTGCTCTGCGCCGCGAAGTAGATCGGCGGGAGGAGGAAGGGGAGCATCAGGACCGGGAGCAGCAGCTCGGCGTGCCGCGTCCGGACCGCCATCGCGGAGAAGACGGTGCCGATGGCGGTGATGCCGATCGACGCGAGGACGGCGACGCCGGCGACCGGGAACAGCGCCGGGGTGACCGCCACCCCATAGAAGAGGATCCAGAGCGGGAAGGTGATCGCCAGGACCAGCGAGACGAACGCCAGGTTGGCCAGCCACTTCCCGAGGAAGAGCGCGCTCCGGGGCACCGGGGCGAGGAGGATCCCCTCGAGGGCGGCGTGCTCGCGCTCCAGCGTGAAGGCCCGGTTGAGCGCGACCAACGACGCCAGCGCGATGGTGATCCAGAGCACCGAGGGGGCGAGCGTCACCAGCGAGACGGACCCGCCATCGCGCGCAAAGACCACCGTCAGCAGCACGAGGACGGCGAAGAGGGTGGCGGTGTGGATCGCGGTGCGCGACCGCCGCTCGATGCGGAGATCCTTCCCGGCAATCAGCAGCGCGATCCGGACGACGCTCATGGCGTCACCAGCGCATCGTAGCCCGTCCGGAACTGCGCCAGGTCGTCCGGCCGCGGCTCATCGGCGACGACGACGCCACTCCGCAACACGATCACCCGAGTGGCCAGCTCCCAGAGCTCCGCCGGCTCGTGCGTCACGCAGACCACGGCCCGCCCGGCATCGCGCTCGGCGGCCACCCGCTCCCGGAGCGACCGCGCGGCGGCGGCGTCGAGCGCCGTGAACGGTTCGTCCAGCAACAGCAGCGCCGGCTGGTGCATCGTGGCCCGCGCGAAGGCGAGCCGCTGCAACATCCCCTGCGAAAATCCGAACACGCGCGAGTCGGCACGCGAGGTGAGGCGCGCATCCGCTAGCGCCGTCTCGACACGCGATGCGACACTGTCGAGTCCATGCAACTCTGCCGCGAATCGCAGGTTCTCCCGCGCCGTGAGATCTTCATAGAGGAACGACTGATGGGAGAGCAATCCGAGCGCGCGGCGTGCGTCGGGATCGGCATGGACGTTCTGGCCGAGAACCTCGACCCGCCCCTTGGTGGGGCGCGCGAGCCCCGCGATGCAGCGGAGGAGGGTGGACTTGCCGGCGCCGTTCGGGCCCAGCAGCAGCACCACTTCGCCGGGGGCCACGAGGAGCTCAACCCCACGCAACGCGACCACCGCCCCGAAGCGACGCTCGAGATGGTGGACCTGCAGCAACGGAGTGTCGGCGGGGGTCATCCGCAGCGGGGCGCCAATGGCATCCCGGAAGTATAGCGCGGCCAGGCGGCCGCGCCGTTACCGCTCAGGGCGCGGCTTTTCGAAGAGGAAGAGATCGTCGAGCTTGGTGAGGACCAGCAGGAACTCCAACTCCGGCGTCACGCCGCGGAGCTTGACCTGCAGCCGCCGATCGGCGGCGTGGCGCTGCACCATGACCAGCGCGCCCAGCCCCGAGGAGTCGACCTCCCGCGTCCCGGAGAGGTCCACCACCAGCTGCCCATTCCCCTCGGCCAGCTCGTCGAGGAGCTCGTTCGCCGTCCGGCGAAAGGCTTCTCGAGTCGCCAACCCCAGGGTCGGTGGGGCAAGCAGCTCTCGCTGTGATGGCTGCGCGGTCGTCACGGTCATGGGCCTCCAGCCCTCGATGTAAGCATCTGGGGTAGAGGCAGGAGCAAGAGGTCTGCCAAACGGCGAGGAGACTGGAGTGTATGAAATATTGACAGTTGGATGATCGATGATCGATGCTCGATCGTCGATGATCGATGATCGATGGTCGATGATCGATGGTGCCGCCACGGACACCTGGCCTGAAATCCCACAGATCGCTGCAATCGATCATCGACCATCGATCATCGATCATCCCGAATCCCGCTAGCTTTCCAGCTTCCCTCAGACACCGGCATCCCAACATGTCCGACCAGCTCCAGACCCTCCTCTCCGAAGAGCGTCGTTTCCCGCCCGACCCGGCCTTTGCGGCGGCCGCGGTGACCACCGAGGCGACCTACGACCAGGCCGCGGCCGACCGGCTCGGCTTCTGGGAGGCCGAGGCGAAGCGTCTGGACTGGTTCACGCCCTGGCACACGGTCCTCGAATGGAAGCTCCCCCACGCCAAGTGGTTCTCGGGTGGGCGGCTGAACGTCGCCGTGAACTGCGTCGACCGGCACCTGACCGGGGCGCGGCGGAACCAGGCGGCGCTGATCTGGGAGGGAGAGCCGGGCGACCAACGGGTCCTGACCTACTGGCAGCTGCACCAGGAAGTCTGCAAGGCCGCGAACGCGCTGCTCGCCCTCGGCGTGACGCGGGGCGACCGGGTGGCGATCTACCTCCCGATGATCCCCGAGGCGGCGATCGCGATGCTGGCCTGCGCCCGCATCGGCGCGGTCCACTCGGTGGTCTTCGGCGGCTTCTCGGCGGAATCGCTGCGCGACCGGATCAACGACGCCCAGGCGGTCTGCTGCATAACGGCGGACGGCGGCTTCCGGCGCGGGCAGGTGCTGCCGCTCAAGCGGCTCGCCGATGAGGCGCTGGCCGACTGCCCGTCGATCACCTCGGTCCTGGTGGTGCACCGCGGGCACGGCGTCGACCCGACCCAGTGCCCGATGCAGGAAGGGCGCGACCACTGGTGGCACCGGATGCTCGAGGGACAGAGCGCGGTGAATGCACCGGAGGAGATGGAGGCGGAGGACCTGCTCTTCATCCTCTACACCTCGGGCACCACGGGGAAGCCGAAGGGGATCGTCCACACCACAGGCGGCTACCTCACGCAGGCGGCCGCCACCACGCGCCACGTCTTCGACCTCAAGGCCGGCGACGTCTTCTGGTGTACCGCCGACATCGGCTGGGTCACCGGACATTCGTACGTGGTGTATGGTCCGCTCGCCAACGGTGCGACGGTACTGATGTACGAGGGCGCGCCGGATTGGCCCAATCGCGGTCGCTTCTGGTCGATGTGCGAGCGCCACGGCGTGACCGTCTTCTACACCGCCCCGACCGCGATCCGCGCCTTCATGAAGTGGGGCACCGACCACCCCGCCAGGCACGACCTCTCCCGCCTGCGCCTCCTCGGCACCGTGGGTGAGCCGATCAACCCGGAGGCGTGGATCTGGTACCATGAACAGATCGGTCGCGGCCGCTGTCCGATCGTCGACACCTGGTGGCAGACCGAGACCGGCGGGATCATGATCACGCCGACGCCGGGCGTTGTCACCACCAAGCCCGGCTCGGCGACCAAGCCGTTCCCCGGCATCGAGGTGGAGCTGGTCGACAGCCACGGCACGCCCGTGGCGATGGGTGGGGGCTTCCTCACCATCAAGTCGCCGTGGCCCGGGATGCTGCGCACCATCTACGGCGACGACGCGCGCTACCAGGAGACCTACTGGAGCCGCTTTCCGGGCCGCTACTTCGCCGGCGACGGCGCCAAGCTCGACGCCGATGGCTACTGGTGGATCCTCGGCCGCGTCGACGACGTGCTCAACGTCGCCGGCCACCGCATCGGCACCATGGAAGTCGAGAGCGCGCTGGTGGACCATCCGGCCGTCGCCGAGGCGGCGGTGGTGGGCAAGGCGCACGAGCTGAAGGGGCAGGCGATCGCCGCGTTCGTGACCCTCAAGGAGGGGCACCACGCCTCTTCCGAGATGCGCGACGAGCTCCGCGAGCACGTGGCGCACAAGATCGGCGCCATCGCCAAGCCCGACGACATCCGCTTTGCCGACAACCTGCCCAAGACCCGCTCGGGCAAGATCATGCGCCGGCTGCTCCGCGACATCGCCGAGGGGCGCGCACTGGGCGACACGACGACGCTGGCGGATCCGGGGGTGGTGGCGAGGCTGAAGGATGAGTATGAGAGCTTGGAGAGCTGAGTCGTTAGTCGTTGGTCGTTGGTCGTTAGTCGTTAGAGGCGCTTCGGAGAGTTGTCATCCTGAGCGAAGCATCCCGTAGGGATGCGCAGTCGAAGGACCTCTTTCCGATGCGCTCGGAGAGAGGTCCCTTCACTTTGTTCAGGGCGGGCACTTCGACTACCCATCCCTTCGGGATGCTCCGCTCAGGATGACATATTCGACTTACGACCTACGACCTACGACTTACGACCCCTTCCCTACACCTGCAACTGCGCCCCCAACTCCACCACCCGATTCGGCGGCAAGCCGAAGTAGCCGGCGGCGCTCTGCGCGTTGCGGCTCATCACCGAGAAGAGGGTGGCGCGCCACGCCGGCATGGCGGCGCGGGTGCGGGCGCCCTTGCGGTCGCGCGGGGCGACGATGAGCGTCTCGCGGCCGAGGTAGAAGGTCACCTCGTTGAGCCGCAGCGCGGGGACCTTCCCTTCGGTCGGCGGCGGCAGCTGTTCCGCGGTGGCGGCGAGGATCGCCGCGACGTTGGGCGACTCGAGGAAGCCGTAGCGTGCGAACACCTGCACGAAGCCGGCGCCCTTGTCGACCACCTGCACCCGCTCGGCGTCCGGCACCAGCGGAATCTGCTCGGAGGAGATCGTCATCAGGATCACCTGCTCGTGCAGCACCTTGTTGTGCTTCAGGTGGTGGAGCAGGACCGGCGGCGCCACGTCGGGGATCGAGGTCATCACCACTGACACGCCCGGGACGCGATACGGCTTGCGGCGGATCACGTCGGGGATGAAGAGGTCGAGCGGCAACGACGACTCCTGCAGCATCGCCGTCACCTGCCGGCGACCGAGCTTCCAGGTGCTCATCAGCAGGTAGATCGCGCCGGCGGCGGCGAGCGGGAACCAGCCGCCGTCAGGGATCTTCAGCAGGTTGGCGCCGAGGAAAGCGACGTCGACCGCCACGAAGAGGCCGGTGATCAGCACCACGCGCCACATCGGCCAGCGCCAGATCTTCAGCATCACGATCGCAAAGAGGATCGAGGTGGTGAGCATGGTGCCGGTCACGGCGACGCCGTAGGTGGCCGCCAGCGCCGTGGAGGACTTGAACGCGAGCACGAGCGCGATGCAGGCCACCCAGAGGGCCCAGTTGACGCCGGGCATGTAGATCTGGCCGATCTCCGTTGCCGACGTGTGAATCAGGCGCATCCGCGGCGCGAAGCCGAGTTGCATCGCCTGCTGTGTCAGCGAGAAGGCGCCGGAGATCAACGCCTGCGAGGCGACGACGGCGGCGCCGGTGGCGATCCCGATCATGGGATACAGTGCCCACGACGGCACCAGCTGATAGAACGGATTGCTGACGGCCGTGGGGTCGGTGAGCAGCAGTGCCCCCTGCCCGAAGTAGTTGAGTGCCAGCGCCGGCAGCACCACCACGAACCAGGCAAGCCGGATCGGGCGCGCCCCGATATGCCCCATGTCGGCGTAGAGCGCCTCGCCGCCAGTGATCACCAGCACCACGGCGGCGAGCACGACGAACGCGTGGCTCCGCTCGCGGAGGAAGAACTCGAACGCGTACCAGGGATTCAGCGCGTGGAGCACTTCGGTGTTCATCAAGATGCCGCGGACGCCGAGCACCGCGATGCAGACGAAATAGATCGTGGTGACCGGGCCGAAGATCTTGCCGATGCCGGCCGTGCCGCGCCGTTGCACCGCGAAGAGCGCGGTGATGATCACGCACGCCATCGGGACGACCCAATGCTTGAAGATCGGCGTCGCCACCTCGAGCCCCTCGACGGCGCCGAGCACCGAGATGGCGGGGGTGATCACGCCGTCGCCGTAGAGCAGCGCCGCGCCGAACAGGCCGACCATGAGCACGAAGCCGCGGCCCTTCGACTGGCCGCCGGGCGCGACCAGCGCCAGAAGCGCGAGAATCCCGCCCTCGCCGCGGTTGTCGGCGCGCATGACCAGCGAGATGTACTTGAAGGAGACGACGAAATTGAGCGACCAGAAGATCAGCGAGAGGATCCCCAGCACGTTCTCATGGGTCAGCGCGATGGCGTGCGGCCCCGAGAAACACTCCTTGAGTGCGTAGAGCGGCGAGGTCCCGATGTCGCCGTAGACCACGCCCAGCGCCGCGAGGGCCAGGCCGACGAGCGCCTTCCCCTCGGGCGGTTTGCGATCGTGGCTCACGGCGCCTTGGTACCGGCCTGGGCAGCGATCAGCGAGTCGACCAGCTGAACCATGCCATCGGAGTTGAGGCCAGTGTAGATCCGCCCGCCAATCAGGAACGAGGGCGTCGAGCCGACGCCGATGCGCGCCCCTTCATCCAGCGAGGCCTGAATGCGACCGGCGTACTTGGCGGACTCCATGCAGCTCTGCCACAGCCCGGTGTCGACCCCTGCCTCCTTGGCCAACCCCTTCAGGATCGAAACGGCGCTGCCGGCGAGGGCCCACTCGGACTGATGCAGGAACTGCCGCTCGGCAAGTTCCCAGAACTTCCCCTGGTCGTTGGCGCAGGCCACCGAGTGCGCCGCCACGCGCGAGTGGGTGTGAATGCCACCCTCCAGCGGGAAATCCCGATAGCGGAAGCGCGCCTTCCCGGTCTCGATCAGTCGCGCCCGGATGTCGGGGAACTGGACGGTGGAGAAGGCGGCGCAGGCCGGGCAGGTGAAGTCGGCGTACTCGGAGATTTCGATCGGCGCGGTGGGGCTGCCGAGGAGATAGCCGTTGAAGCCGGAGGTGTCCGCCGCGGTGACGGCGACGTTGGCGGGAATCGAGACGGCGCCGCCGCCCATCATCCGGTAGGCGAGAAATCCGACTCCGGCGATCGCAATCGCCCCGAGTGCGAGGTAGAACGGCTTCTGACCCTGCGCCATGACGTCCTCTGGCGCGCCCCCCGGCGAGCGCGGGGCCCGGCTGGGCCTGCTCGGTGGGCGCGCGGCTGCCCTGGTGAACCGCGCTCGCGCCCCCGCCTGTGGCGGTCGGCGACGGGGACCAATCTAACGAGAACCCGGGGCACCGTGGGGGCCGGTTTGCCTTCAGGTGAACTTTTTCCCTATATTGCGCGTATCCAAAGCGATGGATCCGGGGGCAATGTCGCCCCCAGCAACACTCAGGGAAGGCGAATGACCAAGAAGAAGACGGCCCCCCGGCCCCCGGCGATGCCCACGGCGTTCGACGCGGCACGGGATGAGCTGTTCAGCCATATCCTCCGCTGCGGCGTGCTCGAAGCCGCCCCGGAGCATCAGAAGGAGTGGATGGACGACACCATGCAGTACGTCGCCGACCGCTACCCCGACTTGAACGCCGAGCAGCAGGGTCAGCTCCGCGTCCTCGGTGAACGCTTCTGCCAGCCCGTGGTTCGCCGCGCGCCCGCCGATGCCGTCGTCGAGACGGTCGTGGAGACGGAAGCCGAAGCGGAAGTCGAAGTCGAAGTTGAGACGGCGAACGCGACGGCTAAGTTCGAGAAGCGAGAAGCGAGAAGCGAGAAGCGGGGCCCAACGGGAAGATCTCTCCGCTGGGCCCCGCTTCTCGCTTCTCGCTTCTCGCTTCTCGCTACTCGACGATCACCTTCGTCTCCACCACGATATCCTCCCGCAGCGACAGCATCACCGAGCAGTACTTCGTCACGCTCAGTTCCACCGCCCGATCGGCCTTCGCCTGCGTCAGCCCCTCGCCCGAGAGGGTGAAGGTGAAGAGGATGTGATTGTAGCGCTTCGGATGCTCCTCGTTGCGGCGGCCGGTCAGGTCCATGGTGAACTTCGTCAGCGTGACCTGCATCTTCTCGAGAATCGACGTGACGTCCGCGCCGGCGCAGCCACCCATCGCCGTGAGCAGGGCGACCATCGGGCCGGGCGCGACCTTGCCGTCGCCATCGAGATTGATGGTCGGTCCACCGGGCGCGCCGCCGGTGAAGCGCATGCCGCCGGTCCAGTCGAGATGCGAAAAGCGGAGATTCGGATCAGTCATTGGCGTTCAGCTTCCTGAAGAAGGGCTGGTTGTAGTCGTAAATGGCGTACAGTGCCACCGCCGCCGTGGCCCACGCCAACGGGCGCAGGAAGTACGACGACTTGAGAATGAAGGCGAGGAGGGTCAACAACTGCAACAGGGTGACCACCTTGCCGCCGAAACGTGCCGGCACCGCGGTGCCTCGCCCCGTCGCCAGCGTGATGAAGAAGGCCACCGAGAGGACGATGTCGCGCATCAACAGCGCGGTGACTTCCCACCACGCCAGGTCGCCACTCCAGAGCACCGTCCCGAATGCCGCCGCCATGAAGAGCTTGTCGACGATCGGGTCGAGCACCGCCCCGATGCGTGACCCGCCGTAGCGCCGCGCGACCACGCCGTCGCCGAGGTCGGTGGCGGCGGCCAGCCCAAGCAATGCCAGCCGCTCGGTCGTCCCCCCGAGGATCGGGAAGGCGATCGCGAGCGGAATGCGGACCAGGGTGATCGCATCGGCCAGCGCGAAGCCGCGGCGGAGTGGTGGGGGGGCAACAGGATCGGCCATCCCGGGAAGCTACTCCGGTCGCTCCGGCGCGACGACGCCCTCGGCCCGAGTGGCCGGATCGAAGGCGGCCGCCACGGCATGGACCGCCTCGCGGGTGACCGCCCGGTACGGCGCCGCCGGATCGGCCAGCTCGGCCAGCCCCTCGCCCAACAGCCAGGCATCCGCGATCTCACCAGCCACCGCGCCGGCCGACTGCCTCGCGACCTCCTCCTGCCCGGCCAGCATCGCCGTGGCGCGATGGAGTTCATCGGCCGTGGGCGGCTCGGCGCGGAAGGCCGCCAGCTCCTCGAGCATCGCCTCGCGCGCCTCGTCGAGCCGTTCCGGGGCCATGGCGATGTAGGTGAGCAGCCCACCCGCCCGCCGCCGCTGCCATGACGACGCCATCACGGTGTACGCCAGCGACCGCGCGCTCCGCAGCGATTCGAAGAGCCGCCCGCCGAGCCCGCCCGCGATCGCGCCCCACACCTCGGCGGCGTGCCGCGTCGGGTCGCCCCGATTCGGTCCCGGAAAGAGCATCGCGAGTGCCGATTGCTGCCGATCCCGGCTGGCCGTGCGCAGGCCGGGGAGGATTGGCTCCACCTCAACGAGCGGCCGCACGCCGGCGGGAAACGCACTCGACACGAGCGGCGCGAAGGCGTCGACGAGCAGGTCGGCCAATGCCTCCGGCTCCTGATTGCCCACGGCCACGACGGTGATCGGGCCGCTCGATGCGAAGTCGGCATGCCACTGCCGCACCCGCGCCGGCGTGAAGGCGTCGAGCGACTCCGGGCTGCCGAGGGTCGGGGCGCCGTAGCCGACATCGCCGAAGGCATGCCCGAGCACCAACTGGAACGGGAAGCGCACCATGTCATCGGCGACGGACCGCGCGTCGTCGAGCATGAGATCGCGCTCGATGGTGACACTCGCGTCGTCGAGACGCGGTGTCGTCAGCACCTCGACCAGCAGCCGTGCGGCCGCGCCAACCTGCTCCGCCAGCACCGTCGTGCCGAGCGAGAGGACATCGGCGCCGACCGACGGCGAGAGCACCCCGCCGAGCGCCTCGATCGCCACTGCCAACTGCCCTGCATCGAGCCGCGTGGTGCCGCGCATCAACGCCCGGAAGCCGAGGGCATCGAGGCCGGCGAGCGCCGGATCGCGAACCGCGGCGCGCGGGCGGTAGACGTTGAGGCCGACCTGCGGGACATCGCCGTGCCTGGCCACCAACAGGTCGAGCCCCGGCAACGCCACGTGGAGCACGCCCTGCTCGCGCCGCCGCGTGCCCGCGACCGGTGCGCGCGGCACCGGCACGAGCGCGCTCGGCACTGCCATCGCCGGCATGGCGCGGGCAGGAGCTCGCATCGCATCGGTCAGCAGGTCGAGGTCGAACGCCTCGCTGCTCGCGGTCGGATAGTAGGCCACCGCCGATGCCGCACTGGGGTCGACCCACTGCGCCGCCGCGTCGCGCACCTGCGCCGCCGTGACCGCCATGATCTCGGCTTCCTCACGATCCAGTCGCGTCAGGTCGCCTTCGGCCTCGGCGTCGGCGAGCGCGGTGGCGCGTGCCTCGTAGCGCTCAAGCCGGCGCTGGAGCCGCACGCGCAACAGCGTCTGCGCGCGCGCCAGCTCATCGGCGTCGGGGCCAGCGTCGCGCACCGCGCGGATCGTCGCGGCGACGATGCCGAGCGCCTCGCGCATCCGGCTCGGCTCGAGCTCGAGGCCCACGACGAAGACGCCCGCCGGGGTCTGCCGATCGGCGTCGGTGGTGCCGTAGTGCCCTGCACCAACACCCGCCACCAGCCCCGGCTCGCGCAGCAGGCGCGCCAATCGCGACGCGCGGCCGCCGGTGAGGATGGTGCCGAGGACATCGAGCGCCGGGACCTGCGGATCGAGCGGGCCGACCCCGCGCCACCCGAGTGCCAGATCGGCCATCGCCACATCACCGCGCAGCAGCCGGACGCCAGGCGTCGCGGGCCCGCTCTCGGTCGGGCCGACGTCGAACGGATCGGCGGGGAGGGACCAGTCGCCCCAGTTGGCGCGCAGCGCCGCCAGCATCTCGTCTTCGTCGAGGTCGGCGACCACCGAGACGATGGTGCGCGACGGGATGTAGCGCGACCGGTGATACGCGGCGACCTGCTCGCGGCGAAAGCCCTCGAGGACGGCCTCGTAGCCGATGCGCCAGCGACGGATCCGGTGATGGTCGTACAACAGCTCGTGCAGCGTCTCGCCGGTCACGGCACCGGGCGTGTCGAGCTTCCGCTTCGCTTCCTGGATGATCACGCCGAGTTCGCGGCGCAACTCGTCGGCATCGAAGAGCGGATTGCGCACCTGATCGGCCTGCAATGCCATCGCCTCGACGGCGTGGCGTGCGGGAACCGAGGCGTAGTAGACGGTGCGATCGTACGAGGTGTAGGCGTTCAGCGAGCCGCCAAGCGCCTTGGTGCGCCGCGCCAATTCACCGGGGCCGAGCGTCGGTGTCCCCTTGAAGAGCATGTGCTCGAGGACGTGAGAGATCCCCTGCACCTCGTCGGGCTCATCGAGGAAACCGGCGCGGACGTGGGTGGCGAGGGCGGCGGCCGGCGCGGCACGGCGGCGCTGCACCAGCAGCGTCACTCCGTTGGGCAGGACCTCGCGCCGAACGCCGTCGGTAGGGTGCGCGCTCACGCGCGTCCACCACTCCCCAGTGGCTTGACCACCAGGAGCACCAGCGCCACGGCCACCAGGGCCACGCCGTAGCCGATCACATGGAACAGGTCGTCGCCCGCGGGGAGACCCTTCACCGGCGAGATCAGGTGGTACGGCGGCAGCAGCGTGTGCGCCCAGCTCAGCATCGTCGGTGGTTCGGTCTTCGACATCGCCATCAGCTTGATGATGTCGTCGAGCCGCGCCTGCGTGAAGGTGATCGCGAAGGTGAAGAGCCAGTCACGTGAGGTGAACACCGACGCCAGCAGCACCGTCCCCCCGACCAGCAGATAGGCGAGCGCCGTCACCTGCATCAGCTCGAGGGTGATGCCGGTGCCCTTGCCGAAGAAGAGCTGCAGGCCAACACCGAGCAGCACCGGAATCGAGAGCACCGCCACGCCGCCGAGCAGCCACCGCTGCAGGTAGAACCACCACGGTGCCATCGGCTTCGAGAACCAGGCGCGATAGTAGCCACGCCCGACGTCGTTGCCGGCGACTCCGCCGGACGCCACCAGCACGGCGAGCGTCAGGACCGCGGCGACCACCTGGCGCACGAAGATCGACGGATCGGCCATCGCGCTGGCGTCCTTCCGACCGAGTCGCCAGATCACCACGCAGATGGTGAGGGCCACGGTGGCAAAGAGCGCGAACGGCCCCTGCGCGACGTCCATCACGTGGGCGGGGAGGTAGCGGAACGGCGAGCGATTGCGCGTCATCGCTGCACCGCCTCGCGGAAGGCCGATTCGAGGCGCCCTTCTTCGGGCACGCACTCCACCAGCACGGCGCCGTTGGCCAGGAGCGTGGCCAGCGCCGTGCTCAATTCGCGGCGCGAGGCCAGGCAGCGCCAGGTCCCGGTGCGGCCGGCGACCGGCGTCGCGGTCGGGAGCACCGCGGTAACGTCGACGGTCCCTTCGAGCACCAGCCGCCAGGCCAACTGCTCCGAGCGCTCTTCGGTCGAGTGGCCGACGACGCGCTGCAGTCGGCCGTGGTCGAGGATCGCGACCCGGTCGGCCAGCATCTCGAGCTCGTCGAGATTGTGCGAGGCAATCAGCACCAGCCGATCGGGGCGGCGCAACGCGCGGACCACGTCACGGAAGCGCTGGGTCCAGAGGGGATCGAGGCCGTGCGTCGGCTCGTCGAGCACGACCAGCTCGAAGTCACCGATGAGTGCCTGTCCGAGGCCGACGCGCTGCAGGTTCCCCTTGGAGAGCTGCTTGATCCGCTTCCCGGCGTGCTCGTCGAGCCCGAGGCGCGTCATCATCGCGGCGCTTTCGGTGGCCACGGCATCGGCCGCCACGCCGGAAAGGGTCGCCATGCGGCGCACCGTCGTCGGCACCTTCCACCGTGGCGGGAGGTTCACCAATTCGGTCAGGTACCCCACGCCGTGCTGCTCCACCCAGGGACGCGGCGCGGCGCCGTCAATGGTGATCCGCCCCGACGTCGGGTGCAGGAACCCCATCAACAGCGAGATCATGGTGGACTTCCCCGCCCCGTTCGGGCCGGCGATCCCCACCACCTCGCCGCGCGCCATTTCCAGCGTGAACTCCGCCAGCGCATCGACCCGCTTGCGGGAGACGAGGGCGGTGTAGGACTTGGAGACCGACTCGAATCGAATCACTCCACGATCCGAATGACGCCTGCCTCGGCCGATCCGCGCAGGAAGGCCTCGGCCGTGGTGATCGGGATGCGCACGCCGGTCTCGGCGGCCCCCCGACGGGCGTAGGCCTGCATGAACTCGGTGATCGTGCCATCGGCCCAGGCGCCCTCGACCGCCTGCAACTGCAGCAGGAGCTCATCCCAGCTGCCGCGCAGCGCCAGGCCGCCGAGCGTCTCGATCACGTGGCCACCGGTCATGCCGTCGATCGCCGGGCGGCGCTGCATCCCGGGGATGTCGCGCATCAAGGTGCCGAAGAGCTCGAGCTGGGTCGGATCGCGTGGGGTGCCGTCCGGCTGCATCCCCTCGATCTCGGCGAGGATCATGTCCTCCGGCGTGCCTTCACTGCCCAGCTCGGCGAGGCGCTCGAGCCACTCCGCCACTTCGGAGTCGTCGTCGCCCACTTGCCGTGCGGTCTTGAGCAACTCGATCACGCGCCAGATACCGAGGTCGTCGAAGTGATCGTCGGGCGTCGTGCGCGCGAAGTGCAACATCGCGGCGGTGACTTCGCCCCGGTCGTAGAGAATGTTGGCGAGATAGATCCGCGGTTCGGCGAACGACGATTCGAGTTCGAGGGCGCGGCGCAGCCAGTAATAGGCGTCGGCATCCATCCCGAGGCGATGCGAGGTGTAGCCGAGGGAGGCGGCGATCTCCGGCGACTCGGGATGGTGGAAATGGACCCGCTCGAAGGTGCGCCTGGCCTCGACGAAGTAGCCCTCGCGAAAGAGCGCGCGGCCGATCTGCAGCATCAGTTCGTGGTCGTCGTCGAAGCCGAGCGCGACGACCTGCTCGAAGGCGCGCAGCGCCGCCGCGATGTGACCGATCACCAGCAGCGTCTCGCCGAGGCCGGCGAGGGCATCTTCCTGTTCGGGGTCGAGCAGCAGGGCATGCTCGAACGCCTGCCGGGCCCACGCGTACTCCTCGCGGGCGAGCTGGGCGTAACCGACGCCGACGTGCAATTCGACGGCTTGAGGGTAGCGGGTGATCCCGTCACGCAGGAGCGTGAGGGCGTCGTCGTAGCGGGCTTCGTTGTACAGTTGGTGGGCCTGTTCGTCGTACTCATCGGAGCTGAGGAAGGGCTCCATGGGCAGTAGGCCTCCAGGCGGGTGTGCTCGCAATGTTGGGGCGATCCGAACGCGGCGCAAGGGGAACGCGCGTCGCGAGGATGTCAAGGGAGCGCGCGCACCACGATTCGTTGCCGCACGGTGGCCTGCACGGCGCGGCCGCCACCGCGTGACGTGACGTCGGTCACCAGCTCCCGCGTCCACCCGATCGGCACACCACGCGCATCGAGGCGCAGCTGCGACACCTCACGCGTCGCCTCACTGATGCGCAGCGTCACCGTGTCGCGCGCGACCGCCGTGGTGTCCCGCGTCCGCGTCGCCGTCCAGCGATAGCGACGGACGTCGGCGGAGTCGGCGAGGCGCTGCCAGTCACGCCCGGCACCGTCCCGCACGCGCCGATTGACCGGCAGCGGCGGTGCCACTGGCGGGAAGAAATCGTCCATCGCGGCGGCGAGGTCGTTCACCTCGACCAGCGCCGGCGGCACAAAGGGGACATCCACCACCACCAGCCCGCCGCGCGGCGCAGGCACCAGCTTCCACCGGCCGCCGGTGAAGCCATCGGTGTCGAACACCACCCGCCCCCCTGGCCCCTCCTCCACCAGACGCACCGCCGCCGCCTCGACCACCGTGGTGTCGGCACGCCGGCTCACCCGGTACTCGGTCTCGCGAGTGAGCGTCCGCACCAGCTCGGCGGTGGCGGTGCGGGAGGTGATGGTGGAGGAGATGGATTCCAGTAACCGGAAGGAGTCTGCGCGCGCAGCGGGGGCGCCGAGAAGAGCGCTGCAAGCAGCAGTCCGGTGACGGCGCCCCCGCGGGATGATCGATGATCGATCATCGATGATCGATCATCGGCCACTGAGCGTCCCCTAGCCGAGATATGGATACCGCCATTCCGTCGCCGGATTCCCCGTCTCCTTCACCGTCCGCGCCGAGACCCAGCGATAGAGGTTGAGGAGCGAGCCGGCCTTGTCGTTGGTGCCGGAGGCGCGGCCGCCGCCGAACGGCTGCTGGCCGACCACGGCGCCGGTGCACTTGTCGTTGACGTAATAGTTGCCGGCGGCGTGCCGCAGCTTCGTCTCGGCATGAATCACCGCCGCGCGGTCCTGCGCGAAGATCGCGCCGGTGAGGGCGTAGGTGGCGGTGTCATCGATCAACGTGAGCACCTCGTCCCAGGCCGCGTCCTCGTAGACATAGGCCGAGAGGATCGGGCCGAAGAACTCCTCCTTCATGATCCGATGGTGCGGATCGGTGGTCTCGAGCAGCGTCGGCTGCACGAACCAACCCACGGACCCATCGCAGGTGCCGCCGGCGTGGACCGTCACCGCGGGATCGGTCTGCACCGCCTTGAGCAGCGCCTCGTGCTTCCGGAACGCCTTCTCGTCGATCACCGCGCCGACGAAGACCGAGAAGTCGGCCGGATCGCCGACCTTGATCTGTGCCATCTCCTGCTGCATCCGCTCCTTCACGCGCGGCCAGAGCGAGCGCGGGATGTAGGTACGCGAGCAGGCGGAGCACTTCTGCCCCTGATACTCGAACGACCCACGCAGGAGGGCGGTCACGAACGCCTCGACATCGGCCGAGGGGTGCGCCACGATGAAGTCCTTGCCGCCGGTCTCGCCCACGAGGCGCGGGTAGCTGCGGTAGCTCGGCAACCGCTCGGCGACACCCTGCCAGATGCTCTGGAAGACCGGCGTCGAGCCGGTGAAGTGGACGCCGGCCAGGTGCTTCGAGTCGAGCAGGGTCTTGGTCGTGCTGGCGGAATCGCCCGGAATGAACTGGATCACGCCGGCCGGCAGCCCCGCCTCGCGGAGCAGGTCGTAGATCAGCCAGTTGGAAAGCGACGCCGTCGCCGAGGGCTTCCAGAGCACCACGTTGCCGAGGATTGCCGGCGCGGTCGGGAGGTTGCCGCCGATCGCGGTGAAGTTGAACGGCGTGATGGCGTAGATGAACCCCTCGAGCGGCCGCCAGTCGAGACGGTTCCAGACGCCCGGCACCGAGATCGGCTGCTCGTGCAGCAACTGCTCGGCGTAGTGGACATTGAAGCGCCAGAAATCGGCCAGCTCGCAGGCGGCATCGATCTCGGCCTGATGCGGCGTCTTTCCCTGGCCGAGGAGGGTGGCGGCGTTGATCCGATGACGCCACGGGCCGGCGAGCAGATCGGCCGCCTTCAGGAAGACGGCAGCGCGATCGGCGAACGACCACCGCTCCCAGACCTTCTGGGCGGCGATGGCCCCGTCGATGGCCTGCTGCAGGAGCTCGGGCGTCGACTGGTGGACGTTGGCGAGGTGGTGCTGGTGCCGCTGGGGCGAAGTGACGCGATTGGTCTTCCCGGGGCGGTGTTCGACGCCGTTGATCACCACCGGAATGTCGGTCACCACGCTCCCGAGCTCGGCAATGGCCGCCTGCAAGCCGGCGCGTTCCGGAGTGCCCGGCGCGTAGCTCAGGACGGGTTCGTTGATGGGGGTCGGGATGTTGCCGATGGCACTCATGACAGGACTCCGGTCCGGGGGTGATCTGGTCGGCGGGAAGGGTAGGGCGGCAGGGGAGCCGGGACAAGGATGGCGGGGGGGGCCGGCGGGGCTATCTTTCCGGATTGGCTGGTGGCCGGGAACCCGGGCCCCGCCCGGTCGGTACCAGTGTCGATCCCGTTCGGAGACTTCTCGATGCGCCGTTACGCCCCGCTTGCCCTGGTCGCCCTCCTCGCGGCCTGCCCGACGTACGACTCGTACAAGTATGCCGCCGGTCAGGACGGCCTGATGTCGGCCGATGACTACGCTGCCTACGGTCCTGAGCAGGCGATCGCGATGGCCGTTGGCCGCGAGTTCGGCAAGGGTGAGGCCGGCGCGACGCCGGAGGCCTTCGCCAAGCAGGCCGATGCCGCCCTCGCCTACGCCAAGAAGTTTCCGCAGATCAAGACGATCGTCGCGGACACCCTTGGACACCGCCTGGTGCTGACCTTCGCCGACGGCTGGAGCACCCAGGTCACGCCGATCACCGACGGCAAGAGCGGCGACGAGACGAAGGGACTCCCCAAGTAACAGCGATCTGCGAGCGGCGAACGGCGCTGGGCTCTGGAGCTGTCATCCTGAGCGAAACGACGGCGCAGCCGGAGTGAAGTCGAAGGACCTCTTCCCGATACGCTGGGATAGAGGTCCTTCGACTTCGCAGCCCTGCGGGCTGCTCCGCTCAGGATGACACGATCAGGACCCATCCGATCGCGTTTCGCCGTTCGCTGTTCGCGGTTCGTTACCCCCCCGCCACCCCCCCCATCTTCCCCACGCCCCCCATCATGTCGCCCATCATCCACCAGTGCTCCGCGCCCATCAGGTCGCGCGTCGGGTCCTGCATCAGGTCGAGCTGACGCTGGATCTCGGCGCCCTTGCCGGCGCGCGGAATCGTCGGCGCAGCGAGGATGTCGGAGATGATGTCGTGCAGCATGTGGAGGTTGTCGAAGATCGCCGCGGCGCGCGGGTGCGCCTTGCTGAAGCGCGGCGCCACGGCCGGCGCCATCGGCATCACGCTCGGATAGGCGGCTGGCGCGCCCTGGACCATGGCCCGCCAGCGGCCGGTCACCTGGCGCACCGACGCCGCGTCGTTGGACCGGTCGTCGTCGGTGAGGAATGCCTCGTAGAGTCCGATCTGCAGCCAGTGATACGACCAGATCAGGCCGTTGAACTGCGGCACCTCGCGCCGGAAGATCTGCGAGAACGGCTGCTCGTCCATCAGCGCCATCGACTTCGGCACCGTCGGCAACGCGTAGCGCGTCTCCTCCAGGTAGTAGTCGGTGATCCGCTCGATCAGTGCGTCGCGCTCCGCCGGGGTCAGCCGCGGATCGGCGTAGGCGTCGTAGATCTGCCGATGGAGAATGTGTGCCCAGTCGAAGGTGACCTTGGCGCGCCACGCCACCTTGGCGTAGGTCGGCTCGATCGCCTCTTCCGGAATGGCGAAGCGCGGCGGCTTCACCAACAAGTCACCGACCAGGAAGTCGTACTCGTCGGCCAGCGCGACCTTCGCGTCCTTGAGCGGCAGGGTCAGCAGCCGTTCGTAGAGGATCGCGTGGCCGTAGTCGAAGGCGTTGAAGAGCCGTGCGGCATCGGCGTGGCGGCCAAGGAACTGCCAGTTGAAGCTGCCCGGGTACGGGCGCACTTCATCGCGTCGCTGCTGCGCCATCAGCATGGTTGGCAGCGCGAGCAGCACGATGAGGAGGCGGCGGATCATCGATCACCCCGGATGCTCGGCGTGCCGAGCGAGAAGGTGCGCGAGAGTCCCATGGTGAGGGCGATCCCGGGTCCGTCGCCGAGTCCATGCGCAACGCCCGCGTCGAGGACCAACGACGGCGTCATCTGTCGGCGGAAGCCGACGGCAACTTCCCAATGTTGCTCCGACGGCCCCAGCGGCTTGGCGCTGTAGAGTTCGGCGATCAGCAGCGTGCTCTGCCGCATCAGCGTCCAGTCGGCCGCGACCGAGGCCGACCATCGGCCGGGGGCATCGGCCTCGGGGGCGTTGACCGCGCGCCCCACCGTCACCGACGCGTTGGCGTGGGTGCGGAGTCGACCCCAGGTGCGGGTCGCGATTGCCTTCCCCACCACCAGGACGCCGTCGCCCGAGGCACCACCACCTGGGAGGATGGCGTCGGCCCGCAGGGCGATCCCTGGGGTGTGCGGGGTCTCGGCGTTGAGGGAGAGGAGTGCAAAGAGACGCGGCCCGGCCGCTGCGGCCTCGCTGAGCCGGTCAGAGGCACGGAAGGGGAGCTTGATGCCCAGGAGGCCGTTGGGGAAGGCGCCCCACATGACTTCGGGGGTGAATTCCACCTCGCCCCGGCCGGCGTGGCGGGCGTAGTGGAACGGCATCATCCACTCCCAGGCGCGAAACTCCAGCGCCCAGGCGTCCTCGGAGCGGACCGGCCGCTCGTCGTCGAGATTGCGGTAGTCCGTCTGGGCCGGAAGGGCGGCGGCGGCAAACACCAACGCCCCGGCGGTGAGCAGGGTTCGAACAGGAACGAACATCGGGATCCTCGGTGAAACGAGTAGGGTCAGGAAACAGCGACTCGATCAGACGAGGGGCGATGCCGGTGGTCGGGTTGGGGGGGGATGATCGGCGGAGGCCCAGGTCAGGGCGTCCGCGGGCGTGGCCTGCGCGGTCGGCGACGCGACCCCGAAACAGCCGCGCTCGGTGGCGATCCCGGTCACCAGGGTGACGCCGCACGAGGCCACCTGAGCGCACTGGCTCGGCGGGCAATGGCTGCAATCGCCATCGCCTGCGGGCTGGCGCTGCTCGGGCGCCGGCGCCTCGTGGTGGGCTGCCCCATGCTGGTGCGCCCCGCCCGCCACCACCGGCGCACAATGCGACGCCGCCATCCCGGGAGCCGGGGCGAGGCGAAGCAGGCAGGCGAGGAGGAGCAGGGTGCGGAGCATCCCCGAAGATAGCAGGCTATCGATGATCGATGATCGATCATCGATTCCCCCTCGCCCGCCCTGCCAGTAGATTTCTACCATGTCATCCAAGACCCTGACCACCATCGCGGTGATCCTCGGCTTCATCGCCTTCCTGACCTACTCCACCCTCTCGGCGCAGAAGTCGACCTGCGAGGTGTGCGTGGAGTACAACGGGTCGCGCAACTGCGCGAAGGCGTCGCACGAGACCGAGGCCGAAGCGGCCCGGTCGGCGCAGAACACCGCCTGCGGCCCGATCACGAGCGGCATGAACGACGCCATCGCCTGCGACAATCGCCCGCCGGTGACCAAGCAGTGCACCACCGGATGAGGCTGGCCGACTGATGTCCCTGACCGATGCAGCGCGCACCATGTGGCGAAAGGTCGAGGTCCTTCGGGACCTCGAATCCTTGGTGCACGAATTGATGGTCGAGCATGAGGCCAAGCGCGAGCTGTGGTTCCCGTCGGAGCTCCTCGCGCCGGCCGATGGCGGCGATCCGGACGAGCATCGGCGGACGCTGCGCGAACGGGTCGCCGGCATTCCCGACGCCTGCCGCGCGGCGCTGGCGCTCAACACGCTGACCGAAGAGGGGCTGCCCCACTTCCATCGGCTGCTCGCGGTGCATCTCGGCGACGACTCGCACTGGCGCAACTGGAACAATCTCTGGACCGCCGAAGAGGATCGCCACGGCGCGGTGCTCAGCGACTACATCCGCGACACCGGCGTCGTTGAACAGCGCACGCTCGAGTCGCTCAAGTTCGAGTACATCAAGGCGGGCTTCCAGCCGGAGTGGGACAAGGATCCGTACCGGGTCTTCGTCTACACTACGCTGCAGGAGCGGGCCACCCAGTACTCGCACGCCAACACCGGGCGGATCATCGGCGAGTACGAGCCGCTGCTTGGCGGCATCCTCTCGAAGGTGGCCACCGAAGAGGCGCGGCACTTCTCGTTCTATCGGCGGATGTTCACCGAGATCCTGAAGCGCGACCCGAGCGAGGCACTTCGCTCCGCGCTGCACATCATGCCTGCGATCGACATGCCGGGCGTGACCATCCCGGGCTTCAAGGAATTCGCCGAGGTCATTCGCCGCTCCGGCATCTATGGCCCGCGCGACTACCTCAAGATCGTCCAGGATGCACTGGTGCATTGGCGCATCGAGACGATCGAGGGACTCGACGAAATGGGCCGCGCCGCGCAGGAGAAGCTCCTCGGCATTCCGGAGCGCCTGCGGCGGATCGCCGACCTGATGGAAACACGCTCGCGCAGCAAGACGTTCGCCTTCGAGGTGGCGTTCGCTCGCGAATTCGTGATGGAGTGAGTCGGTGGAGCTGATGGAAATCGCCGTCTGGGTGATCGTCGGCATGCGGTGGCTGGTGGGCGGCGCGTTCGTGGTCGGCGCCGTCGTCGCCGCGACGCATTGGGCCGTGCGCCGTCAACACCTCACGCCGTTCGGCTGGTGGCCACGCTTCGTGCGCGGCTGGAGCGACCCGATGCTGCGGCCGGTCGAGGGGCGCGTGGTCCGTGCCGGCGGCAATCCGCAATCGGCCCCGCTCTGGCTCCTGGGCGGCATCGTCGTCGGCGGCCTGCTGCTGATCCAGCTGGTCCAGTGGGTCCTGGGCACCGCGCTCCAGCTCGGCTACGCCGCCCGGTCGGGCGCGCTCCTGCCGACCCTGGTGTCGTCGCTCTTTTCACTGATCACGGCGGCGTTGCTGGTCCGGGTGATCTCGTCGTGGTTCGGGGCCTCGCCCTACAGCTGGTGGATGCGGATCGTGCGGGGCCTGACGGACTGGATCCTCGAGCCGCTGCAACGCATCCTTCCCCCGATGGGGCCGATGGATTTCTCGCCACTGGTGGCGTATTTCCTGTTGCGGGTGGCGCAGCAGGTGGTGGTGGGGGCGTTGTTCAGGTCGTAGTAAGGTCGTAGGTCGTAGGTCGTAAGGCGGTTGGAGAGGTCCTTCGACTTCGTCCGCTTCGCGGACTTCGCTCAGGATGACACCCCTCAGGACTCTGGACCTACGACTTAAGACTTACGACTTACGACTTTCCCAATCCGTGGCGATTTCCCGCGACTTGCGGCCACGTTAAAGATCCCGCTAAGCCGCCCTTCGGGGCGACGATGAGTAACTGGAGCCCCTGTGTCCGACCCGAACTTCGCACGTGCTGCACGCCTTGCCCGTCTCCCGGGCCTTCTGGCCGAACGCATTCTCGTCCTCGATGGTGCGATGGGGACGATGCTGCAGCGTGCCCGGCTGGTCGAAGCCGACTATCGCGGCAGCACCTTCACCGACATCGCGGGTGATCTCAAGGGGAATCACGACCTCCTCTGCCTGACGCGCCCCGACGTGGTGCGCGGCGTGCATGCCGAGTATCTCGCGGCCGGCGCGGATATCGTCGAGACCAATTCGTTCTCGTCGACATCGATCGGGCAGGCCGAGTACGGCACCTCCGACTACGCCTACGCCCTGAACGTGGCGGCCGCACGGGTCGCGCGCGAGGCGTGCGATGCTGCGGAGACACCCGATCGGCCGCGCTTCGTCGCCGGCTCGATCGGCCCGACCCCGCGGACCGCGTCGATCTCGCCGTCGGTCGAGGACCCCGGCTTCCGCAACGTCACCTTCGACGAGCTCGTCGCCTCCTACTCCACCGCGGCCTCCGGGCTGCTCGATGGTGGCGCCGACCTGCTGCTGGTCGAGACGATCATCGACACGCTGAACGCCAAGGCGGCGCTCTTCGCAATCGACGAGGTCTTCGCGGGCCGCGGCCATACCGTCCCGGTGATGATCTCGGGGACGATCACGGACCGTAGTGGTCGGCTCCTCTCGGGGCAGACCGCCGAGGCATTCTGGATCTCGGTGGCGCACGCCAAGCCGTTGACCGTCGGCCTCAACTGCGCCCTTGGCCCCGACCTGCTGCGCTCCCACATCCAGGAACTCTCGCGCACCGCCGAGACCTTCCTCTCCGCCCACCCGAATGCCGGGCTCCCCAACGACCTCGGCGGCTACGATCTCTCGGCTGAGGTCATGGCCGAGGAGATCGGCGCCTGGGCGCGCGATGGGCTGCTCAACATCGTCGGGGGGTGCTGCGGCACGACGCCCGAGCACATCGCGGCGATCGCGGCCGCCGTCGCCGGTGTGCCGCCGCGCACGCCGCCCGCACGCCCGGCCCTGACGCGCCTCTCAGGACTCGAGCCATTCACCATCGGCCCGACCACCAATTTCGTGAACGTCGGCGAGCGCACCAACGTGACCGGATCGCGCCGCTTCGCGACCCTCATCAAGGAGTCGCGCGACGACGAGGCGCTCGCCGTGGCGCGGCAGCAGGTCGAGGCCGGGGCGCAGCTGATCGACCTCAACTTCGACGAAGGCCTCCTCGACTCCGAGGCGGCGATGGCGCGCTTCCTTCGGCTCATTGCGGCCGAGCCGGCCATTGCGCGCGTGCCGGTGATGCTGGACTCGTCGAAGTGGAGCGTGCTGGAGGCGGGGCTCAAGAACCTGCAGGGAAAGGGCGTGGTCAATTCGATCTCGCTCAAGGAAGGCGAGGCGGCGTTCCTGACGCAGGCCACGCTGGCGCACCGCTACGGCGCCGCCGTGGTGGTGATGGCGTTTGACGAGCAGGGACAGGCCGAGACGGTCGAGCGCAAGGTCGACATCCTCGAGCGCGCCTTCCGCCTGCTGGTCGACCGCGTCGGCTTCGCGCCCGAGGACGTGATCCTCGACCCGAACGTCTTCGCCGTCGGCACCGGGATCGAGACGCATGCCGAGTACGGAATCGCCTTCGTCGAGGCGGTCCGTGCGGTGAAGGCGCGCTGCCCCGGCGCGCGCACCAGCGGCGGCATCAGCAATGTCTCCTTCGCCTTCCGCGGCAACGATCCGGTCCGCGAGGCGATTCACGCCGTCTTCCTCGAACGGGCAATCGCCGCCGGCCTCGACATGGGGATCGTCAACGCCGGCCAGTTGCCGGTGCTGACGGACCTCGACCCCGACCTTCGCAACCGGGTGGAGGACCTGCTCTGGAACCGGCGCGCCGACGCCACAGAGCGGCTGCTGGAGATTGCCGATCGTGCCAAGACCAGTGCGCATGCTCCCGGGGCGGACCTGGCCTGGCGCGACCTGCCGGTCGACGAACGGCTCGCCTGGGCGCTGGTCCATGGTATCGCCGACCACGTCGACGAGGACGTCGAGGAGGCGCGCCTGCTCGCCACACGCCCGCTCGACGTGATCGAGGACCGCTGATGGCGGGGATGAGCCGGGTCGGGGACCTCTTCGGCAGCGGCCAGATGTTCCTGCCGCAGGTGGTGAAGAGCGCCCGCGTGATGAAGCGGGCCGTGGCGCACCTGATCCCCTACCTCGAGGCGGAACGCGCCGAGCATGGGGCCCGGAGTCGCGGTCGCATCCTGCTCGCCACGGTGAAGGGCGACGTCCACGACATCGGCAAGAACATTGTCGGCGTGGTGTTGCAGTGCAACGAATGGGAAGTGATCGACCTCGGCGTGATGGTCCACGCGGCGACGATCCTCGAGACGGCCCAGCGCGAGCAGGTCGACCTGGTCGGTCTCTCCGGCCTGATCACGCCGTCGCTCGACGAGATGGCGTTCGTCGCCAGCGAATTCGAGCGCGTGGGACTGCGCATTCCCTTGCTGATCGGCGGGGCCACCACCTCGCGCGCGCACACCGCGCTCCGGATCGAGCCGAACTACTCGGCCCCCGTGGTGCACGTCCTCGATGCCTCGCGCGCCGTCCCCGTGGCCTCGGCGCTGCACGACCCGGCGCGCCGCGAGGCGTTTGCCGCCGAGGTGGCCGCCGAGTATGCCATCGTGCGGCGCGAGCGCGAGGGGGAGCGCGAAGGCGAACTGACCTCGCTCGCGGCCGCACGCGCCGCCGCCTTCCCGATTGACCTCGATGTGCCGGTGCCAGTGCCGTCGTTCACTGGCATCCGCGCCTTCGACCGCTGGTCGCTCGCCGACCTTCGGCCGCGGATCGACTGGACGCCGTTCTTCCGGACCTGGGAATTGAGCGTGGCCTATCCTGCCATCCTCGACGATCCGCTGCAGGGTGCCGCCGCGCGCGACCTCTGGCACGATGCCAACAAGCTGCTCGACGAACTCGAGCGCGACCAGAGCCTCACCGCGCGCGGCGTGGTCGGCTTCTGGCCGGCCGATGCCGCCAACGACGACATCACCCTGTACGAGGATGCCGCGCGCACCACGCCGCTCACCGTGCTGCACACGCTGCGGCAACAGGGGAAGCGGCTTGATCGTCGGCCGCGAGTGGCGCTCGCCGACTTCGTCGCCCCGCGCGCCGCCGGGATCACCGATTATGTCGGCGCCTTCGCGGTGACGACCGGCCTCGGCCTGGAACCGCTGGTCGCCGCCGCCAAGGCCGATCACGACGATTATCGCGCCATCCTGCTGGCGGCGCTCGCCGATCGCCTCGCCGAGGCGTTTGCGGAGCGGCTCCACGAGGAAGTGCGCACCACGCACTGGGGCTATGCTGCGGCCGAGCACGCCTCGATGGACGACCTGCTGCAGGAGCGCTATCAGGGGATCCGCCCCGCGCCTGGCTATCCCGCCTGCCCCGATCACACCGAGAAGGGCACCCTCGCCACGCTGCTCGACCTCGAGGCGACCACCGGGATCACGCTTACCGAGAGCTTCGCGATGCTCCCGGGTGCGTCGGTGAGCGGTTGGTACTTCTGGCGGCCCGAGGCGCGCTACTTCGGCGTCGGCCGCATCGGGCGCGACCAGGTCGTGGACTATGCCGCGCGGAAGGGGTGGGACATTGCCACCACCGAACGGTGGCTCGCCCCCGTGCTCGGCTACCGGAGGTCCTGAGATGCCGACACTGCGTGCACTGCTCGACGACGGCAAGGTCCACGTGCTCGACGGCGCGATGGGGACGATGCTCTACCAGAAGGGCGTCTTCGTCAACGTCTGCTTCGACGAGTTGGCGGTGCGCCAGCCGACGCTGATCGCCGAGGTCCATGCCGACTATGCGGCGGCCGGCGCGGAACTGGTGGAGACCAACACCTTCGGCGCCAACCCGATCAAGCTGGCGCAGTACGGACTCGCCGCCGAAACCGAGACATTGAACCGCGTGGCCGCGACGGTGGCCCGTCAGGCGGTTGGCAGCAGCGTCGCCGTGCTCGGCGCCATCGGTCCGTTGGGCGTGCGCCTCGAACCGTTCGGTGACCTGGCCGTCGCCGACGCCGAAGCCGCCTTCGGACGGCAGGTGGATGGACTGCTTGCGGGGGGCGTCGACGGCTTCTGCCTCGAGACCTTCTCCGACGTGGCCGAACTGGAGGCCGCGATCCGTGCGGTGCGCGCGCGGTCGGACTTGGGCGTCATGGCGCAGATGACCATCGGCGTCGACGGCACCACCGCCTTCGGCACCGAGCCGGAGGTGTTTGGCCCCGCGCTCGAGGCGGCCGGCGCCGACGTGATCGGGATCAACTGCTCGATCGGGCCGCAGGGTGTGCTCGAAGCCATCGAGCGGCTCGCCAAGGTGGTGCGCGTGCCGTTGGTGGCGCAGCCGAACGCCGGGCTGCCGCGAGACGTCGGCGACCGCAAGATGTACATGGCCTCGCCGGAGTATTTCGCGGAGTATGGTCGGCGGATCGTCGAGGCAGGCGCCCGCTTCATCGGGGGCTGCTGCGGGACCACGCCGGAGCACGTGAAGGCGCTGCGCGGCTTCGTGCGCGCCACCGCGGTGATGGCGCCGTCGGCCCGCGCCGTCATCGGCGTCAGCGAACACACCGCCCTCCACGCCGTGCCCAGTGTGCCGCTCGGCGAACGTTCCGCCTTCGGCGCCAAGTTGGCCGCCGGCGAATGGGTCACCACCGTGGAGATCGTCCCGCCGCGCGGCGTCGACCCCGCCCCAATGCTCGAACAGGCTCGCCAACTCAAGGCGGCCGGCATCGATGGCGTGAACATCCCCGACGGCCCGCGGGCGCAAAGCCGCATGGGGGCCTTGATCTCGGGGATCCTGATCGAGCGCGAGACCGGCCTCGAGGCGGTGGTCCACTACGCGTGCCGTGATCGCAATCTCCTCGGCATGCTCTCCGACCTGCTCGGCGCCGCCGCGGCGGGGCTGCGCAACCTGCTGATCGTCACTGGCGATCCGCCGAAGATGGGCCCCTACCCCGATGCCACCGCCGTCTTCGACATCGACGCGATCGGCCTCACCAACCTGGTGGCGCGCCTCAATCGCGGCCTCGACCCGGGCGGCAATGCCATCGGCGCGCCGACCAGGTTCGTGCACGGCGTCGGGATCAATCCGGCCTCGCCCGACCTCGAGCGCGAGCTGGCACGCTTCGCCTGGAAGGCAGAGGCGGGCGCCTGCTTTGCGATTACCCAGCCGGTGTTCGATGTGCGGCAGCTCGAGGAAGTGCTTCCTCGACTCGAACGGTTCGGCGTGCCGATCATTGCTGGCATCTGGCCGCTGGTGTCGCTCCGCAACGCCGAGTTCCTCGCCAACGAAGTCCCCGGCATCACCGTCCCCGACGTGGTGCTCGACCGGATGCGCCGCGCCTCGGTGGTGGGCAAGGAGGCAGCGCTCGCCGAGGGCGTGGCGATCGCACGCGAGATGCTCGCCGCGCTGCGCGGCTCGGTCGCCGGTGTGCAGGTGGCGGCGCCGATGGGGAGGGTGGAGGTGGCGGTGGACGTGCTCGAAAGCCGATGATCGATGATCGATGATCGATCATCGATCATCCGGGGATCCCTGTTTATCTTTGAGTCCGACCCTTTTCCCGAGCTCCGCCCATGTCGCTGACCGCTGCTGCCGCACCCCTCTCGATCCTCTCCGAGGAGGAAGAGCTCTTCCGTCAGACCGTGCGGGAGTTCGCGGAAACGGAGATCGGTCCGTACGTGCACGAGATGGATGTCGACGCGAAGATGCGCCCCGACCTCCTGACCAAGTTCTTCGAGCTCGGGTTGATGGGCATCGAGGTGCCGGAGCAGTACGGCGGCGCGGGCGGCACCATCTTCCTCGCCACCCTGGCGATCGAGGAGATGGCCCGGGTCGATGCCTCCAGCGCCATCTACGTCGACGTCCACAACACCCTGGTCAACAACGCCCTGCTCCGCTGGGGCTCCGAGGAGCAGAAGGCGCGCTACTTCCCGCGGATGACGACCGACATGATCGGCGCGTTTGCGCTCTCCGAGCCGGCCTCCGGCTCCGATGCCTTCGCGCTCGAGTGCAAGGCGGTCCAGGATGGCGACGACTGGCTGCTGACCGGCCGGAAGTTCTGGATCACCAGCGGCGCCGAGGCCGGTCTCTTCATCGTCTTCGCGAATGTGGCCCCGGAGAACGGGTACAAGGGGATCACCGCCTTCCTGGTCGAGAAGGAATTCGCCGGCTTCTCGATCGGCAAGCGCGAGAAGAAGCTCGGCATCCGCGCCTCGAGCACCGTGGAATTGATTCTCGAGTCCTGCCGCGTCCCGGCTGCCAATGTCCTCGGCCCCGTTGGCCAGGGCTACAAGATCTCGATCGAGACCCTCAACGAGGGGCGCATCGGCATCGGCGCCCAGATGCTCGGCGTGGCGCAGGGCGCGCTCGACGCCGCCTGCCGCTACATCAAGGAGCGGAAGCAGTTCGGGAAGGCGATCGCGGAGTTCCAGGGGGTGCAGTTCCAGGTCGCCCAGATGGCGACCGACCTCGAGGCGGCGCGGATGCTCGTGTACAACGCCGCCCGCCTCAAGGACGCCGGCCTCCCCTTCACCCGCGAAGCGGCGATGGCGAAGCTCTTCTCCTCCACCGTCGCCAACCGCATCGCCTCGCAGTCGTTGGAGCTCTTCGGTGGCTACGGCTATTCGACCGAGTATCCGGCGGAGAAGTTCTTCCGCGACGCCAAGATCGGCACGATCTACGAGGGGACCAGCAATATGCAGCTGCAGACGATTGCGAAGATGGTGCTGAAGTAAGGTCGTAAGTCGTAAGTCGTAGGTCGTACGTCCCCACCGTGAGGACATACGACCTATGACCTATGACCTACGACCGCAGTTACGGCATCAACACCTTGTCAATCACGTGGATCACCCCGTTCGACGCCATGACGTCGGCCGTGGTGACGTTCGCGATCGCCTTGTCACCCTTGTCGACGTTCACGTGCACGGCCTTGCCGGCCAGGTGCAGCTTGAGCGTCACCCCGGAGACGGTCTTGGCGGTGATGTAGCCGTCCTTGTCGGCCATCTTGGCCAGGTCGGCGGCGGTGATCTTGCCGGCGATGACGTGGTAGGTCAGCACCTTCGTGAGAGCGCCCTTGTCGGCGCGAAGCTTGGCGACGGCGTCGGCCGGGATCGCCGCGAAGGCGGCATCGGTCGGCGCGAAGACGGTGAACGGCCCGGCGCCCTGCAGCGTCTTGACCAGGTCGGCCTCGGTCAGCAGCGTGGCGAGGGTCTTGAACGAGCCGGCCGCGACGGCGGTGGCGACGATGTCCTTCCCCATCTTCGAATGATCCATCTGCGCCTGAGCCGGCGCGACGACGGCAGCGCCGAGGATGGCGGCGGCCGCGAGATGGCGGAACGAGTTGCGGAACTGCATGACGAACTCCTGCGTAGGGGGTCAGATGCTGACGCGTGGCCGATCAGGCCGAGGCCGCGTTGGTATCCCCCGGTTCGCCCGCCCAGCGCATCTGGATGCACCACCCCAAGAGCCGACCGTCCGATGTTTCACCTCGGTACCTGACCGAGATGCCGCACGCATCTTGCAGACCTAGAGACCTCATGAACCCTCGCGCCACCATCCTCTGCCTCCTCCTTGCCGTTCCGGCAGTCGCCCGGGCGCAGGACGCCGGCCCGCTGACGCCGGGGCTGGAATCGTGGTACCTCGGCGCCAAGCGCAGTGCGCCGGGGACTTGGGGCGTGGTCGTGGCCGATCAATCGGGGCAGGTCCTCTGGTCGATCAACGCCGAACAACCGCTGATTCCCGCCTCGACTGTCAAGTTGTTGACCACGGGTTTTGCCCGGACGATGGTCGGTTCCGATGCCCGCCGGGCCACCCGGGTCGTGGGTGATGGCCGGGTGAATCCCGCCACCGGCACCTGGGAAGGGCGTTGGGGGCTGGAATTGAACGGCGATCCGACCCTCGAACGGCGCGACCGCACCGGCCCGACACTCTCCGCCCTGGCCTTGCAGCTCGCCTCGATCGGGGTCCGCCGACTGATCGGCCCCTTGAGCGTGACGAGCGGGGCCGGCGAGGCGCGGAGCGTCTTCCCCGCCGCCTGGGCCGCCCGCCACCGTGGCCGCAGCTACGCCCCGATGGTCGGTCCGGTCACCCTCAACGAGAACCTCGTCGAATTTTCGGTTCTCCCCGGCGCGCGGAGCGGTACGCGCGCGATCATCGCGGCCGACGCCCCTGCCGGGATGGCATCCCTGGTGACCAGCACCGTCAAGACCGTGGCCGGAACCCGCGCGAAGATTCGCGTCACCCCGCAGTCGGGTGGTCGCTTTCTGGTCAGCGGCACCATCGGCAGCCGGGCCGGCGCGCGTCGGTATCAGGCTGTTGCCACCGATCCGACCGCCGTGCTCGAGGCGGCCTGGCAGTACGCGACCAAGCAGGCCGGTATCGAATGGCTGGTGGCCTCCGCCATCTCCGCCCCCGGCTTCGGCGAGCGCCGCGTCCTGGCCGAGGTGGTGTCGCAGCCGTTCGACTCGATCGCGCACGAGATCAACAGTCGCTCGCTCAACATCGGCGCCGAACTGATGCTCCTCTGGGGCGGCGGGCCGGAGCGCGCCGCCGATCGATTGATGCAGCACATCCGGACCGTCACCGGCATCAGCCACGGCATCGAACTCTTCGATGGCAGCGGCCTCTCCGAGCGTGACCGGGTCTCGCCGATCGTCTTCACGACCTACCTCGCCAACTTCCCGCAGACCGCGGGCGGTCGCAACTTCGCCCAGCTGCTGCCCGCCAATGGCAGCGGCACGTTGAAGTCGCTCCGCACCGGCCTCCCGGCGGCGGGTGTCGTGCACGCCAAGACCGGGACCCTCGGCAACGTCTCGACGCTCGTCGGCTACCTCGGTCGCAGCGACGGCACCCTGCTCATCGCCGCCATGTACAATGGCCGCAACGCGGGTGCCGCCCGTCAGGCCCAGTGGAAGCTCTTCCGCACCCTCGGCGCCAACGGCGTGGTGTTGCCGGTGGACGAGGTGACGGGGGTGGGTGGGCCCTGAACCAACCGATGATCGATCATCGATGATCGATCATCGATTCAGTCCTCGATCACCACCCCCGGATGCTTCATCACCCACCGCTCCACCGCCCCGTACAACGTCGGCAACACCACCAGCGTCAGCAGCGTCGAGGTCAGGAGCCCACCGATCACCACGGTGGCGAGCGGGCGTTGCAGCTCGGCCCCGGCCGAGGTGGAGACTGCCATCGGCACGAAGCCGAGGCCTGCGACGAAGGCGGTCATCAGGACGGGACGCAGCCGTGAGCCGGCACCGATCACCAGCGCATCGGCCAGCGTCTTCCCCTCGCGCAGCAGGTCGTTGATCGATGTGACCATCACCACGCCGTTCAGCACCGCGATGCCGAAGAGCGCGATGAAGCCGACCGAGGCGGAGAGCGAGAGGTTGAGCCCCATCAACCAGAGCGAGGCCACACCACCCACCAGTGCAAACGGCACGTTCGACATGATCAGCGCCGCGTGGCGCCAGGTGCCGAACGCCATGTAGAGCAGGCCGAAGATCGCCAGGATGGCGACGGGGACCAGCACGCGGAGCCGCGCGAGCGCCGACTGCTGGTGCCGATACTGCCCGCCCCATTCGGTCCGATACCCGGACGGCAGCTGGATCGTGCTCGCCAGCTTCGCCTCGGCGTCGGCCACGAAGCTGCCGACGTCGCGCCCACGGATGTTGGCGCCGACGACGACGAGGCGTTGCCCGCCCTCGTGCGCAAATGCTTCCGGCGCCTCGACCACCTTGATCTCTGCCACGGCACCGAGCGGGACCACGGCACCACGTCCGCGCGCGATCGGCAACTCGGCCAGGCGCTCCGGATCGATCCGGCTCGCCTCGGCCAGCCGCACCGCGATCGGAATCCGCCGGGCACCGTCGATCAGGGCGCCGGCCTGCTTGGCCCCGAGCGCACGTTCGACTTCGATGGCGACATCATCGGCGGAGAGGCCGAGCGGTGCCATCCGCGCCCGATCCAGCGTGACCGTCACCTGCTTCATGCGCGAGGCCGCGATGGTCTTCACATCGGCGGCGCCGGGCACGCCGGCGAGCAGCCGCTCGATCTTGCCGCCGAGCATCGCCAGCGTGTCGGCGTCGCTGCCGAAGAGCTGCACGCCGACGTCGGTCGTGATGCCACTCTCCGCCTCGTCGAGCCGCATCTGGATCGGCTGCGTGAAGGCCACGGAAAGCCCGGGAATGTCGCGCAGCACGGAATCCATCGCCTGCACGATCGCTGCCTTCCCCCCCTTCCGCCACGACTCCTTCTCGGTGAGGATGACGTAGGTGTCCGACTCGTAACTCCCCATCGCCTCGGTCGCGAGATCGGGGCGGCCAAGCTTCGACACCACGGTGCGCACTTCGGGGAGGGCGACCAGCGCGCGCTCGATGAGCCCGCTGAAGCGGACGCCCTCGCTCAAGGCGGTGGCCGGCAGGCGTCGCGCCTGGACCAGCACACTCCCCTCGTCGAGCCGCGGCATGAACTCGCTGCCGAGACGGCTCATGGCGAATACGGCCAGCACCGTGGCCACCACACCGGTGCTGATGATGATCGGCGCGCGGCCAAGCGTTCCGGCGATCAGCCGCTGGTACCGCTCCCGCAACCGCTCGAAGGCGGGCCAGTCGGGCTCGACGGCGGTGGCGAGGAAGGTGCGCGCCGCCGCCGGTACCAGGGTCAATGCCAGCAGCAGCGAACCCATCAGGGCGGCCATCACGGTGAACGCCATCGGGACGAACATCTTCCGCTCGGTGCCCTCGAGGGCAAAGAGCGGCAGGTAGACGGCGATGATGATCGCGATGCCGAAGACGATCGGTCGGCCCACCTCGACCGCGGCGGCGTGGATCCGCGCCGGCGCCCCCTCCTTGTCGGCGTGCCCGTGGGCGCGTCGCATCACGTTCTCGACCAGCACGATCGAACCGTCGACCAGCAGACCGAAGTCGAGGGCGCCGAGCGACATCAGGTTGGCGGAGAAGCCGAAGATCCGCATCGCGATGAAGGCCCACAGCATCGAGAGCGGGATCACCACCGCCACGATCAGCGCCGCCGCGGTGTTGCGGAGGAAGAGCCAGAGCACCGCCACGACCAGCGCGCCACCCATGAGGAGGTTCTTCTCGACGGTGTGGGTGGTGCGCTTCACGAGTTCGGTCTGATCGTAGAACGGCACCAGCGCGACGCCGGCCGGCAGCGTCGCCTCAACGGCACGGATCCGCTCGGCGATCCCCGCCATCACGCGCTGGGCATTCTCGCCCTTCCGCATGATGACCATCCCCGAGACGACTTCGCCGCGGCCATCGGCGCTGACGGCGCCTTCACGAGGCAACGCCCCGCGCACCACCTCGGCGACATCGCCAAGGCGCACCGGCGTCTGCCCTGCCACGGTCACCGGAATGTCGGCGATCTGCTCCGGCCGCGTGAAGCGGCCGAGCCCGCGCACCACGAAGCGCTCCTGGCGTGACTCGATCGAGGCGCCACCGAAGTTGAGATTCTCGCGCGCGACGGCGCGCTCGATGTCGCCGAGCGTGAGGCCGGCAGTTGCGAGTCGGGCGGGATCGGCGACGATCTCGATCCGCTCGGTGAGGCCACCCCACGAATTGACCTCGGCCACGCCAGGCACCGTCCGCAACTGCGGCGCGATGGTGTAGTCCTGGAGCGTCTTGAGCGAGGTCGGGTCCCACTCTGGCGTGCTGGCCGTGAGGACGTACTGGAACACCTCGCCCATCGCCGTCGACGGAGGACCGAGTTGCGGCGTGACATCGGGAGGCAGCAACGCCGCGACATCACCGAGTCGTTGCGAGACGACCTGCCGCGCGAACCAGGAATCGACGCCGTCGTCGAAGACGACCTGCGTGATGGAGAGGCCGAACTTCGTGGTGGACCGCACCACCTCGGCATCGGGCAGGCCGAGCAGGGCGCGCTCGATCGGGAAGGTGACCAGCTGCTCGACTTCCTGCGGCGCGAGCCCCGGTGCCTCGGTGATGATGCTGACGCTGTTGGCGGTCAGGTCGGGAAAGGCCTCGAACGGAATCGTCGCGAAGGCCCAGACGCCGATGCTGAGCAGCACGGCCACCGCGCCAAGGACGATGCCCCGCTTGTGCACGGCGACGTCGATCAGGCGCTCGATCATCATTCGGGCGCCTCGGCGTCGAGGGACGACCGCACGAAGTAGGCGCCGCGCCCGACCACCACCATGCCGGGCTTGAGCCCCAGCACCGCGACCCGGCCGTCCTCGAGCAGCACCGCATCGGTGACCGGAAAGCGGCGGAACCGATTCGGCGCATCGACGACATACACCTCGGCGCCGTCACCCACGCGCTGCACCGCTTCGGCCGGGAGGATGGCGCGCTCGACCCGCTGGCCACCGGCGACGTGCACCAGGGCGAACATCCCGGGCCGAAGCCCGGCCGGGCGCCGCTCCAGCACCACGCGGATGTCCACGGCGCGGCGGGCAGCGTCGAGGCGCCCTCCGGTGCGCACGACACGCCCCGGGAGGGTGTCGCCCGGGAAGGCCGCGAGCGTGACACGCACCTGCTTCGCCGCACTGATCAATCCGAGCGACGCCTCGGGCACCCAGGCGGTGACCCAGAGTGCAGCGTCATCGCCCAATTCCACCAGGGACGCCCCTTCGAGGACGGCTTCGCCGAGCTTGGCCTCGACCGTAAACACCACCCCGGCACGCGGCGCCACGATCACCACTTCGTCGCCATCCGGACGCAGGTGCGACACCAACTCGGCCGCGCGCTGCCGCTCGCCTTCGGCCGCGCGGTAGACGGCGTTGCGCTGCTCCACTTCCTCACGGGCGACGGCGCCGGCCGCCAGCAGGCGGGTGGAGCGATCGAGCGCGGCCTTCGCCGCGGACGATGCGGCCTCGGCCGATTCGAGGTCGCGGCGCGCAGTGGCCAACTCGTGCGAATGGATCTTCACGAGCGGTTGCCCGGCGCGCACCCGGTCGCCCGGCAGCACCATCACCTGATCGATGCGGCCGGAGACGATCGAGCCGACGTGCGCCGTTTCCGGATCGGGGGTATCGAGCGTCCCCGGCAACGCGATCGGAATCGTGGTCGACGCGATGCGGACGGTGTCGAAGCCCAGCTTGGCCTGGGCCATCTGCGCCGGGGTGTATTCCACCGTCCCCGCGGGGAGGGCGCGCATCGGCGCGTCGGCCTCGGGGCCCTTGCCGCAGGCGGCAGCGAACAACAGCAGGAATGGCAGGTGGCGTCGGATCATCGGGGCGCTCCAGGGCAGTCTTCGAGCAGCAAGGCAGTCGTCAGCGGCTGGCCGACTGCTCGGGCAAGGGCAAGGCGGGTGGCGACACGGCGTCCGCGCCAGGTGGCGTGTTCCTCCAGCGCCGCGAGTCGCGCGCGCCGGGCATCGAAGAGTTCAGCGAGGGTGCCCTGGCCTTCACGCCAGCGCGCCTCGGCGGCCGTCACCGCCTGCGCGAGATCGGCCTCCCAGCCGGCGGCGTAGCGCACCCCGGCGGCGTCGAGCTCTTGCATGGTGCGCCGCGCGGAGGCGATCGCGGCCGTGGACTCCTGCTCGGCGAGCGCCACCTCGGCCTTCGCGGCATCGGCCTCGGCGCGGGCCGACGCGAGCGAGGCGCTCCCCGAGGAGAAGAGCGGCAGATCGAAGGCGAGTCCCACGAGCACACCGGAGAAGCCGGCCGTGCGCCGGAAGCCGACTTGCGGGATCAGGTCCGGTACCCGGCGAGCCGCCGCCTGATCGACGAGCGCCTCGGCCAGCGTGCGGCGGGCCGCTGCGCGCTGCGCATCGACGGCCATGCCGTTTGGCGATGGGGCGATACAACTCGCCGGCATGCTGATCCGCAGGGGCGTCTCCGGCGCGAGGCCGAGGGCCACGGCGAGCTGGGCATCCGCCGCGGCCAGGTCGGCGCGACGGCGCGCGAGCTGCGACGCCACCATCACCGCCTCGGTGCGGACGCGTGCCCCCTCACCCGCGGGGGATCGACCGTCCGCGACCCGTGCGGTGAGTGATGTCGCGAGGCGGTCGAGCGCGGCCGACTCCGCCATCGCCTCCGCGAGCAAATCGTGCCCCATGTCGTGAGCGGCCATCGCGGCCAGCAGTTGCCCACTGAAGCCGACCACTGTCGCCGCGCCGTCGGATTGGGCCACGGCCAGATGGGCGGCGCCGGTGCGGCGCGCCGCGCCGAGATCACCACCGAGCGGCAGCACCGTCTGCAGGGTGATCTGACCTTCGGTCCCGGCGAGTCCATCCTTGCCGGTCACCTGCCGCTGCATGCCGAGGTTTTCGGCCGCGATCCCCAGCTGCGGATTGCGGAGCCGTGCCGCATCCCGGCGCAGGGCGTCGGCGGCACGCGTGCGGGCGTCGACGGCGGCCACCACCGGCGCCCGTTCGAGGGCCCGCGCCAGGGCCGCGCCGGCGTCAAGCCGGGTGGTGTCCTGCCATAGCATGGGAAGCAAAAGGACCAGCACTGGGGACTCCTCCGTGGGTACGCGGGCAAAGCTATGCCCGGGAGATGAATCCCCGATGAATGCCGCGGGGCGGTATTAATTCAGGATGCGAGTCCTTCTGGTCGAAGATGAACGCCGGCTGGCCGATGCCACGGCCCGTGGCCTGCGCGGCCATGCCCATGCCGTGGATGTGGCGGGGAGCCTGGCCGAGGCGCGCCGCAAACTCGCGCTTGACCCGTACGACGCCATCGTGCTCGACCTGGGCCTCCCTGATGGACCGGGACTCGCCCTGGTGCAGGAACTGCGCGCCCAGGGCGATCCCACGCCAGTGCTGATTCTCACGGCGCGCGATGCCCTCGACGATCGCATCGCGGGGCTCGACAGCGGAGCCGACGACTACCTCGTGAAGCCGTTCGCGCTGGAGGAGTTGCTGGCGCGGCTGCGCGCGGTGGGGCGCCGCGCCGTCGCGGTGCGCCCTGACATCCTCACCATCGACACGCTCCGGCTCGATCCCGCCACCCAAGCCGGTGCTCGCGGAGAGCGTCCACTCGAGCTCACCACGACCGAGTTTGCGCTCCTGGCCTTCCTCGCGGGACATCCCGGTGAGGTCTGCTCCCGCGCCCGGATCGCGGCAAAGGTCTGGGACGAGAACTACGACCCGTTCTCGAACATCATCGATGTCTACGTCGCACGGCTCCGCCGGAAGGTCGATGGCGATGGCGACCGCCCGCTGCTGCACACGGTCCGCGGTGCGGGCTACGTCCTCGATCCGGACCGCACCGGATGAATGCCCCGTTGCGCTGGCGGCTCGCGCTGACGTTCACCGTGGGCCTGGCCCTGATGCTGTTCGTCGGGGCGGCCGTCTTTGCGGTCATCCTCGAACGGGCCTATCGCGAGGACTTCGACCGCGAACTGCTCGAGGTGGCCCACGCCGCCAGCGACCTCTATGCGATCGACCGCGAGGAGTATCCCACGCGCGACGAAGCGGTCTCGCACGTGGTGTCGGAACTGCTGCTCGGCGAACGCACCACGATCGCCTTCGACACCACCGGGCAACGCCTTGCCGTGTCGCGGCATCTGCCGGGCTCGCCGGACCTCGAGCACATCGACCCCTTCGCCACCCCGACGACGCCGATCGACATCACCACGGCCGGGCGCGACATGCGGGTCGTCGCCGTCCAGCTGCCGGATGGCGTGCGGCTGCTCGTGGGGCAGCCCAACGCCTCGTTCCGCGCGCGCATCGGCGTGTTACGCGTGAGCCTGGCGGTCGGCCTCCCCCTGCTGCTCCTGCTCGGCGGGGCGATCGGCGTGGTCCTGGCCCGCCCCGCCCTCAAGCCGGTGAACGCGGTGGCCACCGCCGCCGAGACGGCCGGCGAGGCGGTGTTGCGGGGCGATCCGCGATTGCCCCGACTCACCCCGCCCCGGGCCGACGACGAGGTCCGCCAGCTGACCGACGCCTTCAACGGGCTGCTCGATCAGTTGGAGACCGCCCTGGAGCGTGAGCGCGGCTTCGCCGAAATGCAGCGGGCCTTTCTGGCGGATGCCGCGCACGAATTGCGTACCCCGGCGGCGATCGTCCGCAGCGAGGCCGATGCGGCGCTCGCCGCCCCCGAGGATGTGGCCGGCGCGCGCGACGCGCTCCGCCGCGTTGCCGATGAAGCCGGGCGGATGGGGCAGCTGATCACCGACCTGCTGCTCCTGGCGCGCGGCGATGCCGATCGGCCGTTCGCCCAGGCGCCGCTCTATCTCGATGACCTCGCCGAGCAATCGCTGCGACGCATTCGCGCGCTCCCGATCGCGGCCGGGCGCGAGGTCCGCCTCGGCCCCTTCGAGGCCACTGCGGTCCTGGGCGATCCCCCGCTGCTCGAGCGCGCCATCGTCGCCCTGCTCGAGAACGCGCTGGTGCACGGCGGTGCCGGTCTCATCGAACTCGGCGTCGCACCGCACGAGGGCCACGCGATCCTCTCGGTGCGAGACCACGGCGACGGCGTGCCGATGGAGGCGCGCGAACGGATCTTCTCGCGCTTCGCACGACTCGACACCGATCGCCCGGGAACCGGCCTGGGGCTGGCCATCGCACGACTCATCGCGACCCGGCATGGTGGCAGCCTGCACGTCGAGGAAGCGCACCCCGGAGCCCGCTTCGTGATGACGCTCCCGATCGCGCCACGCGGCGACACCATTGTCGGCTCCACGCCGTAGAGCGCGCCATGCCTTCCCCTGACGCCCTCTTCTTCGCCCTGCAGGCGGCCGTGGCGGGCCGCTATTCCCTCGAGCGCGAACTCGGCCGCGGCGGCATGGGCGTGGTCTACCTGGCGCGCGACGTCCAGCTCGACCGCCCCGTCGCCCTCAAGCTGTTGCCACCCGAACAGGCGGCACTCCCCGACCGACGCGCCCGTTTCCTCCGCGAGGCCCGACTGGCGGCGCGGCTCGCGCATCCGAACATCGTCCCGATCCACGCCGTCGAAGAGGTGGGCGCGTTCGTCTTCTTCGCGATGCGTTATGTCCCCGGCGAATCCCTCGGCGATCGGCTGCGGCGCGAGGGGCGGCTCGCGCCACAGGTCGCCGGGCCGATCCTGCGCGACGTGGCCTACGCGCTGGCGTACGCCCACGCGCAGGACGTCGTGCACCGCGACATCAAGCCCGACAACATCCTCCTCGACGTCGACGGTACCCGCGCCCTGGTGACCGACTTCGGCATCGCTGTCCTGCGCGACGACGCCCACGAGGCAGGCCGCATCGTCGGCACGCCGGAGTACGTCGCGCCGGAACAGGTCGCCGGCGAGGCGGTCGACGGGCGGAGCGACCTCTATGCCCTCGGCGCGATGGGCTTCCACGCCCTCTCGGGGCGTCCGCCGTTCCACGGCACCGTCGCCGAGCTGATCAATCAGCACCTGACCGCTCCACCGCCACCACTCCTTTCGGTGGTGCCGGAACTGCGGCCGGCCCTCGCGGCCGCCATCGACCGCGCCCTCGCCAAGCGCCCCGACGACCGCTTTCCCACCGCCGAGGCAATGGCCGAAGCGCTCGAGCCGCCCCGCGCGCTCACGCAGGACCTGCCGGTGCCGGTGCGCGTCTGGGTCGAGCGCGGCCGCGAACTCAAGGCGATCTACCTCATCTGGTCGATCTTCTTCTACGGGGCCGGGACGCTCGCCTACGTGATCACCTCGGAACTGCCCGCCGCTTCGGCCGTCGCCCGGGTGCTGATGATCCTCTGCGGGATGGCGACGCTCTTCCCATGGGTGGGCCATGGCGTCTGGCGCATCCACGAAACGCGGCGCGCGCTGGAGGCCGGCGTCACACTCGATGAGCTGCGCCACGGCCTCGACGTGGCCCTGGCACGACGCGAGGAAGAGTTGCGGTACGAGGTGGCGCGCCCGATCCACTGGATTCCGAAGCTGGTGCGTGCCGGCACCTACGCCGCCTTCACCGGAGCGATGGCCGCACTGGTCTACGGCGTCTTCTTCACGACGACGAGCAACGAAGCGGGTGGCGCCTTCGGGATGTTCAACCTCGCGACCATGGGCGTGCTCGCCGGTTCCTTCTTCGGGCTGATCTTTCCGGGGCGCCGCGTGCGGCCCACCGATCCGTTCGCCCGGCTGCGGCGCTGGATGTGGAACGGCCCGTTCGGCAACGTGATGACCAAGCTCTCCGGGATCGGGCTGCGCCGCGCGCCGCGCGCGGGCTGGGCCGAGTGGCGCCCCACGGAAGTGGCGCTCGGCAGTGCCACGGAGACGCTGTTCATGGCGCTCCCCGACGGCGTGCGCAGTGCTTTCGCCGACCTGCCCCAGGTCGTGAACCGTCTCGAACGCGAGGCCGAACACGCGCGCCAGCAGGTGGCGGCCGGGGCCGAGGGCGCGTGGGCAGCCCGGCTGCAGGAATCCGTCGCGGCGATCGACACGCTGCGAATCGGGTTGCTGCGGATGTCGGCGGGGCGGGTCGAGGCGGGATCGCTCACCGCCGACCTGGAGGCGGCGCGCGAGCTGGCCGAGCGGATGGGCTACCTGCTGGAGGCGAGCGACGACGTCGCGTCGCTGCTCGATGCCTCCGGCACCTCACTCCAGAGCAGCAACCACGCGTTGCCGAGGAAGAGCGCACCGACCACGTCGCTGGGATAGTGGACGCCCAGGTAGACGCGGGAGAGGGCAATCATCGGAGGGATGGTGAATGCGGCGGCGAGCAGCACGCGGCGTGCGCCGGCGTGCCGCACCGACTTCGCGAGCAGGAGCAGGCCGAAGCCGTAAATGACCGGCGCCAGCATCGCGTGGCCGCTCGGGTAGGAGTACCAGCCGGCATCCGCGAGCCGCTCGATGATGCGCGGCCGCTCGCGATGAAAGAGCGGCTTGGCGATGGCGTACACCACTTCGGCCGAGAGCGCGGCGAAGACGTAGCGCTTGGCGCAGCGCGGTCGCCCAAGCCGCCAGAGCGCCCAGGCCGCCATGAGTGCCAGCGGCACCTCGACCAGCCCATTGCCGATGAAGGTGAAGAAGAGCATCAGCTCGGTGCGGCCGGGAGTCCGGTGCGCCTCGAACCACCGGAGCAGTGACTCGTCGAACGGGAGCGTCCGCTCCAGCACCACGAGCACCGACAGCACCACGAAGACGCCGAGAAGCGCCAGCGTGGTGGGAGTGAACGACCGACGTTCAATCATCGATGATCGATGGTCGATGATCGATGGTCGAGCATCGCCGCTGCGATCGCCGTCACAAATTCATCCACGTTCTCCGGCTGCGTCGCCCAGCTCGCCATCAGGCGCACTTCGCCGCTGGTCTCATTCCAGACGTAGAAGTGGAAGCGCTCCTGCAGCGCCGCCGTCACGGCGGTCGGCAGCACCGCGAAGACCGCGTTCGCCTCGACCGGCTGGGTGATGGTGACGCCCGCGATTCCGCGAAGCCCCGCCTCGAGCCGTCCTGCCATCGCGTTGGCGTGCCGCGCGTTCTCCAGCCACACCTCGCCCTCGGCCAAGGCCAGGAACTGTGCCGACTGGAAGCGCATCTTCGACGCCAGTTGCGCGGACTGCTTGCGCAGAAAGGGCAATTCGGCCGCCAGCGCCGGATCGAAGACCAGCACCGCCTCGGCGTTGATGCCACCATTCTTGGTCGCGCCAAAGGAGAGGACATCGACGCCCGCGTCCCGCGCGAAGGCGCGCATCGGCACGCCAAGGGTGGCGGCGGCGTTGGCGATCCGCGCGCCGTCCATGTGCACCCGCAGCCCCAGCTCGTGCGCCACGCCACACAGCTCCGTGAGGTGTGCCACCGAGTACGCGGTGCCGTACTCGGTGGTCTGCGTCAGCGAGAGCACGTGCGGCTGCACGGCGTGCTCGTTGCCGATGCCGCGGACCGCGCCGCGCAGCTGGGCCGGCGTGAGGCGCGCGTCGGGTGACGGCAAATCCAGCAGCTTGCAGCCGGTGAGCAGTTCCGGCGCGCCGCACTCATCCACCTGAATGTGCGAATGTTGCGTGCAGAGCACCGCGTGGTACGGCCGGGTCAGCGCGCGCAGCGACACCACATTCGCGCCGGTGCCATTCCAGACCGGGAAGACCGCGGTGTCACCGCCGAACTGGTCGCGGAACCATGCCACCGCCTTCGCCGTCCATGCATCGGCGCCGTAGGCGTGGGCCGGGCCGTGGTTGGCCGCGGCCATCGCCTCGAGGACGGCAGGATGCGCCGGGGCGGTGTTGTCGGAGGCAAACTCGCGCGCCACGCTCATGCGGGTGGCCCCTCGGCCACGACCTGCGAGACGTTGTCTTCCCACAGCGCCATCACGTTGCCATCGGGGTCCTTCACCATCGCCATCATCCCGAAGCCCTGCTGCGCCGGCTCCGCAAGGAAGGTCACCCCCTCCGCGAGCAGCTTCGACGACAGCGCGAGGAGATCATCGACCTCGAAGGTGAGCCCGGTGTGACGCCCCACCATCGCCTTGGCATCGGGATGCTGTGCCGGATGCACGCCGACGTGCGGCGCGCTCTCGAGCAACTCGAAGCCGAAGGAGCCCTGCTTCCCGACCGGGAGCCCCAATTGCTGGTTGTAGAACTTCAGCGCCTTGTCGATGTCGTGGACGAAGATCGCGATGGAGTGGAGCGTGACACTCATGACTCGGCATCCTGACGGCCCGCCGTGGCGTGCCGCACGTTGCGGCGCATCCGGACCAGACCGGGACGCGCCAGGGGAGAATCGGCATAGCGCCGGGTGAATTCCGCGTCGTCGAGGGCGTCGAACGCGGCGGGATCACGACGGTCGGGGTGCGGGCGGCGACGAAAGTCGGCAATCGTCGTCGGTTCCGCAAATTTCTCGTTCCAGGGGCAGACGCTGTTGCAGATGTCGCAGCCGAACGCCCACTCCGCCCACCGTCCATCGAGCTCGGGGGGCGGATCGGGCTTGTACTCGATGCTCAGGTACGAGAGGCAGCGTGTGGCGTCGAGGACGCGCGGGGCCACGATCGCCTCGGTGGGACAGGCATCGAGGCAGCGGGTGCAGCTGCCACAGCGATCGGTGTCGACCGCAGCGTCCGCGGGAATGACCAGATCGGTGAAGACCGAGCCGATGAAGGTCCACGAGCCGAGCCGCGGGTTGATGAGCATGGTGTTCTTGCCGATCCAGCCGAGGCCGGCGCGTTCGGCCAGTTCACGCTCGGGGACCGGTCCGTCATCGACCCACGCACTGGTGAAGCTGGCCCCGCGACTGATCAGCCACTCCTTCAGCGCCAACAAGCGGCCGAGCGTCACCAGGTGATAGTCGGTGCCGCGCGCGTAGGACGCCACCTTGAAGGCATCGCCCGGCTGCGGCTGTTCGTCGGGGGCCGCGGCGTAGTTGTCGAGCACCATCACCGCGGTGCGCGCCTCGGGGTGAATCGTCGCCGGCTGCTTCCGCTTCTTCGCCTGCCGATGGAGATAGCGCATGGTGCCGGCACGGCCGCTGGCAAGCCACGCATCGAGAGCATCGGCGCGGCGGCTCGGCTCCAGCGACGCCACGCCGCACGCGACGAAGCCGAGACGCGCCGCCTCGGCCTGCACCTCGGCAAGCGTGGGAGGCGTCACCGACGCCCCGGTACTCGCGCGGCGTATTCCGCCGTTTCGCCGGTGATGAGGCGGGCACCAGGCGCATAGCGCACGTACGACCACATCCATTCCAGCAACACCATCACCCGGTTGCGGAACGAGACGAGGAAGAAGATGTGCACGAAGGCCCACACCATCCACGCCGTCACGCCGGCGAAGGTGAGCTTGCCGAGATCGGCGACGGCATGACCGCGGCCGATCACAGCGAGTTGCCCCTTGTCCCAGTAGGAGAAGGGGATGCGCGCCTTGCCGGCGAGATCGTGCTTGATCGCGGCGGCGGCGTACTGCCCCATCTGGATCGCCACCGGACAGACGCCGGGGAGCGGGCCGCTCTGCCCCGCCTGATGCAGGAACGCGGCGGCATCACCCAGCACGAAGAGCTCCGGATGGCCGGGCACCGTACAGTCCGGCTCGACGAGGGCGCGTCCCTGGCTGTCGAGCGGCCCACCGAGGGTCTTGAGCAACGGCGAGGCCTGATTGCCGGCGGCCCAGACCACGGTCGTCGTCGGGATCACCCAGCCGGCGGCCTCGACGGAGGCGGCGGTGATGCCGGTCACCAGCGTGTTCTCGCGCACTTCGACGCCGAGTGCCCGGAGGTCGGCCTTGGCGCGTGCCGAGAGCGCGGGGGGATAGGAGGGCAACAGACGCGGTCCGCCCTCGACCAGCATCACCGTGGCCTCGCGTGGATCGATATGCCGGAAGTCGCGCGAGAGTGCAAAGCGGCGAATCTCGGCGATCGCCCCGGCCATCTCGACGCCCGTTGGCCCGCCGCCGATCACCACGAAGGTCAGGTACTGGTGGCGCTTGGCGGGATCGGGCTCGCGCTCGGCACGCTCGAAGGCGATCAGGATCCGCCGTCGGATGTCGAGTGCGTCCTCGACGCTCTTGAGTCCCGGGGCAAAGCGCTCCCACTCGGTGTGGCCGAAGTAGGAGTGGCGGGCGCCCGTGGCCACCACGCAGTAGTCGTACGCCAGCTGCGTCCCGACATCGAGGTGCACGACGCGCGCGTCAGCGTCGACGCGGGTGACCTCGGCGAGCAGCACCTCGACATTGGCCTGGTTGCGGAGGATCGAGCGGATCGGGGCGGCAATGTCCTTGGGTGAGAGCGCCGCCGCCGCGACCTGATAGAGCATCGGCTGGAAGAGGTGGTGATTCCGCCGATCGACCAGCGTCACCTGCACGTCGGCGCGCGCGAGCCCCCGGGCCAGATACAGCCCGGCAAAGCCGCCGCCGATCACGACGACATGCGGACGCGCGGTGGTCTCAGGCATCAACAGCCCATCGTCTCCCGACGCCACCGGGCGAAGCGCACCACGTCTTCCGCTGGGGGTACCGCCGACTCGTCTCCATAGGCGGTGTACATCCGCCAACGGAGATAGGTCCCATCGGGGACGGGGAGGAAGGGGGCCTGCCGCCACCACTCGCGGCGCCGGAAGGCCCACCCGGTCCGCAGGAGGTCGATCGCGGTGCGCGGCGAGGTCAGCGCGCGGACGGTCAGCGCCCCGAACAGCGCGGACCAGGAACCGCGATACCGGGGGTCGGGGGCGTGAGGCTCGGCCATGCCCGGAATATACCGGCGCGGCGGGTCGGAGATCGACCCGAGGGGCCTATATTGCAGACCAATGACCATGGCCGCCCCCCTCTCGCACCCCCTGGTGAGCTGGCGCTCCGAATTCCCGATTCTCGAGCGGACCACCTACCTCAATTCCTGCTCGCTCGGGGCGCTCTCACGCGCCTCCCGCCGCCGGATCGAGGCCCATCTGGACCAGTGGGAACTCCGCGGCGCCGCCAACTGGTACGAGACCTGGTGGGGCGACCTCGCGGAACTCCGCGGCCGGCTGGCGACCCTGATCGGCGCGAGCTCCGGTGAGATCGCCCTGCACCCCTCGATGTCGAGCATCCTTGGCGTGGTCGCCTCGGCGCTCGACACCAGCACCAGGCGGCGCGTCGTGACCACCGCCCTCGACTTTCCGACGGTGCCCTATCAGTGGCTCCCCAGGGACGTCGACCTCGTGATCCTCGAGAGCCCCGACGGGATCTCGGTGCCGGTGGAAGCCTTCGAGGCAGCGGTCAACGACCAGACCGCGCTGGTGATCACGTCGCACGTCTATTTCACCAGCGGCGCCATCCAGGACATCGCGGCCATCGCCGAGGTCGCGGCGCGGCATGGCGCGCTGTCGTTCATCGACGGCTACCATGGCGTGGGGCAGCTGCCACTCGATGTGCGAGCCGCCGGCGTGGACTTCTATGCCTCGGGTGGGCTCAAGTGGATGCTCGGTGGCACGGGGATCACCTTCCTCTACGCCCGCGCCGAGACGACCCACGACCTCGCACCACTGGCCAGCGGCTGGTTTGCGCACCGTGATCAGTTCGCCTTCGATCCGCGCCACTTCACGCCGCACGACGATGCCCGCCGCTTCGAAACGGGAACGCCGCCGCTATTGCCGGTGGTCACCCAGCTCGGTGGTCTCGACGTGCTTGAGGCCGCCGGTCCCGGGGCCATCCGGGCGGTGACGTCCGCACTGACCGAAGACCTGATCGACGCGGCACGCGCGATGGGACTCGCTCCCAAGGTCGCGGCGACCGCCGCACGGCGCAGCGGGATCGTCATGCTGCCGAGCGAGGAGCCGCGGCGGGATGTGGCACGGCTGGCTGATGCCGGCTTCATCGTGGATGCGCGGCCGGGCCATGTCCGTGTCTCCCCGTACTTCTACAACGTCGCCGATGACCATCGCGCGATGCTGGAGGCGTTCCGGAATGTCTGAGAGCCAAGCCACGAGCCATCCCAAGCAGCTGCTCGACCCGAAGGGCCCGCGCAAGCCGACGCAGGACGAGAACCTCCTCAACATCCCGCTCGACGAGGCGACCCTCAAGATCCGGCGCTCCTCCGACTCGTGGCGGGTGCTGCGCATTCTCGGCGAGTTCGTCTGGGGCTTCGAGAACCTCCAGTCGGTGGCGGGCGGCGTCTCGATCTTCGGCTCGGCGCGGACCAAGCCCGATCATCCGATGTATCTCGCCGCCGAAGAAACGGCGCGACTCTTCGCCAAGGCCGGCGTCCCGGTGATCACCGGCGGCGGTCCCGGCATCATGGAGGCCGCCAACAAGGGCGCCTTCGAGGCGGAGGGGATCTCGATCGGATGCAACATCGAGCTTCCGCACGAACAGCGCGTCAACCCGTACCTCACCTCGTCGCTCGACTTCAAGTTCTTCTTCGTCCGCAAGACGATGTTCGTCAAGTATGCCATCGGCTTCGTCGTCTTCCCGGGCGGCTTCGGCACGCTCGACGAGCTGTTCGAGTCGCTGACGCTCATCCAGACCGGCAAGGTCACCGACTTCCCGGTGGTGCTCTTCGGCACGGAGTATTGGCGCGGGATGGTGGACTGGATCCATCAGCGGATGGTGGACGATGGCTACATCTCGACCCCGGAGCTTCGCCTCTTCACCGTCACCGACGACCCGCAGGTGGTGGTGAAGACGATCATGGATGCGCGCGACCGGCTCGGCATCACGGCGGTGGAGTTCTGAACACCGAGGAGCAGGCCATCGCGACCCGCCGCTCGAATTCCTGGGCGGCGCTTGCGCTCTTGGCGGTGATCAACCTGCTCAACTATCTCGACCGCAACGTGATCTTCGCGTTGTTCGAGCCGATCAAGCGCGACCTCATGCTCACCGACACCCAGCTCGGCTGGCTCGGGTCGGCGTACATCCTTGTCTTCTCGATCGCCGCGCTGCCGCTGGGCGTGCTCAGCGACCTGCGCAGTCGGAAGACCGTCATCGCCGGCGGCGTGGCCGTCTGGAGCGCCTTCACCGCCCTCGGCGGCCTGGTGCGATCGTTCTGGCAGCTCTTCATCTGTCGCGCTGCCGTCGGCATCGGCGAGGCGGCGTTCGGGCCGGCAGCGTCCTCGATGGTCGCCGACTACTTCCCCGGAAAGAAGCGGCCCGTCGCGATGGCGATTCTCTCCGCCGGGATCCCGGTGGGCGGCGTCCTCGGCCTGCTGCTCGGCGGCTGGCTCGAGAGCATCTACGGCTGGCGCGTCGCCTTCATGGCCGTCGGGCTCCCGGGTTTCCTCTGTGCGGTGTTGGTGACGCGGCTGGTCGACCCGACCCGGACCGAGATGCCGATGACGTTCCGGTCGTTCATGGCGGAGCTCGAGATCGGCGTGCGCGGCTTCATCCGGCAGTTCCTCGCGCTGATCGTGCTCACCACCGCCGGACTCATCGCCGCGTGGATCCTCACGATCCGCTACGGCGCCGACTCCAAGGCCGACGCCGCGGTGCTGGCCGGCGCGGTGGCGATCGGCCTCGCGCTGACGATCTACCGCTGGGTGCGCCTGGTGCGCAGCGACCGCCGCGAGGAGACGCCGTTCACGCCCGAACTCGAGAGCGCGGTCGACGACCTCGTCCACGCCGGGCGATTGGTGCTGGCCACCCCCACGCTGGTCTACGTCTTCCTGGCAGGAGCGGCGATTTCCTTCGGGATGAACGGGATTGTCGGCTGGGGACCCACCTACATGACGCGGACGTTCACGCTGACGTCGGCGGAAGGCGCGGCGCTGCTGGGGAAGTGGGGCCTCCTCTCCGGCACGCTCGGGGCGTTGGCGGGCGGCTTCATCGCGGAATACCTGTCGAAGTTCACCAACCGGGCGCGGGTGATCACCGTCTCGCTCGGCCTGGTGATCGGCGGGCCGCTGGCGATCTGGCTGATGACGGTCCGCGACCTCGACACCTTCATTCCGATCTTCGTGGTCGCCTTTTTCTGCCTCTCGTGGTACAACGGACCGATGGCCGCAGTCATCTTTGATGTCGTGCCGGCCCGGATCGGCGCCACCGTGATCGGTGCCTATCTCCTGTTCATCCATCTGGCGGGCGACGCGATTGCGTTGCCGCTGATCGGAGCCCTGTCGGATCGTTTTGGCCTGGACCGCGCCGTGCTGTTGCTCCCGACGGTTGCGTTGATCGGTGGTGTGGTGATGCTGGGAGCCCTCCGCACGGTGACCCGCGACATGCAGCGGGTGGCGGGTGCGGATTGACCCACGGCCTGGAGTTCTGATGTCCCCGCTTTCTGCACTTCGTGGTTACGACCTGCTCCGCGACCCGCACCTCAATCGCGGCAGCGCCTTCACGCTCGACGAGCGCGACACCTATGGTTTGCATGGCCTGCTGCCGGCGCGCGTCTTCACGCTCGAGGAGCAGGTTCAGCGAACGCTGCTCAACCTGCGCCGCACCGCGACGCCGCTCGGCCGGTACATCACGTTGGCCCGGCTCATGGATCGCAACCAGACGGTGTACTACCGTGCGCTGATCGACCACATCAGCGAGCTGATGCCGATCGTCTATACGCCCACCGTCGGCGAGGCCTGCGAGCACTTTGGCGAGATCTTCGGCCGGCCCCGGGGGCTCTATGTGACGGCGCGCGATCGCGGCCGGATCCGCGAAGTGCTGGCGAACTGGCCGACGCGCGAGGTCGAGGTGTTGGTCGTGACCGATGGCGAGCGGATTCTCGGGCTCGGCGACCTCGGCGCCCAGGGGATGGGCATCCCGCTCGGCAAGCTGGCGCTCTACACCGCCTGCGCCGGCATCGACCCGACCCGCTGCCTCCCGGTGATGCTCGATGTCGGCACCGAGAATGTCGAGCTGCGCGAGTCGACGTTTTACCCAGGCATTCCGGAACCGCGGCTCCGCGGCGAGGCGTATGCGGATCTGGCGGAGGAGTTCGTCGACGCGGTGCGCGAGGTCTTCCCGAATGCGCTGCTCCAGTGGGAGGACTTCGCCACGGACAACGCCTTCCGCCTGCTCGCCGCGCACCGCAACCGGATCCGTTCCTTCAACGACGACATCCAGGGCACCGCCGCGGTCACGCTCGCCGGCCTCTACTCGGCGTGTCGTGCGCTCGGTGGGGCGCTTCGCGATCAGCAGGTGCTCTTCTATGGTGCCGGCGCGGCCGCCACCGGGATCGGCGAACTGATCGTGAAGGCGATGCGGGAGGACGGGCTGACCGAGGCCGAGGCCCGGCGGCGTTGCTGGTTCCTCGACTCAAAGGGACTGGTGGTGGCGTCACGCGGCGACCTGCAGGCGCACAAGGTGCCGTTCGCGCATGACCATCCGCCGATTGCCACGCTTGAGGAGGCGGTCCGGACGCTCAAGCCGACGGCTTTGATCGGCGTGGCGGCACAGTCGCGCGCGTTCTCGGAGCCCGTGCTCACCGCGATGGCCGAGGTGACGGCACGCCCGATCATCTTCGCGCTGTCGAATCCGACCTCCAAGGCGGAGTGCACCTCGGAAGAGGCCTATCGCTGGACGGCCGGGCGCGCGCTGTTCGCCTCCGGCTCGCCGGCGGCGGCGGTCACTCTCGACGGAATGCACTTCGTCCCGCGCCAGGCCAACAACGTCTACATCTTCCCGGGCCTCGGGCTGGGCGTGGTGGCGACGCAGGCCACCGCGGTGAGCGACCGGATGTTCCTCGCCGCGGCCCGCGCGCTCGCCGGGACGGTCAGTGCGCACGACCTCGCGCAGGGTGCGCTCTTCCCGGCGCTCGAGAGCATTCGCGCCACCTCGGTGACGATCGCGGCCGCCGTGGTGCGCGTCGCCCTCGAGGAGCACCTCGCCACGGTGGAGGTGCCCACCGACATCGAGTCGTGGGTGGCCGACCGGATGTACCAACCGATCTACCCGACCATTCCCTCGGAACGCCGCAAGCCGGTCCTCGTGGGCAGCTGACCCCCAACCCCCTTCCGGAGTCGTGATGACCGCACCAGCCCCCACCACCGGCGCGCGCTCGTGGCCTGCCCTCCTCGGCCTTGGCTTCGCCACCGACTTCCTGGACACGCTGGGCATCGGGTCGTTCGCGACCACGACCGCCGTGCTCCGCCTCTTCCGGATCGTCGACGACGAGAACATCCCCGGCACCATGAATGTCGGCCACGCCATTCCGACCTTTCTCGAGTGTGCCATCTTCATCGTCCTGCTGGGTGGCCTGATCGACATGCCGACCATCGTCAGCATGGTGCTGGCCGGCGGTATCGGGGCATGGTTCGGTACGGGGATCGTGGTGCACTGGCCGCGCCGCACCATTCAGCGGGCCATGGCGATCGCGCTGATCGTCACCGCCGGCTTCATGGCGACCCGACTGCTGATGAGCCTCTCCCTGAGTGAGGGCACGATCGGCCTGACCGGCATCGCGCTGGGGATCGCGGTCTTCGGCTCGCTGATCATCGGCTCGCTCACCTCGCTCGGCATCGGCAACTACGCGCCGACGATGGCGATGACCTACATGCTTGGGATGAACTCCAAGGCCGTCTTCCCGATCATGGCGGCCTCGGCCTCGCTGATCTTGCCGGCTGCCGCGCTCCGTTTCTACAAGTCGGGGCGCTTCGACAAGCGCGTCGCGACCGGACTCGCCATCGGCGGCATCCCGGGCGTGCTGGTGGCGGCCTACCTGGTGAAGGAGCTGCCACTCACGATGGTGAAGTGGGTCGTGGTGGTGGTGCTGCTCTACACGGCCGCCACGCTCTTCCGTTCCTCGCAGGCGCCAGTGGAGAAGACCGCGTGAAGATCACCGCGATTCGTGCCTATCAGGTCGACCTCCCCCTCCACGAGGGGAGCTACAAGTGGTCGGGCGGCAATTCGGTCTCGGTCTTCGATTCGACCATCGTCGCCGTCGAGACCGACGCGGGACTGACCGGCTGGGGCGAGATCTGTCCGCTCGGGCCGGCCTACCTGCCGGCGTATGCGCGCGGGGCGCGGGCGGGGATCGCCGAGCTGGCGCCGCAACTGCTGGGTGCCGACCCGCTGGCGTTGGGTGAGTTGAATGAACGGATGGACTCGGCGATGCGCGGCCACCCGTACGTCAAGTCGGCGATCGACATGGCGTGCTGGGACCTCCTCGGCAAGGCGAGCAACTTGGCCGTGGCGACGCTGATGGGCGGGCACGTCGGCGAGGACTTCGCGCTCTACCGCGCCATTTCGCAGGAATCGCCGGCGCAGATGGCGAAGAAGATCGGGAAGTATCGGAAGGAAGGGTATCGCAAGTTCCAGCTCAAGGTCGGCGGCGATCCGGACACGGACATCGAGCGGATCAAGGCGGCGGCCGCCGTGCTCCAGCGCGGCGATGTCCTCATCGCCGACGCCAACACCGGCTGGACGCAGCATGCGGCAGTGCGGGTGGCCGATGCCGTGCGCGACGTGGACGTGTACATCGAGCAGCCGTGCATGACCTACGAGCAGTGCCTCGCGGTGCGGCGCCTCACCTCCCGGCCGTTCGTGCTCGACGAAGTGGTGGATGGCATCGACATGGTGGTGCGCGGCATCAACGACCACGCGATGGACGTCATCAACCTGAAGATCTCGAAGGTTGGCGGCCTCACGCGCGCGCGGCAGATCCGCGACCTCTGCGTCTCGCTCGGCATCGCGATGACGATCGAGGACACCTGGGGCGGCGACATCACCACGGCGGCGATCGCCCACCTGGCGCACAGCACACCGGAGCGCTTCCTCTTCTCGTCGACCGACTTCAACTCGTACGTCACCGTCGCCTTCGCCGACGGCGCGCCGCAGCGGAACCACGGGCGGCTGGCCGCGTCACGCGCGCCGGGCCTCGGCGTCAAGCCGATCATGAAGGTGCTCGGGAAGCCGGTGTTGGAGGTGGGGAAGGCGGGGAAGCGTTAGGCGTCTCCCCTACCCCTTCCCCCACAGCTCCACCAGCTCCGCCACCACGCGCTCCGCCTCCTCCGGCTTGCCCGAGCGGATCGCGTCGGTGGCGCAGTGCGTCAGGTGGTTCTGCAGCAGCATCCGCCCCACGCCGCGCAACGCTTCCTGCACCGAGGCGATCTGCACCAGGACGTCGGCACAGTAGCGCTCCTCGTCCACCATCTTCTGCAGCCCGCGCACCTGGCCCTCGATGCGGCGCAGGCGCTTGGCGAGGGCGTCTTTGGTGTCGGGGGGGAGATGGGAAGCGTGGCGCATGCGGGGGACTCCGAGAAATGGGATGATCGATGATCGATCATCGATGATCGATGGCACAGATGAACGGTTAGCACGCAATGGCTCGACTTGGCGATCGATCATCGATCATCGACCATCGATCATCGACTCACGGAACCCACCGTTTCAATCGGAGGCTATTGCTCACCACACTCACGCTGCTCAACGCCATGCTGGCACTGGCGAGGATCGGCGACAGCAGCAGCCCGAAGCGGGGGTAGAGGACGCCGGCGGCGATCGGGATGCCGATGACGTTGTAGATGAAGGCCCAGAAGAGGTTCTGGTGCATCGTCTTCATGGTGCGGCGCGAGAGCGCGATCGCATCGGCCACGCCACCGAGATCGGCACGCATGAGCGCCACGTCGGCGGCCTCGACCGCGATGTCGGTGCCGCCACCCATCGCGATGCCGACATCGGCACGGGCCAGCGCCGGCGCGTCGTTGATGCCATCGCCCACCATCGCGACCACGGCACCTGCCGCCTGCCGACGCGCCACTTCCGCCACCTTGCCATCCGGCAGCACCTCGGCGACGACATCGCTGATGCCCACCTCGTGGCCAATGGCCACCGCCGTCGCGCGGCGATCACCACTCAGCAAGACCACGTCGAGCCCGAGGGCCCGCAGCCGCGTGACGGCCTGGGCCGAGGTGGCGCGGAGCGGATCGGCCACGGCAATCAGGGCCACCAGCGCGCCATCGACCGCCGCAAAGATCGGCGTCCGACCCAGCGCCGCGAGGCGCGCGGCCTCATGATCGAGCGGTGCGGTCGGCACGCTCCAGTCGGCGAGCAACGCGCTCGTCCCCACCACCACCGCATGGCCGTCGGCAACGCCGCTCGCCCCGGCCCCGGTCACCGACTGGAAACTCTCGACCATCGGCACCGGCGCGCCGCGCGCACCCGCTGCGCGGACAATCGCCGCGGCGAGCGGATGCTGCGACGACGCCTCCACTGCGGCGATCAGCCCCAGCGCGGTCGATTCGTCGAACGGACTCCCCGGCGCCAGCACCACGTCGGTGACGCTCGGCGCCCCCTCGGTGATGGTGCCGGTCTTGTCCAGAATCACGGTGGTGATGTCACCCGCCCGCTGCAGCGCCTCGCCCCCCTTGATCAGCAGCCCGAGCTCGGCGCCCTTCCCCGTCGCCACCATCACGGCGGTCGGCACCGCGAGGCCCATCGCGCAGGGGCAGGCGATGATCAGCACCGCCACGCCCGCCGCGATGCCGCGCACGGCACCGCCTTCGCCGCCCACCAGTGCCCAGGTGATCGCGGTCAGCAACGCCAGGATCATCACCACCGGGACGAAGATGCCGCTGATGCGGTCGGCCAGCGCCTGAATCGGCGCGCGCGAGCCCTGCGCGTCGCGCATCAACTGGACGATCCGCGCCAGCAACGACTCGGCGCCGAGGGTGGTGGCGCGCACGCGGAGCGCGCCGGTGCCGTTCATGGTGCCGCCGATCACGCGGGCCCCTGCCTGCTTCATCACCGGGAGTGACTCGCCGGTCAGCATCGACTCATCGACCGCGCTCTCGCCGCCGATCACCTCGCCATCGACCGCGACGCGCTCACCCGGGCGCACCACGATCACGTCGCCGTGCCGCACCGCCTCGATCGGGACATCGACCTCGCCCTCATCCCGCACCACCCGCGCCGTGGCGGGCTGCAGCGCGGCCAGCGACCGCAGCGCCGTGGCGGTGTTCCGCTTGGCACGCGCCTCGAGGGCGTTGCCCGCCAGCACGAAGGCGATGATCAGCACCACCGCTTCGTAGTACACGTCGGCGGGGATGCCGCGACTCAGGAAGAGGTCGGGCGCGATGGTCGCCACGAGCGAGTAGAGAAACGCCGCGCCGGTACCGACGGCGACGAGCGTGTTCATGTCGGCCGCGCCGTGCCGGAGCGCCGCCCACGCACGCGTGTAGAAGTGGCGGCCAGCCCACCCCATCACCACCAGGGTGAGGCCGAGCAGTCCCCACGAGAGGATCGGCTTCGGGATGGCATACGCCCACGGCATCACGCGCTGCAACGCTGGCGTGAGTGTAGTCATTGCCCAGGTCATGAAGGGGTCGACCACGAGGCCGTGCTCATGCTCGCCGCCGGCCATCAACGGCATCGACGCGACCATCGCGACGACGCCTGCGCCCAACGCGAAGCCCGCCTTCCGGCGCAGCGTGGCGTACTCGGCCTGCAGCGTCTCGTCGCGATCGGTCGTCGCGGCAATCGCGCCTTGATCGGGCGCTGGCAGGGAGGCGTCATAGCCCGTCGCCTGGACGAGCGCGACCAGCCGCTCAGGCGTCACCTGCGCCGGGTCGAACTGCACCGCGGCGTTCGCCATCATCAGGTTCACCGATGCCGAGGCGACCCCCGGCTCGCGCTCGAGGGCCCGCTGGACTCGGGCCTGGCAGGCCGCGCAGGTCATCCCCTCGACCGTGAGGGTGACCGCGTCGGCATGAGGCGCCAGCGCCTCAGTCGTGGTGGGCATCCACCACGGTCGCGGTGGCGTGGTAGCCGGCGTCGGTGACCAGATGGGCCAACGCCTCACCCGTGGGGCCGTCCGGCGCGACCTGCACCACGGCCCGCCCCATCTGCACCGTCGTGATCTCTGCGCCCGCAACACCCGTCAACGCCTGCTGCACGGCCCGCAGACAGTGTCCGCAGGTCATGCCTTCGATGTGCAAAGTGACCGTCGCCATCCGACCGCTCCTTGAGTGGGACCCTACAAAGATAACATAGGGGTGGGGGGTATAGCAAGAGGTCGCGTGCGTGGCACACCCCGTGCACCTTTGGCCACCCTTATGGACGCCGACGACACCCAGCCCTCCGACGCACTCGTTCCGGTCCTGACCTGGCCGGGGCGCCGCCCGTCGTTGGCAGACCTCGGGACGTGGCACGAGGCGCTGACCAATACCGTCGCCGGGCTCGTCGCCGCCGACATCGTCGCGCTCTGGCTCTACCCTCTCCGCGGGGCGCCGTCCTGATTGGGCCGAGCGGCCTCTCGGCGGAACGGATGCCGCCGCCGCCTGCCGAACCGCTGGTCTCGCAGGAGGGGCTGTACGCCCTCGAGGATCGCCTCCGCGCCGCCGGCTATTCGTCGGTGCTGGCGGTGCCGATCCGCGCCGAGATGCAGGACGTCGGGTTGCTGCTGATCGGATCGCTCCGGAACGACGCGCACACTCTCGCCGACCTCCGCCTCCTGCACCGCACTGCGGCCCAGCTCGCCACCGCCTGTCGCCGACTCGCCGCCTTCTCGTGGGTGGTGCCCGGGCCGGTCGCCGACGAGCGCAGCGCGATCATCGCCAACGTCACCGAGGGCGTCCTCGAAGCGATCGGCCGCGCCCGCGAGGGTGGCGACCTGGTGCAGCTCGTCTCCGATGCGCTCAGCAATCAGGTGCCCCACGACCGCTGCGAACTGATCGCGGTCGCCCCCGCCCCCGATTGCTGGGCGCTGCTGAGCAGCAGCCGCTCCACCAGTGGCCGGATCACGCTCGACGCCGAGACCACCGATGCGGTCGACGCGCTGGTCTTCCACCTCGGCTCGCGCTCCGTCGCACGGATTCCCGACCTCCGCTTCAGCGAGACGCCGTGGCCCTCGCTTCCGGGGAGCCATCCCCATCGCGTCCGCTCGCTGGTAGCCGCCCGCCTCGACATCGGCGACGAGTTCGTCGGCTGGCTCTGCCTCGGCAGCGAAACCCCCGCCTGGTTCCGCCAAGAGGACGAAGCGGTGGCACAGCTGGCCGCGCGGATTCTGGCCGCGCGGGTGGCCGGGTGGACGGCGAAGGCGGAGTTGCGGGGGGCGTGGCGGTAGGGGTCTTAGGTCGTAAGTCGTAGGTCATAGGTCGTAAGTCGTAGGTCCTTTGGGGTGTCATCCTGAGCGAAGCGACGGCGAAGCCGGCGCGAAGTCGAAGGACCTGTGATGGCCAAGGTCCTTCGACTGCGTCCGCTTCGCGGACTTCGCTCAGGATGACAAGGCGGGGCGACTTACGACCTACGACTTACGACCTACGACTCTTCAGAAGTCGAATCCCACCCGCACACTCACATTCCGCCCCGGATCATCCGCGTACGCCTTGTACCGGCTCAGGAACGCCCGGTACGACACATCGAAGAGATTGCGCACCTGCAAGTCCACCCGCAGCGTCTGGACGCCCACGCGAAGCTTGGCGCCGGCACTCACCGAAGCGAGCGTGTAGGCGTCCGGCGCCGTGTCCTCGGGATCGAGCCGCGTCTGCTTGGTGTTGTGCTCGGCGCCGAGCTCGAGGTAGGGCGCGGCGCTGCCCTGTCCCTCGTAGCGCACCCCACCGGTGACCCGCAGCGGCGCCACGAAGGCGAGCGGCTGGTTCGTCGTGGTGTTCTGCCCGCGGGTGTAGTCGCCACCGACGCGCAGGTGGAGCTGGTCGATCGGGTGGTATTCCACGGCGACTTCAACGCCCCGCAGCACCGCATCGCCCTGCGTGATGTCGTAGATCTGGAAGCCCGACTCCGGATCGTCGACGCCACTGGGGTTCGGGTAGATGTAGTTCGCGATCGCATTGCGAAAGACGCCGAACTCGCCCTGCACCGCGCTGCTCTGCACCCGGATGGCCAGGTCGACGTTGAGCGACGTCTCGTTCCCGAGGCCGGCGTTGCCGCGCTCGAAGCGCACCGTGCCCTCATGCACGCCATTCGAGAACAGCTCGAACGGTGACGGTGCGCGGAAGCCGCGCCCAAGGTTCGCGACCAGGACGATCGGCTCGTTGACGCGATAGAGCGCGCCGACGTTGCCCGTCACCGAGGAGTAGCGACGGCTCCCGGCGGTGAGCGCCAACGCGGCATCGGCCTCGTTGGTCAGCCGCCGATAGTCGTAGCGCGCACCGCCGGAGAACTGCCAGCGGCCGTGATCCACTTGCCCGAAACCGTAGACGCCGACATTGTCCGCGTTGTTGTTCGGAATCAGCGTCTCCTCGCCGGACTTCTCGAACGCGGTGTGCATCGCGGCGACCCCAAGGACGGTGGCGACGCCCCCCAGCGCCTGGTGCAGGTGGATGTTGGCGGTGCCGGTGGTCGAGAGGAGGCCGAGGGCCACATCCGTCGCGCCGGATTCCTCGAACTCGCGGCGCCGATTCCGCTCACCGCCGAGGTCGATGTCGAGTCGGCCACCACCGGGCGTTGCGAGGTTGCCGTTGATCGCGACGCGCGTCGACCCGATCCGCTGGAACGGCGTCGCAGTCGGATCTTCCGCAGGATCTTCGTGAATCTCGACGCGCTCCGCGCGGTGTGAGACGCTCGCCATCAGCGAGCCCCAGTCACCACGCACGCCGACCGACCCCGACCCCGCTTCCATCGAGAGGCCGGAATTGAAGAGTGCCCCCGAGGGCGTCATCACATCGCCCGACTGGCGCCCGGAGATGGTGCCCCGGAAGCCGACGATCCCGCTGGCGCCCTCGATCAGCAGGGAGCCGTCTGGCGCCTTCCCGTTGCCAGCGTAGCGGGCACTCGCGGTGCCGCGCAGCAGCGCGCCGCGTTCCTTCGCATCGGGGAGTTCGCGCTGGACGACGTTGATCACGCCGCCGAGCGCATCGGAGCCATAGAGCACGCTTGCCGGCCCGCGGATCACCTCGATCCGCTCGGCCGTCGCGGTCTCGACGTTCGGCGCATGCTCGTCGCCCCACTGCTGCGTCTCCATCCGCTGGCCGTTGTCGAGGATCAGCACGCGATTGCTGCTGAGCCCGCGGATCACCGGCTTGCCGATGCCGTTGCCGGTCGAGGAGTTGCGGAGCCCGGGCTGCAGTTCGAGCACGGCGCCGAGCGACGGTGCCTGCGCGGCGCTGAGCGCGTCCCCGTGCAGCACCGAGAGCGGTTGTGGCGACTCGAGCACCGACGTCCCGACCGGCGTCGCCGTGGTCTGGATGGTGGCGAGTTCCACCACCGTGGGCAGCAGCTTCGCCTCGAGGGTGGTCGTCGCGCCGGTCAGTGCGAGGCGATAGACGCGCGGCCGGAAGCCGATCGCCGCGATGGAGATACCGTACGTCCCCTCGGGGATGCCGCCGATCCGGAAGCGGCCTTCCGCATCGGTGGTCGTCGAGCGGTTGGCCTCGAGGACGGTGACGCGGGCGTCGACGATCGGTCGGCCGGTCGAATCGGTGACCCGACCGGCGAGAATGACGGCGACCGCGGCGCGGTCGATCGACCGGGGCAGCGGGCGGAGGGGCGCGACCGGTGCGGTCGCGAGGGATGCGAGCAAGAGCGGGAGGAACATGGTGCGCACTCCAATCCGGATGAGGATGATCCACAGAGACGATGGCACGACTCGCCGAGGGGCGAGATTCGCGACCGTCAGGTTGAGCGAGTGTGGGTCAGGCCTGGAGTGGTGGAGCGCGGGGACCGACGGGGATGCCGACCGCGAGGCGCACGGTGGGCGAACTTCCGGAGAAGCGCGAGCCGACGACGACATCGCCAAGCAGCGAGGCACTGGCGATGTCGAGGAAGCCGGCACCGGTGGACTGCAGCGTCTGGCCAAGGACGCAATCGCCGGCGTGACAACTGACGCCGGCCGCCTCGACGTGCACCGCCGCTTCCGGGCGATCCCGGTGGAAGAGCGCGGCGTCGATGAACGGCAGCCCGGCCATCCCGACCTGCAGGAGAATGGCGAGCCGGCCGAGCCAGTGCCCGAGACGACGCGAGGCGTGCATCAGAAGCCCGCTGCCGCGGCGCGCTTGGGCGGGCCGTCGACCGGGATCAGGAACCAGAAGGTGCTGCCCTTCCCGTAGATCGACTCGACGCCGATCTGGCCGCCGTGCAGCTCCACGAAGCGCTTGCAGAGCGCCAGCCCGAGGCCGGTGCCCTGGGCCGCGCGCGATGCGGAGGTGTCGACCTGCGAGAATTCCTGGAAGAGCTTGGACATGTCCTCGGCCTGGATGCCAACGCCCGAATCGGAGACCGAGATCCAGACGACATCCCGCGTGGACAGTTTCACCCGGTCCATCGCGCCCGCGCCGGCGGCGGCCGGCATCGGCGCCACGGTGCGCACCGCCGAGACGGTGATCCGCCCCCCTTCGCCGGTGAACTTCGAGGCGTTGGAGAGGAGGTTGAAGAGGACCTGCCGGACGCGCACGCCGTCGGCCAGCACGTCGAGCGTCGACCCCTCGGAGAGTTCGACGACACATTCCTGATTCTTCGCGGTGCGCAGCGAGGCGGTGTCGGTGATCGCGCCGTTGATGCAGTCGCGCACGTCGGTGCTCGCCAGCGAGAGCTCCATCCGACCCGCTTCGATCTTCGAGAGGTCGAGGACGTCGTTGATCAGCCCGAGCAGGTGGCGGCCGTTCCGGAGAATCGCCTCGAGGAAGTCCTTCTGCTGATCCTCGAGCGGACCGAGGCCCTCGGTGAGCAGCAGGTCGGAGAAGCCGATGATGGCGTTGAGCGGCGTCCGCAGCTCGTGCGACATGTTGGCGAGGAACTCGCTCTTCAGCTGCGTGGCGCGCTGGAGCTCCTTGTTCTTCGCCGCGAGCATTCGCTCGTTGCGGCGCAGCTCCTCGAGCACCGTGGTGCGGTCGAGGCCGAGCACGACCTGGTCGCCGAGGGTCTGCAGCAGCTGACGATCGTGATCCTCGAACGGCCGGCCATCCTTGCGGTTGTAGGCGCAGACCGCGCCGACGACGAGCCCGGCCGAGCGGAGCGGCACCATCGCCGCCGAGATGAGCCGGCCCGCCAACTGCTCGTGGGGATGGTTGCGCGGGTCCTGCTCCATGTCGTCGACAAGGAGCGCGGTGTCCTCGGAAATCACGATGCCCACGAGCGACTGCTCCATCGGCACCAGCGACCCGACCGCCGGGAGGAGCGGCCCGGAGCCCGCGACCACCTTGGCGAAGCGGCCTTCCTCGACGACCAGCATGATCGCGCCACCCTCGGCGCCGAGCAGGTCGGCGGCGGCCTGCGCCACCTGACGATTCAGCGTCGCGAGATCATTGCCGGCGAGCAGTGCCGCGGCCAGGTCGCGAAGGCGCTCCAGCTCGCCGTTGCGGCGGGCCGCGGCAGCCAGCGCCCGCGAGAGGGAATTCTTCTGGTGTTCAGCGAGGACCCGCCCACGGCGCACGGTGAGCAGCGCGAGGAACGAGGCGACGGCCGCGGCAGCCATGCCGCTGTCGTAGTGCTTCGATGCCAACAGCGCGACCGAGATCCAGCCGCTGACGAGCGCGGAGAGGACCAACGGCCCGGTGGTGAAGAGCCGCTCATGCCACTTCCGCGCGGCGGCGGGACGTTTGGTGGGTACTTGCGGCGGCACGCTCAGGCGACCTCATCGCCGAGCGCAACCACATCGGCGGCGACGTCCTCGAGGATCTCGCCGAATACCGTGGTGCCGTCGGCCAGCATCGCGCGCAGGTAGGGGCGGCACATCCCGCACTGGTCGCCGCAGCCGGTCTCGTCCATGATGGCCTGGAGGGTCCAGCCGTTGGCGCGCGCGACCGGGAGCAGCTGCGCAAAGAGGAGCCGCTGGCAGACGCAGCGATCAATCCGGACGGCGGGACGCCAATTCACCCGCGGAGGGTCCCCAGCCTGACGGCTACGGCCGGGCCGATCCCGGCGCGGGTCTCCTGGGCATGCGCTGTGATGGACATTCCGGAAATCTACGGAGATCCGGGGCGGGATGCGAGGCACCGCCCCCTCGACTAGACCTTGTGGTAGACCACCCGGCCGGCGCGCTCCCCGTCCTCCGCCTGATAGAGCTCGAAATCGGCGAAGAACCGCGGGGCCTCCTTCCGGAGCGTCTCGAGGACCCGGACGGCGAGCCGCCGGATCTCCCGCTCGGCGCCCTCGCCGAGGCGCAATTCCAGCATGGTCCGCCAGGCCCGGACGTTCCCGCTCACGACGATCTTGGTCTCGGTGCCGTTCGGCAGGACCGAACGCGCCGCCTCGCGCGCCATCTTCCGCCGATGCACCCGATCCTCGACCCAGGCGTAGCGCTCCATCAGGCGGTCCACCGCCGCGACGTAGCTGGCCTGCGCCGCCGTCATCTGCTCGGACCAGGCGGCCTCGAGGGACTCATCTCCCTGGATCGCCGGCGGCATCACGAAGGCGGCCGTCGATTCGTCGACATAGCGCTGCGAGAGCTGGGAATAGCCGAAACCGGCCCGATGGCGCACCAGCTCGTGGGTCAACGACCGCGACACGCCCTCGATCAGCACCACGTAGACCGCGTGCTCGAAGACCGAACCGTGCCCCGCGCGGAGGATGTTGCCGAGGTACTCCGCCGTGCTGCGCCCCGCCGGGTTGCTCTGGCTCATGTAGCAGAGCCGGCCGGCGAATTCGGCGATCTTCTCGCCGTCGGTCCCCTCCTCCTTCCACTGCACGGGGAGGTGCGCCGGCTCGACGAACTGCGGGCGGCCAATGAGGGTGACGACGGGATCGCGGTAGATGGTCAGCATGGGAGTCAGCGCCGGTAGAGGGTCGGGGAGATCGGCAAAATGTAGTCGAATCGAGGTGAGGGGTGAGGGGGAGCGGGATGATCGATCATCGATGATCGATCATCGATCATCGTTCGACCACCGGCTCTCCCCCCACCGCCCCTCCCGCTCGATCGCCGCCAGCGCCTCCGCCATCCCGGCCGGGAGCGGCGCGGCGTCGGGCCCGACTTTGAGCCGGCTGAGCGGGTCGTGGCCGTCGGCGAGAATGACCCCCGGATTGTGGCGGCCAGCCGGATCGAACGCCGTCTTGATGGCCTGGAAGCAGGTGACCGCCTCGGGCCCCAGAAAGCGTTCGATCAGCGGTGCGCGGAGCCGCCCCGCGCCATGCTCCCCGGAGGGCGTCCCACCCAGCGCGAGGAGCGCACCGGCGACTTCCTCGTAGACGCCGCGCACGCGGCCGAGCCAATCGGCCTCGCGCAGGTTGGGGAGGAGGTTCACGTGCACGTGGCCATCGCCCGCATGGCCGAACATCACCGCGTCGATCCGCTCGGCGCGGCACGCGGCATCGACCGCGTCGAGGTAACGGCCCAGTGCAGCAGGCGGGACGCAGCCGTCCTCGATGATCTGCATCGACTGCCGACCATCGGTGAGCGCCGCGAGGCGGGGCGAGGCGCCGTGGCGGATGCGCCAAAGCGCCGCGATTGCCGCCGCGTCGGCCGCGACGACCGCCTCGGTCACTCCTGCACCCAGCCCCGCAAGATCCTGCTGGAGCGCCGCCGCGCGTGCCTGCAACTCGTCGGCATGCTCCCCCTCGAGATCGGCGAGCAGGACCGCGGCGGTCCCCGCAGGGACCTCGGCCTCCACCAGTCGGAGGAAGGAGCCGTCGAGGAATTCGAGCACCGCCGGATCGTGGCGGCGCACCGTCTCGAGCGCCGGCACCAGCAGGGCGCGGTCGGCCAGCACCACCCGCAACGCCAGGCGGTGGGCGGCGATCGGGGCGAGGCGCACCGTGACCTCGGTCATCACGCCGAGGGTACCCTCCGCACCGATCACCAGATCGACGAGGTCGCCGCTGGCCCACCACGCCGCGAGATCGTAGCCGAAGCTCTGCTTGCGCGTGCGCGGCCACCGCGCCAGTATCGCGGCGCGATGCCGCGCGAGGAGGGGCAGCACGTCACGCTGCCAGCGCTGGATGACCGGGTGCCGCTGGTCCGGCGCGATCCCTCGTGCCAGGGTCAGCGGACCATCGTCCGTCTCGAGCGTCACCGCCTCGACCCAGCGACGCATCGCGCCATCGCGCACGGTGCGCGCGCCGGAGGCGTTGGTGCCGATGAGTCCGCCGAGCGTCGCCCAGCCGGCACTGGAGGGGTCCATCGGGAGGTGGAGGTCGTGCGCCGCGGCAGCGCGCTGCACCGTGGGGATGGTGAGCGACGGCGTGCAGATCGCGAGTCGATCCGCGGCATCGACGACGCACCGGCCCGCGTCGAACGCGGTGAGGTCGAGCACGACGCCTTCGCCGACGTTGCCACCATCCATCGCGCTCCCGGCACCGCGCGGCGTGATGGCGAGCCCCGCCGCGCGCGCCTCGGTGAGCACCGCGCGCAGCTCCGCCAGCGTCGTCGGCCGGGCCACCGCGGCGGGGATGATCCGGTAGACGCCACCCCCCTGCGCATAGCGCGCACGGAGGTCGGAATCGGTTCGAAGGAGCGCTGGCATGGCCGAAAAGTACGCAAGGACGCGGCGCGTGGCGCCGAAGTTGGGCCGTCCCCTTGACTCCGACCCGCTCGGTCGGAGATTTCCCCCCCAATGACTGCCCCGCGTGCGGAACTGATCCATATCGACGTCGATCGTCGCCTCGGCCATGAGTGGGACGCATGGAACGGCGAGCCGTTGCCGAACGGCGGCAACTACGACGCGCCGCCGGCGCTCTTCTTCGTCTGGGCGATCACCTCGCTGATCGTCGCGCTCGGCTTCGCCTCGCTCGGGCTCTTCCTCCTCGACCCGCGCATCGGAGACCTGCACCCCCGACTGCCGCTCCTCCTCTGGTCGGGCTTCGGCATCCTCATCATCACCGTCTTCGCGTGGTGGCTGCTGATCGGGGTCTCGTATCTCTTCCGCTTCCCGCTGCTGCCGCCGATGCTGGCCGAGCGCGGCCTCTTCCTCAACGTGATGGGACTCACGTCGAAGGTGGCCTCGTGGTTCCGGACGCGCGATCGGGTCGAGAACGCCTCGGTGAAGGTCTACAACACGCTGGCCCTGCTGCGCACCCGCAAGGTCGGCCACGGCGAATTGCTGCTGCTCATCCCGCGCTGCCTCTCGCGCGTCACGCTCGACACCGTGCTGAGCATGGCCGGGAAGTACGGCGTGCCGGTCTTCGTCGCGACGCGCGGCCAGCTGGCGCGCCGCGTCATCCGCGAACGCCGCCCCCGCGCCGTGGTGGCGGTGGCCTGCGAGCGCGACATGGTAACGGGCCTGCATGATGTGGCGGGAAAGGTGCCGGTCCTCGGCCTGACGATGACGCTGCCGGCGGGACCCTGCAAGGATGCGGCGTTGGACTATGAGATGCTGGAGAAGTATCTGAAGGCGTTTGTGGGATGAAGGGTCGTAGGTCGTAAGTCGTAGGTCGTAGGTCGTAGGTCCTGATGGGTGTCATCCTGAGCGAAGCGACGGCAACGCCGGCGCGAAGTCGAAGGACCTATGATGACGAAGGTCCTTCGACTACGTCCGCTTCGCGGACTCCGCTCAGGATGACAAGCCTGGGCGACTCAAGACCTACGACCTATTTCCCCTCCCCGTACTGCTTCACCAACTTCGCCATCACCGCCGCCACCCGTTGCGCCACGGGATGCGCGGCGTTGACCTGCCGCTCCAGCGTCCGCCCATCGCGCGAGGGATCGGCGACGGGTCGGTAGACGATCTCGATGGTGACGGTGCTGTGATTGGGTTGCGACGGGTCGATCCAGGCACGCAGGCGAACCGTCTCGTCGCCGAGCGGACGGCGCGTCGTCGGCTTGAGGGTGCGGGCGTCGAACCATGGCGTCTCGAGCCAACCGTCGTCCGGCTCGGTGCGCGAGACGGGGATCGAATCGGCATCGAGGGCCAGCGCCAACGCGCGCGTCGCCTCGGGGACGAAGAGCTCCCACTCCGCGACATCGGCCGACGGCACCGGCGTCATCGCCGGACGGGTCGTGGTCGGATAGCAGGCCGCGAGCAGCACAAACGCCAGGCTCCAGCGCCTCACAGCCCGAGCTCCATCGGCACCGGCTGCGCGCCGCGCCAATCGTAGAAGCCCACCCCACTCTTCTTTCCGAGATAGCCGGCCGCGACCATCCGCCGCAGCAGCGGCGGCGGGGCGTAGCGCGCCTCGCGATACTGGTCGAACATGATCTCGCCGATCTGCACCACGGTGTCGAGGCCGATGAAGTCGAGCAGCGTGAACGGCCCCATCGGATGGCCGGCACCGAGCTTCATCGCCGCGTCGATGTCGGCGATCGTCCCCACGCCGCGCTCCAGCGCGTGCACCGCATCCACCAGATACGGCACCAGCAGCAGGTTGACGACGAAGCCCGACTCATCGCGACTGGTGATCGCCGTCTTCCCCAGTCCGCGGGCGAACTCCGTCGCCGCGTCGACCGCGGCCGGCGCCGTGCGCACCGAGCGCACCACCTCGACCAGCGGCATCATCGGCACCGGATTGAAGAAGTGCATCCCGAGCAGCCGCTCCGGATGGCGCAGCCCCACCGTCTGGTCCACCACACTCAGCGATGACGTGTTCGTGGCAAAGAGTGTCTCGGCACGGCAAATGCCCTCGAGCCGCTGCCAGAGCGCACGCTTGGCGTCGAGCGACTCGACGATCGCCTCGATCACCAGGTCGCAGACGGCGAACGCGCCGAGATCGGGGACGAAGTTGATCCGGCTGCTGGTCGCGAGGAGCGCCTCCGGCGTCAGCTTCCCCTTCTCGACCAGCTTCGCCAGCGACGACTCGATCCGGCCGCGGGCGGTGTTCCACTGGGCGCCGTTGCTGTCGTGGATGAGCACGTCGTGCCCCGCCATCGCCACCGCCTGCGCGATGCCACTGCCCATCAATCCCGCGCCGACCACGCCCACCGTGCCGATGCTCACTTCTCCTCCAGCGCCTTGCGGACTTCGCGGGTGATGTCCTTGACCACCTGGCCGACCTCGCGCGCAATCTGCTGCGACCGCGGCGGCGGCGATCCTGCAGCAAGTGCCGGCCGGCGTTCGAGATCGTCGAGCATCCGTTCCAGCCCCAGCTGCGCGCGCGCCGAGATCGGGCGGAAGCTGCGCGCCGTCAGTGCCCCGGTTCCGAGCCCGGCCACTGCAGGGATCATCGCCAGCAGTTCAGCGGCGGGATACTGCACCAGCGCCATCACCCCCGCCGTAATCGCGACACCGGTACCGGCCAGCACGCTGGCGCCAGTGACGTAGTTCCGGCGGCTTCGCCGCAGCGTCGCCATCACGGCCACATGGCAGAAGCCATCCTCGAGGGGCGTGATCACCGCGGTGAGCAGCTCGGTGTCGTTCTGGTACGGCTTCGCCGAGGCGCCCTCGAAGACCCGCTTCATCTTGCGCATCGCGCCGGCGAGGGTGTCGAGCGGCTCGTAGGTGGTGCGCCCCAGCGTGGCGCGTTGCACCACGAAGTGCTCGTGCTTGTCGATCCACGCCGTGAGCGCCGCACTCACCGTCGCCTCGGTCCCCTGCACCACGCGCTCCGCGCGGAGTTCCGCCGGTGCGACCCATTCGTCGAGGACCCCCTTCGGTTCCATCGGCGCGATGCGGGTCCGCTCCTCGAGCAGTGCCTGCTTGAGCACCTGCGGCGCGATGCCGACCTCGTTGCCGAGGGCGACGACTTCGTCCTCGGTCAGCCCTTCGCCGATGTCGTGCGAGGCGGCCTGCAGTTCGGCGGCGCGCTGCAGCACGCGGTCGAAGGTGGCGCGATCAATTCGCCCGGGAAGATTGTTGGCCATCGCGTCAGCCCCCGAACCCTTCGACGATCACCGCGATGCCCTGCCCGCCGCCGATGCAGGCCGCACCCAGGCCGATCCCGCCACCGCGCGCCCGCAGCGCATGCAACAGGTGCGCGGTGAGCCGCGCGCCGCTGGCGCCGAGCGGGTGACCGATCGCGATCGCCCCGCCGTGCACGTTGGTGCGCGCGGGGTCGAGTTCGAGGTCGCGCGCCACCGCCAGATACTGCGCCGCGAACGCCTCGTTGATCTCGACCAGTGCCATCTGGTCCATCGTCATCCCGGCGCGTGCCAGCGCCTGGCGCGCGGCCGGCACCGGGCCGATCCCCATGATCTCCGGCGGCACCCCCATCACGCCCCACGACACCAGTCGCCCGATCGGCGCGGCACCCTCACGCGCCGCCGTCTCGGCGGTGGTCATCACCAGCATCGCCGCACCGTCGTTGATCCCCGAGGCGGTGCCTGCCGTGACCGTGCCCCCCGCCCGCGTCACCGGCGGCAACTTGGCGAGTCCTTCGGGTGTCATGTCGCCGCGGATGTGCTCGTCGCGCGCCCAGGGCACGTCCTGCTTCGTCTTGCGGTCGCGCAGCATCACCGGCACCACCTCGGGGGCGAACACGCCGCTCGCCCACGCCGCCGCCGCGCGCTGTTGCGACACCAGTGCCCACGCCTCGCAGGCCTCCCGCGTGATGCCATACCGCTGCGCCAGGTTCTCCGCGGTGTCGGCCATCGCGCAACCACCGAACGAATCGGTGAGCCCCTCGAAGAGCGAGTCTTCCAGCAGCGGCGACGGTCCGTACTTGATCCCCCACCGGGCGCCGCGCACCACGTGCGGCGCCTGACTCATCGACTCCGTTCCGCCGGCGAGCACCGCCGTGGCCTCGCCGAGCGTCAGTCGATGGGCGCCCTGCACCACCGCCTCAAAGCCCGACCCGCAGAGTCGGTTGACGGTGACCGCCGGTGTCTCGACCGCAAGGCCGGCGCGGAGCGCGACGTGCCGCGCGCAATACATCGCGTCGCGCGAGGTCTGCATCGCGTTGCCGACGATGGCATGATCGACCAGCCGAGCGTCCAGTCCCGCGCGCGCCAGCGCCGCCTCGGCGGCAATCACGCCGAGGTCGGTGGCCGAATGATCCTTGAGCGCTCCACCGAAGGTGCCGAAGCCCGTCCGGACGGCGGAGAGGAAGACGATGTCCGTCATCCTCGGAATATGGCGAGGGGAGTGGTTCGCCGCGCCCCCCGAGCGGGGCACGGCGTCAGGTCAGCTGGCCGGCAGCCGTTCGCCGCAATCGGGGCAGTGCTTCCAGCCGCGTTCCACCGTGACGTTGCAGGCGGGACACGTCGGCTCACGCTGATCGGCACCACAGAACGGGCAGAACTTCACCGTCCGGCCGCTCGGCAGCGTAGCCTCGCAGCTCCAGCATCCTGCCCCCGGGGCATCGAAGCGCACCTGCGTCACGAAGGCCGGCGCGGGCGCAGGCGGCATCGGCGGCGTCGGCGGCGCCACCGCGGTGTGATCGGCGACGACCTCGCTGCGAATCGGGATCACCGGCGTCTCGACGGCCGGCTCGGCGGGCGAGGCCGGCGTCGGCGGTGCCCAGGGCGACGGCTCGGTCGGTGCAGGCGGCCGGAGCGGCAACACCCCGTCGAGCCGCATCGCCGTGCTGGCATGGAAGGTCACCGTGGCAGAGCGGAGCAGCTGCAGGACATCGAGGTCGGGGATCCGCGCCGCCATCGTGGTCCGCGCCATCTCGGCGGCATCGGCGGGCTCCGCCATGACGAGGCCCTCTTCTTCGGCGACGAGGCGGAGGAGCAGCGCCTCGTAGTCCTCGCTCACATCGATGCCGAGCAGTCGGCGCGCCACGCGATACGGCATGGTGCGATCGAGAATCGACCCGACGGCGATCGGTCCATCGACCGGGCCGCCCTCGGCGCGCCACTGCGCCAACAGCGCGGCGGCAAGGTGTTCAAGATCGGTCATGCCCCCACCTCCTTGATCGGGAAGCGTTCCCCGGCGGCGAGTCGTGATTCGAGCGCCGCAAAGGTCGCGTCCGGGTCGTACCCCAGATACTGGCGCGCGGCGTGCTTCGCCTCCAGCCAGGCGTCATACCCCGACTCGATGATGCCATCGGAGGTGATCTGCTTCGTGGCGGCCGCAATCGCGAGATCGTTGGCGTATTCGTTCTTCGGATGGCCCGCATGGCCGCGCACCCAGATGAACTGCACGTCGTGCAGGTCGAGCGACTGCCAGAGCGCGCGCCACAACTCGAGGTTCTCGATCCCGCCGCCCTTCCTGACCCAGCCGCGCGCCTTCCACGCCGGTGCCCATTCGCGGATTCCCTTCACGAGATACTCGCTGTCGGAAATCACCAGCAGTCGCAGCCGGTTCTTCTTCTGCCCGAGCAGCTGCAGCGCGGCGATCGCACTCGCGAGCGCCATCCGATTGTTGGTGGTCGCCTTGGAGTGGAGGTAGAACTCGCGGCGCTGCAGGCCGGCACTGGTGCGGATTTCGACGAGCCCGCCGGCGCCGCCGGGGTTGTCGCCCGGTTTGCCGTTGCCGAGACAGCTCTCGTCGAGATGCACGATGGCGATGGGAAGCGAAGACTTGGTCAGGGGTCGATCACCTGGAAATGGTCGAGGTCGCCGAGGATGAAGAGCATGTCATCCCCGGTCATGGCGAGGTAGCCGGCCAGTGCTTCCCGTCCGCGCGACGTGGTGATCGCCGAGGCGACCACGACGTACTCGTTCCCGCGCCGCCGCAACAACACGCGCTTCCGCCGGCGCACCGCGTGCTCCAGCTGTTCCATGCGCTCGGGGGTCCAGCGGAAGGCGGCCATGGCGAAACACAGAGATGCGAGAAACAGGATGATCGATGATCGATCATCGATGATCGATAGCGCCACGTCGAGAATATAGCCTGCAACCGGGATTCACCACCCGTCGATCATCGACCATCGATCATCGATCATCGATTCACCCACTCCCCCCTGCTCATCACCTTCACGATCAGCCGCGTGTTGCGGATCTCGACGAGGGGATCGCCGCCGAGGACGACGAGATCGGCGGCGGCACCGGGGCGCAGGCGGCCGAGGTGATCGGCGCGGAGGAGATGCGCGCCGTTGACGGTCGCGGCCCGCAGCGCCTCGAGGGGCGAGAGGCCGGCGTGCACCAGCAGCTCCATTTCGAGGTGCACGCCGGCACCTGGGACGAGCAGCTGATTCGACGCGTCGGTCCCGGTCGCAACGCGGCCACCGGCGGCCACGAAGGTCCGCACGAAGGCGTCCTGGATTGGCCGTGCCTCGCGGAAGCGCGGATAGATCCCCGGCGTCCAGCCGGCGCGCTTGATCATCCCCGGGACGTTCCAATTGCGGCGTGCCGAGTCGGGCACCGCCGCGAGATCGGGGGAGCGATAGACCAGCGAATCGTCGAGATGAGCGAAGGTCTCGTGCAGCCCGAGGGTCGGCACCAGCACGACGCCAGTGGCGGCGAGGTCGCGGGCAATACCACCGAGCGCCGCGGGGGCCATCTGGGCCCAGGCGAGTTCAAACGCGGTCCAGCCGTCGAAGAAGCCGCGGCGATGCTCGGCCTGCAGCGCGACGGAATCGTCCGAGGCCTCGGGGACGCCGCTCAGGTGTTCGATCGAAGTGACACCGCGCATCGCCGCCTCGACGGCGTTGGTCAGGCCGAGATGCGCCGCAACGGGACGGCCCTGGGCCCGCGCGGCGGTGACCAGCGCGCCGAGCAGTGGCGGAGTCAGGTGCGTGTAGCCCTTGACCCACTGGACGCCGGTGGCGGCGAGGCGCTGGACCACGGCGCTGGCCGAGTCCGGCTCGGCCAAAGCGATCGCATCGGGATAGGTGGTCGGTGGGGCATCGACCATCGCGCCGGCGAGGAAGAGCCGCGGCGTCGGCCCTCGGCCGACCAGCGCGCGCAGTGTGTCGGCCAGCGGGAGGCCGTCGTGGAGGTCGCGCACCGTCGTCACGCCGTAGCGAAGCGACGCCGCGAGGCCCCACGGCTGCAGGTGGGCGTGCGCGTCGATGAAGCCGGGGACGATCCAGCGCCCGGCGAGGTCGACGGTCGTGGCGCCCGAGGGAACGGCCAGCTCCGCCGACGAGCCGATCGAGACGATCATCCCGTCGCGAATCAGCACCACGGCATCGGTGATCGGGCGGCCCGAGACCACGTCGATCACGGTCGCGCCGGTCAGCGCGGTGACACCCGCACCGGCGGGCGCACCCATACATCCACCGAGCCAGCAGAGCAGCGCGGTGGCCCACCACCCCAAGTGACGACGCGCCCCGGGAAACCCGGGGCGCGCCATCATGGAGCCCTGAAGTGGAATCACTTCCGCTTCTTGGCAGCCTTCTTGGCCGGCTTCTTCGCCGGGGCCTTCTTGGCAGGCGCCTTCTTGGCCGGCTTGGCCGCCTTCTTGGCGGGCTTCGCGACCTTCTTCGCCGCCTTCTTCGCGGGCTTGGCGGCCTTCTTCGCCGGCGCCTTCTTGGCCGGCTTCGCCACCTTCTTCGCCGCCTTCTTCGCCGGCTTGGCCGCCTTCTTGGCGGGCTTCGCAGCCTTCTTCGCCGGCGCCTTTGCGGCCGGCTTGGCCGCCTTCTTCGCAGGCTTCGCTGCCTTCTTGGCCGGGGCCTTGGCGGCAGGCTTCGCAGCCACCTTGGGGGCGGGCTTCGCCGCGGCCTTCGGGGCCGGCTTCGCCGGCGCCTTCTTCGGCGCCTTCTTCCGCGGCTTCGGCGCCGGGAGGTTGCCCACGGCCGGCTCAGGAATGTCGAACGCCGGGACGGCGGCGGCACTCTGGCCCTGGGATTCCAAGGACCCGTAGAACAGCGAATCGTCGTTCATCGCCATCGGTACTCTCCTGCAGGATGCAGTGGGAAAGGGTTGGGATCGCTCTCGCCGGGCCCGCGTTGTCGGATGCTGTGCACGCCGGTACTGGTCGAAGCGCTATTATATGTCGCGTCACTCCCTCGCTTCTGCAAGGTGTCGTCACCAACGAATGCGCGCGCTCTCTCTCACCGCCACCGGCGGTCCCGAGCATCTGGCCGTTCTCGACCTCCCCGCGCCGCGCCTGCAGGCGCCCGATGAGGTCCGCATCGGCGTCCGCGCGATCGCCCTGAATCGCCTCGATCTCTGGGTGGCAAACGGGCTGCCGGCCGCGCCAATCAAGGCATTCCCGCATATCGTGGGGGCCGACGCCGCTGGCGTGGTGCTCGAGGTCGGCCCCGCCGTCACCTCGGTCCAGGTCGGTGATCGCGTGGTGGTGAACCCCGGCGTCTCCTGCGGGCAGTGCACCGCATGTCTCGCCGGCGACGAAGTCTTCTGTCGCCACTTCGGATTGCTCGGAGAGCATCGCCCCGGCACCGCCGCCGAAGAGATCGTGCTCCCCGCGCGCAACGTCGCGCGCCTCGACGGGGAGTGGAGCTGGGCCGAGGCCGCCGCCTTTTCCCTCGCCTCGCTGACCGCCTGGCGGATGCTGACGACCCGGGCGCGGGTGCACGCCGGGGAATCGGTCCTGATCTGGGGCATCGGCGGCGGGGTCGCTGTCGCCGCGCTCCAGATTGCCCGCTTCCTCGGCGCCCACGTCGCGGTCACCTCCGGCTCCGACGCCAAGCTGGCCCGGGCCACGGCGTTCGGCGCCGAGTTGGCGCTCCAGCACGGCGGCAGCGCTGACATCCCGGCGGCCGTCAAGGCACATTTCGGCCGCGGCGTCGATGTCGTCGTCGACACCGTGGGCGCGCCGACCTGGCCCAGGTCGCTCAAGGCGCTGCGCCCAGGGGGCCGCCTGGTCACCTGCGGGGCGACCGGTGGCCCCGAGGTGGCGCTCGACCTGCGACGGCTCTTCTGGTTCCAGTGGAGCCTGCTCGGGTCGACGATGGGGACCAGCAGCGAATTCGCGGCGGTGGTCGCCCATGGCAACGCCGGACGCTTCCGACCCCCGGTCGATGCGATCTTTCCCCTCGCCGACGGGGCCGCGGCCTACCAGCGCCTCGCGGCCGGCGATCAGTTCGGCAAACTCGTGCTTGAGGTCTCTTCGTGAACGCTCTCTCGGAACGGCTGCGCAACGGCGCGGAGCAACTCTGGCAGGTGATCCCCGCCATGCTCATCGCCATCCTCATTCTCGTGGCGGGCTACTTCGTCGCCCGGACCATCGAGAAATGGGTCGATGCGACGCTGAAGCGCCTCAACTTCAACAAGGTCGCCGAAGCGGGCGGCCTCCGCGAAGCGGTCGACCGAACCGGCTCCCGGATGGACCCGGAACACGCCGTCGGCAAGCTGCTGTTCTGGCTGATGATGCTGATCGTGATCCTGCTCGCCTCGGCCGCCCTCGGCCTCGAGAGCATCAACGAGATGTTCGGCATCATGATCTCGTTCATCCCGACCCTGATCTCGGCGATCGTGATCGTCATCCTCGGGATGATCGTCGGCGAGTTCGTGCGCGGGGTGATCGTCGCGTCGGCCGGCGGCGTGGAAGGGGTGCCGACGCTGGCGAAGGTGGCGAAGGCCGCGGTGGTGGTGATCGCGATCTTCATGGCGCTGCAGCAGCTGGGGGTCGCCGAGGAGATCGTGACGTCGGCCTTCACGCTGATTCTCGGCGCAGTGGCGCTGGCCGTCGGCCTGGCGTTCGGCTTCGGGAATCGCCGGCTGGCGGGCGAGATCACCCGCGAGTGGTACGAGGAGAATCGCGAGCGTCGCCGCCCCAGCACGCTTCCCGACGAGGAAACGGCGGAGTCGGCCGACGCCTCGCTGATGGACTAGTTGCCCTTGGCGCTCGCAGGGATCGCGTAACGGAGCAGGCGGATCCCCTCGGGGAACTCCTCCGCCATGATGATCCAGCTGCCGTCGACTCCGATCGCGGTGCCGCGACTCGGCACCTCGATCACCGCCTTGAGGCCGCTGCTGTCGACGACCTGAAAGGTGCGGATCGAATCGAGCGCCGGGGCACTCTTGAACAACCAGATCCGCCGGTCGGGCGTCGCGAAGGCGGCCTCGAACGGCGGTTTCAGTTCCGCGAACACCTGCGTGTTGGCGGCCTGCCGCTGGTCCTCGGGAAAGCGCCGCAGATAGAGCTGCCGATCCATCTCCTGCACCGGGAGGATCGGGTCGGGGAGCGGCTTGGTCTGCGCCTGCAACGAGCCATCGGGGTTGCGCCACTCGACCTGATTCTGCTTGGTCCGCGCAATCCAGAGGGTGCCGTCGCCGAGCACGCCCCACTTGTCCATCCCCGTGAGGATGCGGCGTTCCAGGCGCGGGCCGCCCTCACGCGGCACCATCGCCAGGTCGGGCGAGACCAACTGGGCGATCGTGTCGAACTTCGTCAGCATCGCATCGGCACGGATCACCCGCCCGCTATCGGCCAGGCCACTGCCATCGCGCCCCGGCGACGGCGTCCCCTCGAAGTACCACTGCCCCGCCGCATCGCGGGCACGCGGCAGCGCGCCGTTGGTGCCTTCCGGCATCGGCACCGCCTCGAGTCGCTTCGAGCCGACCGTCCAGAAGGTGACCCGCTGGAAGCCCCAATCGCCGACGAGCATCGTGTCGCCCGCCGCGAGCAGCGTGCTCGGCCCGGGGACCTCTTCCTTCGTCATGCCGGGGAACGGCATCGCCGTCTTCGCGGCGAAGTCGGCCACCTGCAACTCCAACTCGTTGGTCGCGATCATCACCCAGCGGCCGTCGCTGAGCGGCCGGGCATCGGTCAGCTGGACCACCGGCACGATCAGCGTGTCGGCGGTCTCGGCGAGGCGGACCACCGGAGCGGGCGCGGGAGGCTCGCCGCAGGCGGCGAGGAGGACGAGCAGGGAGACGGCGGATGAAGTGCGCATCCTCGGAAGATATCGCCCGGTCAGGGGAGCCGCGCCTGCAGCCAGCGGACCACCGCCGCCACCGCCCCTGCCGCGAGCCGTCGCTCGGGGAGCAGCAGGTAGCCAGCGGGATCGCCACTGCGGTCGGCCAGGAAGAGATGGTTCACGTCCGGAAGCCGCTCCACCGCGGCGTCCGCGCCGGCACGTCGGAGCGCGGCCGCCAGTTCTGCCGCCTGGCTGACCGGCACCTGGGTGTCCTGGTCGCCATGGAGCAGCAGGGTCGGTACCCGGACGCGCTTGGCGGCGGCTCGGGGGTCATAGCCGAGGAGGGCACGGAAGCCGCGCGAGTCGCGCCGCAACGCCTCGACCGCCTCACTCGAGCCCTGCAGCAGCGCCTCGATCAAGGCCGGTTGCCTGTCAGGCGCGCTGTCGCGGACCATGCGGGTCGCGCCGTAGCGCTGCTGCAGCGCGACCAGTTCCCGACCGGGCCGCGATGGTGCAGCCAACAGCACCAGCGTCTTGGCATCGGCGCCGTTGGCGACCGCCTGCATCGCCACCAACGCGCCTTCGCTGTGGCCGACGATGCCGAGCGCCTCGGCATCGACGCCTGGAAGGGCCGCCAGGAGCCGCAATGCCCGCGAGGCGTCTTCGGCGAGCTCATTGATAGTCCGGGAGGGGTAGTCGCCGCCGGAGGCCCCTACGCCGCGATCATCGAGGCGGAGCGAGGCGATGCCCTGCGCCGCCAACGAGTCGGCCAGTTCACGCAGCGGTCGATAGCCGAGCATGGTGCTGCCGTCGCGATCCTGTGCCCCCGAGCCGGAGAGGAGCAGCACGGCGGCGTGGGGCGCGGGGCCATTCGGCATGGTGAGGGTGCCGCCGAGGGTGACGCCGCCACCAACGGGCACGGTGACCGCACTCGTTTGCCACGGCGCCCCGGCTGGCGCGGTGTAGTCGCCCAGATCGACGAGCCAGCCATCGGCGGCGGCGCGATCGGCCAGTCGCACCACGCGGAGCGGCTGGCCCTCGGCGCCGCGCCCGCCGCCGCCACTGATGGTCCCCTCCGCGTCCACGGCCAATCGCAGCTGCCATTCTGCCGACTCGACGAGCAGCGTGTCGACGCCGATCGCGGTGACCCGCAGCGTATCGATCACCATCCGATCGCCCAGCAGCGTCACGGTGGGGGTGAACCAGTTGCCGTTGTACCAGATGTCGCCCTGCTGATCGGCGCGATGCAGTTGCCGTTGCAGCATCGCGAGCGACCGCGGGGCCAGCAGCGCGCTCCCCGCGGGGGTCTCGCGGCGCGCCGTCGGACGCCCCTCCGCCCCCATGCGGAGCGCGGCGAACCCGGGCACGCTGACGGCCTCGGCCCGCTCGGCGAGGTCAGGCTGGCCGCTGATGCGAGTCAGCCGCTCAAGTCGTGCCTCGGGGTCTTCATCGAGACGAAGGCGGAGTGGTGCGCCGCCGCCCGGCACCCGCTGCTCGGCGCGGATCGCGCCACCGAGCGCGACCCAGCGCTCGACGAGGGTGGTGTCGCCGCGCGCGCCGAGGAGGGCGAAGGCGCGGGCCTCGAGCTTCGCTCCCTGCGCGGAGAGCGCAGCCGGAAGGAGCAGCAGGGCGGCCAGCAGTGGGCGCGGCATGGGGGAAATGAAACACCCCAGCCGAGGTTCGGCGCCCCTACCGCCGCAGTGAACGGTGAACGGGGGAGCCGTAGAGTTTGTCATCCTGAGCGAAGCACCCCGAAGGGGTGCGAAGTCGAAGGACCTCTCTCCGCACGCTGGGACAGAGGTCCTTCGACTGCGCCCGCTTCGCGGGCTCCGCTCAGGATGACAAGAGTTCCCCCTACCTCGGCAACGGCGGCCGCAGCGTCGGACGCACCACCAGAATCAGCGTCCCCTTCTGATTTGGAATCGACCCACTGCCCAGGACAACTGCCTCCCCGACCGGCATCGTGATCTGGCTGGAGATCAGCTGCTGCGGTGTCGTCGACACGTAGGCAGCCGTCCGCGAAGGCGCCACCGAGTCCGCGACCATCCGCCGAGTAGGTCCCGACAGGAGGTCGACCATGATCACCACCGTCGGTGCCGCGCCGAGTCGGACCCGGCCGACGGTTCCGGTGATGGTCAGGGGAACCGACTCCCCGTTCATGGTGACGGTGAACGAGGAGAAGTCGACGACGAGTGCGGTGCCTTCCGCGACGAGCCGATACCCCGGGTACCGAAACACCCCACGCAGTGCCTTGTCGACATCCGCAATCGCCGGGTCTGTCGTCGGCGCGTCGCTGTTGGCGAGAACCTGAAAATGGAGCACCATGGTGCTCGGCGGTCGGTCGAACTCGCGCAGCACGCTGTCGATCGTGGTCAGGATGCTCTGCTGCTCGCGCACGGTGATCGCGTTGACCCTGGGCCCACCATCGTACACCGCGCTCCCCGGCGAGCGAACGTAGGGCCCGACCAACTTGGCCGCCTCTTCCGAATCGAGGTACCGCAGCGCAAAGGTCCGGACGGCGATGGTGTCAGCCTGATCGCTGAAACCGAACCTGCCGATTGACCAAGCCCCCTGCTGCGATTTCGGCTCCTCGACCCCCAGAAAGCCTCCTTCGCCACCGTTGCCGAGCCGGAAGTGAAGCTTGAACGGCTCTTTCTGCGTGACCGGAAAGGTCACCGCCGTCGCAGTGGCCTGCCCCGCCGCCGGCGCGCACGCCGCCAGCAGCAGCATCGCCGTCATCCCACGCATCATGTTGTTCATCGAGTGTTCCTCGGAGTGTGGTCAGTTGAGCCAGATGACCGTCACGCCGGGCACGGCGGAACGGAGAATGGTTGCACGCTTCGATGGTGGTGGTTCCACGATCACCGCACCGCGCGCATCGGTCACGCGTCCTCGGCGGTTCGTCGAGATCGGCGTCACCTTCACCGGGGTCGGCGCCGGCTCCGCTTCGACAATCACCGGCTCGACACGGAAGGCGACCAGCTGCGGCACCGGTCGCACCCGCACCCGCCGCAATCCCGCAGATCGAGCCCTCGGCGCCGGGGCCACCGAGCGCGGTGCCTCGGCGACGGCCACCAGTGTCGGCGCAATCGCGGGCGGCGGCGGCGGCGTCACCGCGGAACTCACGGGGGCAGGCACCACGATGGCGGGGGTGTTGCCGCGCCAGAGCAGCACCGCCACTGCCGCGGCCGCCATGCCCGGCACCAGCCACCACCTCGACAGCCGCCGCTCCGGGTGAGCCCCGGCCGCCCGCACCGCAAAGGCGAGCTGCGCCGTGTCCGCAATCAGTCGCTCGGCCACCGCGGCACACTTCGGGCAATCGGCCAGGTGCCGAGTCAACGGCGTGTCGACCACGCGGCGGAGTTCGTCCGGCTCCGCCTCGAGCAGCTGCATCAGCATCGGTTCGCAGCTCATCGGCCAAACTCCTGAAGCAGGTCGGGGTGCTCGGCGAGCATTCGCAGGCGAATCGTCTGGCGGGCGCGTGCCAGCAGTACCCGAACCGTCGAGGGAGCAATGCCGAGTGTCTCGGCGACTTCCTGCACGGGACGCTGCTCCAGATCAACCATCGTGAACACCTCTTGCTGCCTCGGGGTCAACTCGGCTCGAAAGCTCCGGACCAGCTCCGCCACTCCATCGGCGTCCAACGGGGGCGCGGCATCGGCTGGTGGCGCGGTCGTCTCGCCGTCGCCATACCGCTCCAGCAGGGCGGATCGTCGTCGCTGCTTGACGCGTCGGTCATGCGCCGCATTCCAGGTCAGCCGGTAGAGCCAGCTGCTGAGCACCGACCGCCCCTCGAAGGTGTGCACCTTCCGGTGCAGCCGAAGCAGCACCTCCTGGGCGATGTCCTCGGCGTCATCGGCATCGCCGCTGAAGCGGCGCGCCCAGCCGTGGATCCGCTCCCGCACGCTCCGCACGAGGGCCGCAAAGGCGGCGTCCTGTTCAGGCGAGGGATGGAGACGGTCATCGTCGCGCGGCTCGGTGATCGGTCGCTCCAAGGAGTGCACGGCGATGGGACGATGCGAGGGGCGGAAGTGCTTACGGAGGGGTGCGGAGGACTATACCACGCGGAGGGGTGAACGGTGAACGGTGAACGGTGAACGGGGGCGCCGTCGCGTTTGTCATCCTGAGCGAAGCACCCCGAAGGGGTGCGCAGTCGAAGGACCTCTATCCCGGCGCACGGAGAGAGGTCCTTCGACTTCGCGCCGGCTACGCCGTCGCTGCGCTCAGGATGACAAACTCTGCGGCACCCTTACGACCTACGACCTACGACTCGATCTTCACATGCCCCACCATCCCCAGCAACGCATGCGGGTCACACTGGAAGTAGAGCGTCTTCCCGACCGGGAAGTTCACGATCACGTCGAACGTCTGGCCTGGCAGCTGGAGCATGTCGCTCGCGGGCGGCAAGTTGGGGATCCCCGGGTTGCTGTCGGCGAGAAAGTGGACGTTGTGCACGCCGACCTGCAGCGTGAAGCGGAGCACATCGCCGGGATGCGCCTCGATCTCGGCGGGTTCATAACGGTTGCTGGTGCCATCGGTGATCATCTGGATCTCGATCACCTTGCCGGTCGCGGCGGGCGCGGTCGGTGCTGCGGGGGCAGCATCACCAGCGGGAGCCGCATCCTTCGCGCCACCACAGGCGGCGAGCAGGAGGGCGACGAGGGCAAGAGTGCGGGGGGTCATCGTCATGGTCAGATCCTTTCGGGTTACGAAGTCAGAAGTCTTTGCGGGCGAAGCTTCGCGCCGCAATCACGCAGGGAACCACCAGCCACAGGGCGAGCAACGACACCAGCATCACGCGGCCACCGCTGCTCCCCAGGCTCCGCTGCACCACCGCCCCGGTGTAGCCGAGGAGAGCGGCGGCGTCGCTGCCGAGGAGGAGGAGGACCCGCGCGAGATCGAACGGATTGAGGGCGAGCATGACCAGCATCGGCAGCTCGATGGGACGATCGCCGAAGAGCAGCGCCAACAGCAGCAGCACCCCATCCCAGAGCACCGCCGTCACCAGCCAGACCCCGAGCGCAATCCCCAGCGCCCGCACCTTGTCGTCGGCCCCGAGCGCGATCACGAAGGCCAGTGCGGTGGAAAGCATGGCGAGCCCAGCGGCAGCGCCAGCCAGCGCCAGCATCGGCACCAGGGCGTCGCCCAGGAGCATGCCGTGCCAGAGGAACGGCGCGAGCAGCCCGACCACCACCACCGCCGCCAACGGCAGCGCAGTGCCGAGGTAGAGCGCGACGAAGAGCGTGCGGCGGGCAATAGGCTGTGCCAGCAGCAGCTCGGTCATCTCGCGCGCATGGTGGACCTGCATCGTGCCGACCACCAGTCCGATCAACGGCGTGAGGATCAACACCACGTCGAGCAGCGAGACGCGCGTCGTGGCGCCGCCGCCACTGAAGCGCAGCAGCAGCTCGCCGATCAGCAGCAGCGTGGCGAGGAGACCGACCAGCCAGCGACCACGGAGGGCGTCACGCAGTACGGGTGGCAGGACGCGGAGGGCGGTGTTCATGCGACCGCCAGGCGGACGCCGCCGCCGAGGAGCCGCGCGACCGCGCGTTCGAGCGTCCGCTCGCCGGTGCCATGCGTCAGCGCCTTCACCGCACCCGCCCACGCCGCCTTCCCCTCGACGAGGAAGAGGACATCGTCGGCCAGCTCTTCGAGTTCCGGCAGGACGTGCGAAGTGATCAGCACCGTCGTGCCCCGCGCCCGCTCGGCGAGGATCCGGTCCTTGAGTACCCGCGCTGCGAGCGGATCAAGACCGGCCGTCGGTTCATCGAGGATGAGCAGCTTCGGCGCAAAGGCGAAGGCCAACACGGCATTGATCTTCTGCCGCGTCCCGCCGGAGAGTTCGCCAAGCGGCCGACGCATCGTGGCACCGAGGTCGAACGCCTCGGCCAGCGAGAGATCGGGCTGCGTTGTGCCGCCGCGCAGCGCAGTCACCATCGTCATCAGATCGCTGCCGCGCAGGTGCGCCGGGAAGTGGACGATCTGCGGCATGTAGCCGATCTGCGCCCGGTATTCAGGGCCGCCATCCAGGATCACGCCGTCGATGGCGACCTGCCCGGCCGTTGGCCGCGCGAGCCCCAGCAGCACCTTGAGGAAGGTGGTCTTCCCCGCGCCGTTCGGTCCGACGAGCGCGGTGATCCGCCCCGTCCTGATCTCGGCGTCGAGCCCGGCCAGCACCGTGCGCCGACCAAACCGCTTCACCACCCCACGCGTGACGATCATTCGCTCCCCCTGCCCCGCGACACGCGCGGGGCGCGGTCGACGACCTGCGCCGGCGTCAGTGCCGGCACCACCCGCTCCGCCGCATCGAGCACCCGGACAAAGAGCGCCCGCTGCAGCATCAGCGCCGCCGGGGCCCGCTCCACGAGCAGCGCGAAGAGCCGCACCGGATGGTGCGGCACGTCGCCGGTGCCGTCGTGGTCGAGGTCCCAACCGCGATACGCATCCCACCAGTTGCCGACAAACTCGGCATCGACCGTGCGCGCATTCACCGCGACGTCGAAGGTGTTGCCGGCGAAGTGATTGTCCGTGAAGCGCCCACCGCTGGTACTCGCCAGCAGCCGCACCGCCCAGCCGTTGCCGGTGAAGTGATTGCCGCTGGCCTCCAATCGCTCGGCGCCGTCGGCCAGCAATCCGGTGGTGTTGCCGGTGAAGTCGTTGCCGATGAGCGTGACGTCGGCGATCTCCTTCAACAGCAGCCCGTAGGCCGTGGCACCACGATTGGCGAGGAAGTGATTCTGCGCCATCCGCACCACGTGCGAGTACATCACCGCCACGCCGCTGCCGTTGTGCTGGAAGCGGTTTCCCTCGTACGCCGAGGAGTCGGAATACATGAAGTGGAGGCCGTAGCGGAAGTTCCGCTCGCTCACGTTGCGCCGCACGGCGGCGTGGCGAGTGAACTCCAGATAGATCCCGTCGCGATGGCCGCTGACCCGGTTGTCCTCGATCGTCAGATTGCGCGACCCCCAGGAATGGATCGCGTTGCCTGTGGCCGTTTCGGTGGAGGGGCGCCCCGTCACCACGTTGCGCCGCACCACGCAGCCCTCGGTCTGGGCCAGGTAGATCGCGAAGAAGGTGTCGTCGAAGCGACTGTCTTCGATGGTGCAGCTCGAGGCGCTGTCGACGTGCACCGCCGCGCGGTCCTCGTGGTACGAGCGGCCGGTGTTGCGGAAGGTGAGGCCGCGCAGCGTCACGTACGGCGCGCGGATCACCACGATCTCGTGCGACCCCTCGCCGTCGAGGATTGCGCCGGCGTCACCGACGAGTGTCACCGGCCGGTCCAGCTGGAGCACGGGCCCGCGCCACACCCCGGCCGCCACCCGCACCGTGCCGCCATCAGGCGCCGCCGCGACCGCCGCCGCAATGCTGCGGTAGGGTCCGTCCGGCGCCACCAGCAGCGGCCCCTGCACGGCGAGGAGCGCGGCGAGGATCAGCATGTCAGTGCCCGCCCGCGTGGGCGGTGGTGGTCTGCATTCCTTCCTTCGCAACGGTGGCACGGACCTCGTCCCATGTCAGCGCCGGCCCATCCCAGTCGGTGCGGCCCGCGGCCTTCGCCACGGCAACAAAGCCCTTCCCCATCGGAGACTTCCCCGTGGCGGTCCGATGGAAGCGCAGCTCTGCGACCGGGTAGAGCGTCCCGGGTGCCGACGCATCGGCAATCCAGACGCCGCGCGGCGGCTCCGGCTGGGCATCGGTCCACGCGGCGAGGCATTCGATCGAATCGAAGTGGAGCGTCCGCCCACCGCTGGTGATCGCGGCGGCGCCAAAGCGCTGATCGCTCACCGTCATCCGGCAGAAGTCGCAGTTGTCGACATCCCAGGCCATCGAGGGCGTCGACGGGGCACAGCTCATCAACCCCAGGACGGCAACGAGCGCAGTGGCCGCGGCAGCATGGCGGATCACGCGGCCTCCACCCGGCGGCGCGTCCCGACCCAGACGCCCGCCGCGAGCAGGAAGGAGACGCCGAGCGCGATGGCGCCGAGGCCGGGCCACGCGGTGGCGGTGAAGTTGAGCAACTGCTTGGAGCCGATGATCGGCGGCTGATAGCTCATCCCCGGCACGATGATGATCGCGTGCTCCATGTCGAGGTTGTGGCCGTAGTCGTATTCCCAGCGCCAGAAGTCCCAGAGGCCCACCGCGCCGAGCAGCGCGAAGACGGCCAGCCAGACCAGGATGCCGCGGCGCGATCCGCGCGCCGCGACGCCCAGCCCGGCCAGCACCAGCGCACCGATCAGGTACGGCATGTAGACCAGCTCGGGAATCGCCGACGGCGTGATCGGCTGCATCCCGATGTAGTGATTGAGCCCGTTGATGTTGTCGAGGTCGTGTTCCTTGATCCCCGTGACGGTGTGGGCATAGATGCGGAGGCCCAGCCCCTCGGGGTACTGCGGCGCCCCGAGGCGCACCTCCCACAGCGGCGACACCAAGGCCACCAGGCCGAGGAGGGCCGCAACCGCCAACAGGAGGCGCGCTCGGGTGCTCATCTCAGCGCCCGCCGGCCGGCATCTTCATTCCGGCATGCGGGTTGGCACCGGCGGGCAATGCCGCCGCCCGTGCCTGCTGCGTGGCTGAGCGGGGGCTCAGCCCGGCACTCAACTGCACCCCGCTCCCCGGGGCACTGACCCGGACGTAGCCCTGCATCTCCTGGTGCAGCGCCGAGCAGAAGTCGGTGCAGTAGAACGGGTAGACGCCCGCCGTCTTCGGCGTCCAGGTGATCGTCCGCGTCTCGCCCGGCTGCAGCACCAGTTCGGCGGTCTGCATCCCCAGCACCGCGAAGCCGTGGAGGATGTCCCAATCCTGCTCGATGTTGGTGACGTGCCAGTACACGGTGTCGCCGACCTCGACGCCCTCGATCACGTCCGGCGCGAAGTGCGAACGGATCGCGACCAGCTTCACGTGCACCTGCTTCCCCTTCCGCGACACCCCACTTTCCGACTCGGCCCGCACCACATACGGGTGCATGTTGTCCTTGAGCGAGAAGAACTTGATCTGCTTCTCCTTGATCAAGGACGCCGGCAAGGCCTGGGCGTAGTGTGGTTCGCCCTGCGTCGGGAAGTCGAGCAGCATCTTCATCTTGTCGCCGCTGATGTCGATCAGCTGCGCCGACTGCGTCAGCTCACCACCGGTCGGGAGGTAGCGATCCTTGGTGATCTTGTTCAGCGCCACGACGTACTTGCCGTAGGGCTCGGTGCCGTCGCCACCGGGGATCATCAGGTGGCCGATCGAGTAGTACACCGGCATCCGGTCCAGCACTTCCCAGGTCCCCAGCTTCCACTTCACGATCTCCGACGAGATGAACATCGAGGTGTAGGCGTTGCCCTTGGCGTCGAATTCGGTGTGCAAGGGGCCGAGGCCCGGCTTCTGCACCTCCCCGGCGATCACGGCATCGTACTTGAGGACCGGGATCCCCTCGAGCTCGCCATCGAACGCCTTCGCCTGGATCGCGGCGATCATCTTGGTGAACGAGTGCACCGGGATCACCGACGCGAGCTTGCCGCCGCCGACGATGTACTCACCGGTCGGGTCGATGTCGACGCCGTGCGGCGACTTCGGTGTCGGCAGGAAGTAGACCGCGCCGGGGCAATTGGTCGGCAGCAGCATCTTGACCGACGTCTTCTTCTCGCTCACCGCCGAGCGGGTCGAGGCGACCATGTAGTTGTGGCGATAGTTGGCCGGCACGCTCGCCGCCTTCCCCGCCGCCACGCACTTCTCGGCTTCCTTCCAGTTCACCGCGGCGATGTAGTCCTTGTCGTTCTTCGAGGCGTTCAGCTCGAGCTTGGTGTAGGCCTGCTCCGAGTTGTACGAGGTGAAGAAGAACCACCCCTCCGACTTCGCCTTGCCGGCGCGGCCGAGGTCGTAGTTGTAGCCCGGCATCAGGATCTGGAAGGCGATGTCCATCTTCCCGGGCTGGTTCGCCGTGACGAACGAGAGCGAGCCCTTGAAGTTCTGCTTGTAGGTCTCGATCGGCACGTCCTTGTTCGGCACCGGCACCGAGAAGCGGATCGCCGAGACGACGTACTCGGAGTTGGCCGTCACGAACGGCGACGCGTGGCCACCGGCCGCGTTGGGGATCTCGAGGATCTCGTCGGTCTCGAAGGTGGTCAGGTCGAGCCGCGCGATACGGGGCGTGTTGTTGGCATTGATGAAGAGCCAGCGCCCGTCGGGCATCCCGTTGGTCTTGGAGAGCTGCGGATGGTGGGTGTCATCCCAGGGCACCGGGCCGTAGGAGGTCTCGAGCATCGGCTTGGTCTCTTCGGAGTAGCCGTAGCCGTTCTCGGGGAACTGCGAGAAGACCGGGATCGTCTTGAGGAGCCGCCCCGACGGGAGGCCGTAGACCGTCATCTGCCCGCTGAAGCCGCCGGACATGAAGGAGTAGAACTCGTCGTGCTCGCCCGGCGCGACATACACGCGCTGGGCGGCGTCGCCGCTGACGAGTTGCTTGGGAGCCGTGTTGCCACACCCTGCGGCCAGCAAGGCGGCCGCCGCGAGCAACGAGGTCTGGGAGATGGTGCGGAGGGACATGCCCGCCTCATGCGCTTGGGGCCCCGTGGGGCCGGTCCGGTGCCGCTCCGCAGTCGCGGTGGCACACAGGGAGAATCGCGGAGGGGGGAGCGGGGCGCCGTGACGGTTGTCACAACGGCAAACAGCGAACGGCGAACGGCGAACGGGGGTGCAGCGGGGCTCCCAGAGGTGTCATCCTGAGCGAAGCGACGGCGCAGCCGGCGCGCAGTCGAAGGACCTCTATCCCAGGGCGCCGGAGAGAGGTCCCTTCACTTCGTTCAGGGCAGGTCCTTCGACTGCGCCCGCTTCGCGGGCTCCGCTCAGGATGACAGTGTTGGAGGCACCCCTCACCCCTCACCCCAACGCCGGCCCCCGCACCCTGCTCCGCAACGCCCCCACCCCAAATCCCATCCCGACCAACTGGAACGCGCCGCCGACGACTGTCAGCAGCCGCCAGCCGGCGGCGTTGCTGCTGGCATGCGCCACTTCGCCAATCGCACGCGCCGTGGTGCCCAGGGTGAGGCACCAGTAGGCCACCTCGCCGAGCCAGGGTTGGAGCGGTGGGGCGCCGCGCGGTGGGCGTGGGAAGAGCCAGAGCGCGGTGCCGAGGATGGTCGAGAGGATGGTGCCCACCAGCAGCAGGTGGGTATGCGCCGAGACGAGCCAGGGCGAGGGCCAGACGCCGCGGAGTTCGCGGCCGATGAGCATCCAGAGCCCCAGCGCGAGGCCGCAGCCCAGAAAGGCCGCGGCCGTCGCGAGGAAGCGCCGCGAGATCGGTGACATCGTCTAGCGCATCGCCGGCCGCTCGACCACCGGCATTGGTCGAGCCGCCGGAAGCCGCGTCGGGGGGATCGCGGCATGATCAAGGGTGCGCCAGAGGTTCCAGCCGAGGAGGTAGGCGCCCAGCGCGGAGAGCCCGCCGCCGCTGCCGAGCAGCCAGACGCCGAGCGGCGAACCATCGGCGCGGGCCGCAAAGCCGCACGCCACCAGCACCAGGCCGACGTTGGCCAGCACGAAGTGGACGGTCTGCAGCTTCGGCGCGTGCAGCGGCGTCGCCGCGAAGCGCGGGAAGACGTGATACGCGACGCCCGCGATCATCATCGTCACGAAGCCGAGCAGCAGGATGTGCAGGTGCACCGGCCGATAGCGGGTCCACGCCGGGTGAACCGCCATGGCGACACCGAGGGAGACGCCCGCTGTCAGCCAGAGCAGCGAGGCGCGCAGGAAGCGGATGACGGCGCGGTCCATCAGCAGGAGTCGCAGCAGTTGGCGCGCAGCGTCACGCGCAACTCGAGCGCACCGTCCGAGGCCTCGACCGAGTGCAGCACATTCGGATCGAGTTGCACCAGGTCGCCCGAGACGATCGCCCGCGGTCCCGCCTCCGCCACGGTCAAGATCCCGCGGCCTGCCATCACGAGGATGGTGATCCGCGCGTGATTGCGATGATCCGGCAGCGTCTGCCCCGGCGCGAACTGCAACGTGAACGAGCGCACGCCGCCGGCCTCCGATACATCGGTGACCAGGGGACGACCCGCCGGAGCGGTGGATTCAGGAACGAGGACCTCAGGCAACATCGACAACTCCACGTGGGGGACAGCTGGAGGATCGCAGGGTGGGGGGCGTGGGGCCGTGACGGTTGTCACAACGGCGGGTGACCAGTGACCTGTGACCCGTTACCAGGGGGCCTGACCTGCGGTGACTGGTGACTGGTCACGGGTTACTGGTCACTGCCGTCCCCGCCCCCACGGTTATCGTTGAGCATGGCCTCCCCCGCCGACATCCTCCGCGGTATCCCGTTCTTTGCCGACATCCCCGAGCCGGTGCTCGAGAAGCTCGCGTCGCGCTGCGTCCCGCGCACGGTCGGCGACGGCTTCACCCTCTTCCGGAACGGCGACCGTTGCAGCGGCCTCTATCTCGTGCTCGATGGTCAGGTGCGGATCTATCGCACCGCCACCGACGGTCGCGAGCAGACGCTCTCCCTCGAGGGCCCCGGCCGCCCCGTCGCGGAGCTGCCCCTCTTCGATGGCGGGCCCTACCCCGCCTCGGCCGTGACAGTGACGCCTTCGCGCCTCGCCTTCCTGCCGCGCGCGGAGTTCGAGCACGCCTTCCAGACCGACCCCGATGTCGCCACTGCCGTCGTCCGCGCCCTCGGCGCGCGGCTCCGCCATCTGGTGCAGCTGGTCGAGACGCTCGCCTTCCGCGACGTCGCCGCGCGCCTCGCCATGCTGCTCGCCGACCAGGCCGACCAGCGCGGGACGGTGGTGGGCGACGGCGTCCGCCTCGAGCTCCTGCGGACCCAGGAGCAGCTCGCCGCCGCGATCGGCACCGCGCGCGAGTCGGTGTCCCGCGCCATGAAGCAGCTGAAGACGAAGGGGCTGATCCGGTCGCAGGATGGCAACATCCTCGAACTGGTCGCCACGGCCCGGCTGCGCGAGTATGCGCGGGGCGAGGGATGAGACATCCGTCACGGCGGGCAGGCGCCGTCTCGACGAGATTGCCCGGATGACCTCGCCGTACGGCAACATGCTCCCCGAGTTCGATCCGTCGACCATCGTCGACCTCGACGTGCGCGACGAGCTCGCCGCGGGCCGCGAGCCGCTGCCCCAGATCCTCAAGGTCGCCGAGCAGCTCGGTCCCGGGCGGGTGCTGCACCTCCGCTCCCCCTTCCGCCCCTCGCCGCTCTCCGCCCGCCTCGGCCACCTCGGTTTCGCGTCACACTCCTTCTGTTTCGGCGACGACGACTGGTCGACCTGGTTCTGGAAGGCCGACACGCCACTGCGTGCGCCGACCACCACCCTCGAGGTGGAGCCGGCGCCGAGTGGCGTCCTCGACCTGCGCTTGCTCCCGCCGCCGGAACCGCTGCTGGTGATCCTGCAGCGAGTGGAGGAGACGCGCGAGTCATTCGATGTGCTGCTGCCCTTCTTTCCGGAGCCGCTCGTCGCGCTCCTTGAACCGGCCGGTCGCCGCGTGACGCTGGTCGAATCGCGGGCCGATGGAGTGCAGGTGCGAATCGAAGCGGGTGAGGGGTGAACCGGTAACCTGCCCCGTTCACCCTTCACCCACTAATCCAGCGTCTTCCGCGTCTGCACCACCGCCAGGCCCAGCACTGCCGCCCCTGCAATCCCCAGCCCGAGAATGGTCGGTCCCACGTCGGCGAGCCCCGCCCCGCGCACCAGCACCGCCCGCATCAGTCCGACGAAGTGCATCACCGGATTGGCATGGGCCACGGCCTGCGCCCAGTCGGGCATTGCCTCCAGCGGCGTGAAGAGGCCGCTCATCAGCAGGAAGATCAGCAGCACGAAGAAGGCGACGAACATCGCCTGCTGCTGGGTCTGCGTCACCGTGGAGATCAGCAGCCCGATGCCGAGCGCCACGGTGAGATAGACCATCGCCGCAAGGAAGACGATCGGCACGGCGCCCACCGTCGGAATCGCGAAGACCAGCTTGGCCACGGTCAGCCCCACCGTGAAGATCCCCATCGCGATCATCCAGAAGGGGAGCAGCTTGGCCGTGATGAACTCGCCCTTGGTGACCGGGGTCACGTGGAGCTGCTCGAGCGTGCCGAGCTCCTTTTCGCGCGTGATGCTCTGCGCCGTGAGGAGCAGTCCGATGATGGTCGTGAGCGACACGAGGATCCCCGGCACCATCCAGTCCTTGTAGCGGCGCGTCGGGTTGAACCAGCCGCGCTGGCGAATCTCCAGCGTACTCGGCACCCCGGCCTGTCGTTCGACGATGGCCTGGGCGGCCTGCTGAATGAGGCCGGCGACGGCGCCCTCCTCCGCGTTGATCTGCAACTGGACCGCGGTCCGTTCGCCGCGCGCCATGGCCGCTTCGAAACCCTCCGGGATGTGCAGCACGGCAGCCGCCTCGCGGCGGCGCAACACCGCCTCGATCCGATCCGGTGCGATCGCGGTCCCCACCACGGTGAACTCGCCGCTCCCCACCAGTTCCGCCACCATTGCGGCCGAGGCCACGGTGCGATCATCGTCCCGCACCAGCAGGCGGGTGGCACCGGTGTCGAACGTCGTCGCGTTGGCGAGCACGACGAGCTGGATGAGCGGAATGGCCAGCACTTGCACCAGGGTCGGCGGATCCCGGAAGACCTGCAACACTTCCTTGCGCATCAAGGCGCCGATCGTCCGGATCTTCATGGCAACCGGATCGCGAGGCGGCGAATGCCGATACCGAGCAGTGCCACCGACATCGCCGCCAGGATGGCCACCTCGCGCCAGAGGTCGGCGAGTCCGGCGCCCTTGATCATCACGCCGCGGACAATGGTGAGGAACCACCGTGCGGGGATGAGGTGGGAGACCAGCCAGAGCGGACGCGGCATGGCGTCGAGCGGAAAGATGAAGCCGGAGAGCATCAGCGTCGGCAGGAGCAGCCCCGCGAGCGCGGCCATGATGGCGGTGCGTTCGGTCTCCGCCGTCGTCGAGATGAGGATCCCCAACCCGAGGGAGGACACCACATAAAGGAGCGATGCGCCAAGCAGGAGGAGTGGGTGGCCACGCATCGGGACGCCGAAGACGACCCGCGCCGCGAGCAGCACGGTGACCATGTTCGCCATCCCGAGCACCACGTAGGGAGCCACCTTGCCCAACACCACCGCCGAGGGCCGAAGCGGCGAGACGAGCAGGAGCTCCATCGTGCCCCGCTCCTTCTCGCGGGTGATCGAGATCGCCGTCATCATCGCGGCCACGATGGTGAGGATCAGCGCGATGAGCCCGGGCACGAAGAGGTTCACGCTCTCCAGCGTCGGGTTGAAGCGCATCCGCGTCAGCAGCGTCACGCCGCCAGACGGCGCCGGTCCCGATCGCTCGGCATGCCACCGGCGCAGGAGGGCGCCGGCATATCCCTCCATCACGCGACCGGTGTTCGGGTCGGAGGCATCGGTCACCAGCCCGACCACCAGCCGCTCGCCCCGGGCCAGGCGCCGCTCGGTATCGGGCGGGAGCACGATCGCCTGGCGCACGGTGCCGGCGCGGAAGGCCCTGTCGAGCGTCGCCTCGCTGTGCAGCGTGCCTCGCAGCAGGAACTGCTCCGATTCCGCGATCCGCTCCACCAGCGCGCGCGTCGCCGCGTCGGGCGCAGGGGCCACCACCACGATCGGAATCGCGCGCACGTCGGTCCGCACGGCAAAGCCGAAGAGCAGCACCGACACGACCGGCAGGAGCAGGAGGATCGCCAGCGTCTGACGATCCCGGAGGAGATGCAGCGTCTCCTTGCGCACCAGCCCCCGAAACGCGCTCATGGTGCGCCCGCCGCGCGGGTGAGGGTGAGGAAGACCTCATCGAGGGTGGCGACACCGACCTGCGCACGGACCTCGGCTGGGGTCCCCATCGCCGCAATGCGACCATCCACCATGATCGAGAGCCGATCGCAGTACTCCGCCTCGTCGAGGTAGTGCGTGGTCACCAGCACCGTGGTGCCCTCGGCCGCGGTGGCGTAGATCAATTCCCAGAAGCGTCGGCGCGTGATCGGATCCACGCCGCCGGTCGGTTCGTCGAGGAAGACCACCTCCGGGCGGTGCAGCAGCGCGACCATCAGGGCAAGCTGCTGCTTCCACCCGAGCGGCAGCTTCTGCACCAGGGTGTCGCGCGATTCGGTGAGGCCGATGCGTGCCAGCAGCTCGTCCATCCGCGTGCGGATCTGGTCGCGAGTGAGTCCGTAGATGGTGCCGTAGAGCTCGACGTTCTCGCGGACCGTGAGGTCGTCATACAGCGAGAAGCGCTGGCTCATGTACCCGATCCGCCGCCGCACGCCAGCGGGATCGGTGCGCACGTCGGCCCCCGCCACGGTGGCCTCGCCATCGGAGGGGGCCAGGAGGCCGATCAGCATCCGGATGGCCGTCGTCTTCCCGGCGCCGTTGGCACCGAGAAAGCCGAACACCTCGCCGCGCGCCACGGTGAGGGTGATCGCATCCACCGCGACGAAGTCGCCGAAGCGACGGGTCAGGTTCGTGGCCTGGATCGCGGGCGTGGTCACGCCGCACGCTCCCGCTCGGCGAGTTCATGGATGAACACATCCTCGATCCCCGCCGTGATCGCCTCTCCAGCGAGGTCGGCAATGCCACGCGACGCCGCCCATGCCCGCAACTCGGCGAGCACCACCTCCGGGGCCATGCCGGTGCGGGCATCGGTATAGTGCACCGTTTCACCGAACGGCCACGCCCCCACGGCGTGCGGGAAGGCGCGCAATGTGGCGAGCATCCCGATCCGATCGGCGGCCCGCAGGGCGAACAACGGCAGGGGGAATCCCGCGCTGATCGCCGCTGGTGTGTCCACCGCCAGGAAGCGCCCCCCCTGCATCAGCGCGACGCGGTCGCAGCGCGAGGCCTCGTCCATGTATGGTGTCGAGACGAGGATCGTGAGATCGTCACTGCGCAGCGTGTCGAGCAGGTCCCAGAACTCGCGCCGAGACACGGCATCCACACCGGTGGTCGGCTCGTCGAGCACCAACAGCGTGGGACGATGCACCAACGCGCAGCAGAGGGCGAGCTTCTGCTTCATCCCCCCGGAGAGTGCACCAGCGCGCCTCGCGGTGAATGGGGCGAGTTGCGACCAGATCGGGGCGATGCGAGCCATGCCCGCTTCGACCGTCGTGTCGAAAACGTCTGCATAGAAGGCCAGGTTCTCCGCCACCGACAGGTCGGGGTAGAGCGCGAAGCGTCCCGGCATATAGCCGAGCTGGGGGCGCACGGCCCATGGCGCACCGGCCACGTCGTGGCCGAGGACCACGGCAGTTCCCCGGTCCGGAACAAGCAGCGTGGTGAGCATCCGAAAGAGCGTGGTCTTCCCCGCGCCGTCGGGCCCGATGACGCCGAACCGCTCGCCTCTTGGCACCGTGAATGACACGCCATCCACCGCGCGCGTGGCGCCGCGTGCCAGATGCACGTCGCGCACGACGATGGCGGGCTCGGCTGCGGTCACGGCGTGGCGGCGGCGAGCACGAGTTCGCCCGGCATGCCGACCTTGAGCGTTCCGTCGGGATTGGCCACGCGCACCTTCACGGCGTAGACCTGCGTGACCCGCTCATCGCGCGTCTGGATCGGGGTCGGGGTGAACTCGGCCCGCTCGGCGATCCAGGTCACCGTGCCCGTGTGCTCCACGAGCGTTCCCTCGCCGCCGTCCGTGCGCACCGTCACCGTGGCGCCGAGGCGGATGGCCGGCAACTGCGCGCCACTCACCCACGCCCGAAAGGTGAGGGTGTCGAGTGCGGCCATCACGACCATCGGCCGCCCAGCGGTCACGACTTCGCCCGGTTCGGCGATGCGCACGAGCACCGTGCCATGCAGCGGTGCGCGGACGACCGATCGCGTCACCCGATCCTCGAGCTGTGCCACCTGCGTGCCGATCGCCGCAGCTTCACGGCCGATCGTGGCGCGTGTCGCCTCGACCCCGCCGAGCTGTGCCACCAGCACCGCCACTTCGCGCTCGGCACGGTCCACCTGCTGCGGCGTTGCCGCCTTGGCCACGGCGAGTCGGCGCATCCGCCCCTCGTCGCGCCGGGCCAGCTCGAGCTGCGCCTGCAGCGCCGCACGTTGTGCCGCCACCTCCCCGAGGCGCGACGTCACCGTGGCGCGGCGCGCCTCGAGCTCGTCACGCTGCAGCGCGAGTGGCCCGGCATCCACTTCGGCGATCACGTCCCCCGCTGCCACCTTGTCGCCCTCGCGCACCGCGACGCGCGTCACCGGGCCGCTCGCCTGCGCCGCCACCGTCACCTCGTCGGCCTCGAAGGTGCCCCAGGCCGCCGTGTCGTCCTTGGCACATGCCCCAAGCAACAGCAGCACGGGCAGACTCCATCGCATCATCGTCATCGGGTCACTCACGGGCTGCGGGGATCGCGATCCCCAGGGTGGTCAGAAACGCGGCCTCGGCACGCACCAGTTCGGCACGGTGCCGTCGCTCGGCGAGCCGCGCCTCGGCGAGGTCGGTGCGCGCCTCGACGTAGCGCGCAGCCGTGATGATCCCTTCGGCAAGTTCGGCCTGCGCAGCCTGCTCGATTTCCGAGCGCAGCGTGATCAGGCGGGCATCGTCGGCAAACCCCTCGCGAAGGTGGTGGATCATGGCCAGGTCGGCCTCGACGGCGCGCGACAGACGCGCGGCGAGCGCCAGCGCATCGGCCGCCACCACCTCGCCCTGCGCGCGCAGTGCGCCAGCCGAGTGCTCGGCCGAACGCCAGGTCCACGGGCGCCACGTCACGCGCACGCCGCCCTGCCAGAAGGCCGCAGGATCGGGTTCGAACTGGTTCAACCCCGGGCGGCCGACGCCACCCTCGGCGAATGCGGAGAGGGTCGGGCGATTCTCGGCGGCGGCGAGCGCGGCCTCGCGCGCGAGTCGATCCTGCGTGGCCTGGAGTTGCGCGAACTCGGGCCGGTGGCGCAGCGTGTCGAGCGCCGTGGTGGCGATCGCATCGACGACGCCACTCAGCACCGGCCCGACGAGTCGCACACTGGCCGCCAACGTCGTGTCGGTGAGCCGTGACAGCACGGCGATCGCGGCCTGCCGCTGGACGTCGGCCTCGGCGCGGCGCCGCACGACCGTGAGGCGCTCGGCGGCAATCGCCGCCGTGTCACGGGGCAGGGCAAGACCCTCTCGTACCCTGGCGCGGACTTCGCCGAGTCGCGAGGCGAGGTCGGCCGTGACGGCATCGAGTTCGTCCAATCGCTCCTGCAGCAGCCACGCCCCGAAGAAGGCCGTCTCGGCCTCACCACGCAGTGCGTACAGCGCGACGCGAACCCCGGCCTGCTGCTCGATCAATCGCGCCGATTCGAGCGCGACTCGTCCCTCCACGAGGCCGCCGTCGAACAGCAGTTGCTCGGCCTGCAGCACCGCCTGCCAGCGATCACGGGGAGGCGGCGTGATGTTCGCCCCTGGCAACTGCACCCGGGTGACATCGCTCTGGTGCGTGGCCTGCGCCCGGATCGCGAGCTGCGGCAGCCGCGCGCTGCGCAGGACGGCGGCACGCTGCTCGGACGCGGCCGCGAGCTGGTCGCGCTGCCCGCGTCGCGGATCCATCGCTTCGGCACGGGCGTGCACCCAGGCGAGCGTGAGGGAATCCTGTGGCGCCGGGGCGAGGAACAGTGTGGCGACGAGGAGGATCATGGCCTGAGCCCCGCGAAGAAGAAGGTGACGACCTGCTCCGCCCGCTGGTCGAGGAACTGGTCGTACTCGGCCTCGCCGATTCCGACGATGTGACGGATCATCGGCCGGGCCACCACCGGAAAGACCAACAGGGAGATGAGATTCACCATGAACTCGGTGATCGTGACCGGGCGGATGGTCCCTGCGGCCGCCGCGGCATCCAGCTGCGACTGCAGCAATTCAAGCGAGGGACGACCGTGCCGCCCGACCAGCGAATCGAGCCGCTCGGGCGCCATGTGGATCTCGCTCAGCAGGTAGATCGCCATGTAGGGATGCGCGCGGTGGAACGCGACCTGCCGTTCGGACACGCGCCGGACCCGCTCCGCGAGGGATAGATCGGGCGCGGAGAGGACACCGAACATTGACGGAAGCAGCACCGAGGCGACTCGCTGGAAGACCGCGTCGGCGAGTGCCTCCTTGGTGCCGAAGTAGTAGTGCACCAGCGCCTTGTTGACCCCGGCCTCGGCGGCGATTTCCTGGGTCCGCGCTCCTGCGGTGCCGCGGCGGAGGAAGACCCGGTGCGCCGCATCGAGAATCCGGTCCGCCGTCGAAGGGTCCACGACCGGTTCCGGGGTCGTCACGGACCCGCGGCGCGACTTACTTTTTGGTTTAACCATTTGGTTAAACTACGGCACCGCCTCCGGTCCCGCAAGGGGAGCGGCGAGACTGGAGGCCAACGCGACCCGCGGCTTAGTTTCCGAAATGCGCCATACCCCACCCTTCGCCGCCGTCATCGTGCTCGCGCTCTTCGTGCATGGCGCGGCAGCCCAGTCTCCGCGCCGCTTCCCGGCCGCCTCGCCCTGCACCGCCGCCCAGCGTGCCGCGGGGTGCTTCATCGTCCTTGGCTCGGGCACGCCGGTACCCGATCCGGAGCGTGCAGGACCTGCCTACGCCCTGGTCTACGGCGAGCGCACCTTCCTCTTCGACGCCGGCGCGGGGGTCATGCGTCGCGTCGCGGCGGCCGGGCTCCCGATCGATGGCGTGACCGCCGCCTTCCTGACTCACCTTCACAGCGACCACACCCTCGGCCTCCCCGACCTCCTCCTCACGACCTGGACCATGGGACGCCGAGGACCGTTCCCGCTGATTGGCCCGCCGGGCACGCGCACCATGGTCGATCGCCTCCTGGCGGCGTGGCAGGAGGACATCACCGCGCGGATCAATGGCCTCGAACAGGGTCAGCCGGCCGGTCCGGGAGTCACCGTGATCGAGTCGCGCGGGGGCGTGGTGTACGACAGCGCCGGCGTGCGGATCGAAGCGATCCCCGTGACGCATGGTGAGTTTGCCGTCGCATTCGGCTATCGGATCGTGCTGCCGACGCGGACCATCGTCCTTTCGGGGGATACCGGCCCGGGCGATGCGCTCCTTGCGGCGGCACGCGGCGCCGACCTGCTGGTGCACGAGAGTTATCCGTCGGTGCGGCTGAAGCCGGAGGCTCGGCCGGGTGGCGATGCGTGGCCGGCGTACATGCACAGCGTGCACACCAGCGACGTCGAGGTGGGGCAGCTCGCCGTACGCGCCAACGTGAAGCAGGTGGTGCTGACGCACATCGTGCGGATGGGTGGGACCGATGCGGAGCTGCGGGCCGGCGTGCGGCGCGGCGGCTTCAGGGGCCTCGTCGCGGTCGCGCGGGACCTCGCCGCCTATTGACGAGTGGCAGCGCCGCTCTGGCGTGAAGTGCGGTGGGGCGCGATACTCCGACTCGGGCCCGACCACGACCGACCCCTCCCTTCGGATCGCCGGGCCCCTGCACCGAAGGATCGCGAATGACCGAGCCCGCGGCGAACGAGACAGAAGCGGCCCTCCGTCTGCGGACCACCCTCTATCACATGATGGCGGAAGCCAACCGCGCGGTGCTCACGGCCGAGAACCGTGAGCAGCTCTTTCAGGCGCTCTGTCGAATCGCGGTCGACACCGGTCGCTTCCGTTTCGCCTGGATCGGCATCCCTGCCGACGGCATCGTGAAGCCGACCACCTGGTCCGGCGATGACGGCGGGTACCTCGCCGCGTTGCAGCTCTCCCTCGACCCGTCCGATCCGACCTCGCAGGGACCGACCGGTCAGGCGGTCCTCGTCGGCGCAACGACCGTCGTCAACGACTTCCTGTCATCGCCGTTGACCGCGCCGTGGCACGAACCCGGCCAGCGATCGGGCTTCGGTGCCTCTGCGGCGTTCCCGCTCCTCGAGTTGGACCGGGTCGTGGCCGTTTTGAGTCTCTACGCCGAGCAGCCCGGCTTCTTCACGCCGGAGCTGATCGAAACGCTCGGCGAGATCACGCCCACGGTGTCGCTCGCCCTCACCGCCTTCGCCAAGGCGGCGGAGCGGAGCACGCTCGAGGCGCAGGTGGTGCAGGCGCAGAAGATGGAGGCGGTGGGGTTGCTCGCCGGTGGCGTCGCGCACGACTTCAACAACATTCTCACCGTGATCACCGGCTGTGCCGAGTTGCTGCAGGCCGAAATTCCCGGCGATCACCCGTCGCGCGAGTTGCTGGGCGAGATCCGCGAGGCGGGGGAGCGCGCACGCAACCTCACCCGGCAACTGCTCGCGTTCAGCCGGCAGCAGGTGGTGTCGCCTCGGCCGCTCGACCTCAACGACGTGATCGGCGGCAGCGAGAAGATGATCCGTCGGCTGATCGGCAGCGACATCGCGCTGACCACCGAACTGGAATCCCCGCTCTGGACCACGACGGCGGACCCGGGCCAACTCGAGCAGGTGCTGCTCAACCTCGCCGTCAATGCACGCGATGCGATGCCGGACGGCGGGGCACTGGTGATGCGGAGTCACGCCACGGTGCTCGCCCAGCCCACGGCCGAGGTGCCCGCTGGCGAATTCGTCGTCCTCGAGATGGCCGACACCGGAATGGGGATGACCGCCGAGACGCGCGCACACCTCTTCGAGCCGTTCTTCACGACCAAGCCGCCCGGCATGGGGACCGGACTGGGGTTGGCCACGGTGGCGACGATCGTGCGCGACGCGCTCGGCTATGTGACCGTGGAGAGCGAGCCCGGCAAGGGCACCACCTTCCGGGTCTACCTCCCGCGGGCCGAGGGCGTCGTGGCGACGGCTGTTCCGGTGTCGTCGCCCGGCGCGCTGCCACGGGGCACGGAGACCATCCTGTTGGTAGAGGACGATGACGCGCTGCGCCATCTCGTGCGCACGATGCTGCGCGGCCTCGGCTATCAGGTACTCGAGGCCGCCAACGGCGCGGCGGCGATCATGCTGTCACGTGGCCGGAAGGAGCCGATCGACCTGCTCCTGACCGATGTCGTCATGCCCCATCTCGGCGGCCGCCAGCTCGCCGACGTCCTGCTCGGCGAGCGCCCCGGTTGCCGCGTGCTCTTCCTGTCGGGCTACAGCAGCGACGAGATGATCCGCCGCGGCGTGGTGGACTCGGCCGCGACATTTCTGCAGAAGCCATTCACCGTCGGCGAGTTGGCGGAACGTGTCCGCTCGGTGCTCGGTCCGGCGGGGTGAAACTGGGGGCAGTCGCTACACCACCGTCCCGAACAACCGCCCCACCAGCGCCGTCACCCCCATCGCCACCGCCCCCCAGAACGCCACCCGCATCGCGCCGCGCACCCGCGAGGCGCCGCCGAGCTGCGCCGCCACCGCACCAAGTCCGATCAGCAGCACGATCGTGACGGCCACGACACCGATCGAGAGGATGCTGGTCGGCAGGACTGCCGCGAGGATCGCCGGTGGCGCCGCTCCCACGGCGAACGACGCCGCCGAGGCGATCGCCGCCTGGATCGGCTTGGCGGTGGTGAATTCGTGGATGCCGAGCTCGTCGCGCGCATGGGCACCGAGGGCGTCGTGCGCGGTGAGCTGCACGGCCACTTGTCCGGCCAGTTCCGGGGTGAGGCCGCGCTTGACGTAGATGCCGGTCAACTCGGTGAGCTCCGGCTCCGGATCGTTGGCGAGCTCGCCACGCTCGCGCGCGATGTCGGCCTGCTCGGTGTCGGCCTGCGACGAGACCGAGACGTACTCGCCTGCCGCCATCGAGAGTGCCCCAGCCGCGAGCCCCGCGACCGCCGCGACGAGGATCGCCGCGCGATCAGGGGCCGCCGCGGCGACACCCACCACGAGCGACGACGTGGAGATCAGGCCGTCGTTGGCGCCGAGCACGGCGGCGCGGAGCCAGCCGATGCGATCACTGCGATGGCGTTCGATGTGCATGAGCAACTCCCGCTGGGGGATGCTGAAAGGCGAGTGATCGGTGATCAAGAACCAGTGACCAGTGACCCGTGACCCGTGACCCGTAAGGAGTTGCTCCGGGCACACGTCACAGGTCCCAGGTTCACCGGTTCACCGTTACCGGTTCACCCTTCAACCGAAACTCCGTCACCTCCGGCCGCGCGTTGAAGCGCGCCCGAATCAGATAGCCGACGCCGCGACTGATATAGAGTCGCCGTTCGCCACGCACGGCGATCTCGCCTGAGGTGTAGCGCGGATTCTCCACCGGAAGGATCGGTGGTGGCAGGAACGGCGGCTTGCACTGCCCGCCATGGGTGTGGCCCGCCAGGATCCACCCCTGGTAGCCACTCCAGATCGGGTGGTCGGCGGCGTCGGGATTGTGGCAGAGCACCAGCCGCGGCGCGTCGCTCGCCGCCAGCAGCGCGGGCGGTGGCGTGAAGTACGGCCCCCACAGGTCCTCGAGGCCGATGATCGTGAGCCCCTCGACCACCGCGGCCTCGTTGCGCAGCATCCGCACGCCGTGCGCCTCGGCACGCGTGGTGATCGCCTCGGCCACGGCCGGCATCCGCCAGTTGGTGCCGTAGTCATGGTTGCCAAGGATGCCGATCGTCGCGAGCTGGCCATGCGGGAAGGAAGCAATCAGTCTGTCAAATGATTCGAGCTGCGTGCGGCGACGATAGCTGATCCAGTCGCCGGTCATCACCACGATGTCCGGCCGGAGCGCCGCCACCGTGGCGAAGGTGTCGGCGATGTAGCTGTCGTCGACGCGCGGACCCATGTGCAGGTCGCTCAACTGCACCAGCGCTTTTCCCTCGAGCGACGCAGGAAGGCCGCGGATCGGGAGATCGCGCGTGACGACCTCGAGCCACTCCGGCTCCCAACCGACGGCGTAGCCGAGCGAGGCGAGGCCCGTGCCGACCACTGCACCGCCTGCACGCAGCAGCTATCGCCGCGTCGGTCAGTTCGATGCATGCGCGGCTGATCGAGTGATCGATTGATCGATCATCGTTCACCCAACAACGTAGGCTTCCATCGCGAAATACTCCGCCAATCCCAACTGGTTGAGGAGTTCCGCGGTCCCCTTGTTGCGCGCCTCGACCCGTTGCCAGAACTCACGATCGTCCTGGCCAGGGAAGGGAGCGGAGTCCTTCTGTGACTGGTGCTTGAAGATCGCCTGGATCTTGAGCTTGAGCTCTTCCTGCGCGAGTGGCACCAGCCACGTCGCCTCGGTGACCGGCCACTCCTGCCACGCGCCGCGGTAGAGCCACACCTCGGGGGTGATGCCGAGCGGCTTGACCTCGTGGAGCGCCAGCTCGATGGCGTCCTTGCAGAGGCGGTGGGTCCCGTGCGGATCGGAGAGGTCGCCGGCGACGAGCACCAGATCGGGATTGATCTCTTCGAGCAACGCGCGGATGATCGCGACGTCGCGCGGGCCGATCGGATCCTTCTTCACCTTGCCGGTCTGATAGAACGGCAAGTTGAGGAAGCGCGCATTGTGCCGGGAGAGGCCGAGGGTCTCGATGCCGCTGACGGCCTCGCCTTCGCGGATCACGCGCTTGAGGTCCTGCACCTCGGCGGAGTCGATGTCGCCCGGCGCCTTGGCATCGAGCGAGGCGCGCACCCGTTCGGCGAGCGAATCGACGGCGCGCCGGCCGAGGTGCGCGTCGCTTGCGAGCCGCTCGATCACTTCCACATACCGCAGTGCGTCATGATCGAAAACGGCGATGTTGCCGCTGGTCATGTAGGCGACGAGGATCTTGTTCTCGTTGAGGATCAGCTTGCGCAGGATCCCGCCCGCCGAGATGACGTCGTCGTCGGGGTGCGGCGAGAAGCAGATGATCGTCTGGCCCTTGGGGAGCTTCGAGCGGCCGCGGATCTTGGCGCCGAGGGCGTTGAAGGCCGCGCCATTGACGGCACCGGCCTCGCCATGCCGCGCCACGAGCGGCGAGAGGTGATGCTCGGCGTAGTCGGCCTCGGTGAGCTTGAGGATCGCCTTGCCGGCCGTCTGCGAGAGCCACGCGACGGCACGCAGTTCGAGGTCGGGGGTCCACTCGATCTCGTCGAGCAGCCACGGCGTGGCGATCCGCGTCAGGTCGGCGGAGGCGGCGCCGTCGCAGTACACGACGGTGTTCGGGTGCTGCTGCAGGAAGGTCGCGGCGACGTGGTGGTCGATCTCGCCTTCGATCGCGCGGCGGAGGATCCCCGACTTGTGCTCGCCGGTGGCGAGGAGCAGGATCTCGCGCGCCTCGAGGATCGTGGCGACGCCCATGGTGATCGCCTGGCGCGGGACGTTGCGCTCACCGAAGAAGTCGGCCGCGGCATCGCGGCGCGTCACCGCGTCGAGCGTGACGAGGCGGGTCCTGGAATCGGCGCCGGAGCCGGGCTCGTTGAAGCCGATGTGGCCGGTCTTGCCGATGCCCAAGAGCTGGAGGTCGATCCCGCCGGCGTCCCGGATCTGCTGCTCGTAGGCGGCGCAGACCGCGTCCACTTGCTCCCGATCCACCGACCCGGGCGGCACGTGGCACTTCGTCGGGTCGAGGTCGACCAGATCGAAGAGGTGCTCGCGCATGAAGCGATGGTACGAATGGAGCGACTCCGGGGCCATCGGCCAGTACTCGTCGAGGTTGAAGGTCTCGACGGTCTTGAACGAGAGCCCCTCCTCCTTGTGCAGCCGGACCAGCTCGGCGTAGACCCCGACGGGAGTCGATCCGGTGGCGAGGCCGAGGACGGTCCCCTTCCCCTGGGCGGCGCGGGAGCGGATCAGGTCGGCGATGCGGCGCGCGGCGGCGCGCGCCAGGGCTTCCGGCGGATCGAGGATCTCAACCGGGAGGCGTTCGAGGCGATGGAGGGAGGCCATGACCTAAAGTAATGCCGGAATAGCGGCCGGTGACCTGTAACCAGTGACCCGTGACCAGGGGCGCGGCGGCGGCCGCGCGGGTGAGGGGTGAGGGGGGTGCACCAGCATTGTCATCCTGAGCGAAGCGACGGCGCAGCCGGAGCGAAGTCGAAGGACCTCTTTCCGTTGTGCAGGGAGAGAGGTCCTTCGACTGCGCAGCCCTTTGGGCTGCTGCGCTCAGGATGACAACTTTGGAGACCGCCCCCCTCACCCCTGATAGCCTAGAACTTCCAGGTATACCCCAGCCGCACCACCTGCGTCTCCAGGTAGTCGGTGCTCTCGAGCCGGAAGTCGGTGCCATTGATGGTCCGGCGGACCTGCATCGTGTTGAGCAGGTCGGTGGCATTGGCCAGAATTTCACCGCGCCCGCGCATGACGCTCTTCCGCACGCCGATGTCCAGCGAGTAGCGACTGCCGATGCGCCCCTGCGGAAAGAGGTCCGGCGCGAGGTAGATGCTGGAGACGCGCGTCTCCCAGTCGCCGGGGAGCCGCAGATTGGCGTTGACCTTCAGCGAGCCGGAGGTGAGCGACGTCTTCGCCGCCGAGTAGGTCACCGGCACCGGATAGAGGTTCACCACGGTGAAGGCACCGATGCTCGTGCGGTAGAGGTTGGCGTTGGCGCTGATCGACACCGCCGGCGACACCGTCTGCTGCCACACCAGCTCCGACCCGGTGATCCGGCTGCGCCCGGCGTTCTGGAAGACGTTGTAGAGGAGCGGACTCCCCGGCGCCTGCGTGGCGATGCGGGTGATGGTCGCGTCGACGATGCGATGATAGCCGGCCGCGTACAGGCTGCCGCCGGACCACGCCGTCCGATACCCCAGGTCCATCGACGTCGTGAACTGCGGGCGCAGGCCGGGGTTGCCGACCTTGATCAATTCCGGTTCGTCGTACTTGGGGAAGATGCGAATGTCGACTTCGTTCGGGCGATCGACGCGCCGATTGAGGAACAACGAGAGCTTGTGATTGTCGTCGAGCTTCCACGCGAGGCGCACCGTGGGAAACGGCCGAGTGTAGCTGTAGCCGTCGCTCTGATAGGTGTTGTGGTCGGGGTTCACGTCGTAGTCGACCAGCACGCGTTCGAGGCGCAGCCCGCCCTCGACCTCGAGCTTCGGCCCTTCGAAGACATACGTGCCGTACACGGCGGGGATCCGCTCCTTGTACGTGGCCCATCCGCCCGCGCCGCTGTCAATCGGCGACCGCTCGCCCGGGAAAAAGCGCATGTCGACCGGAATGGAACGGTAGCGGCCCTTGAAGCCCAGCTCTACGCGCCCCTGCCGCAGCGGCCGGACGTAGTCGACGTTGAGGTCGCCGATGTGCTCGTCGGAGAGCAGCTTGAAGGAGTCCTCGCCAACGAAGTCGGGGAGCGTATTGGTGAAGAAGTACTTCTCGTCCTCGCGATGGAACGAGTAGTTGCCGGTCACCGTGACCGCGTGGCCCGGTTGCCGGAAGCGCCGCGTGTAGACCGCCGAGCCGAAGGCGGTGTACTTGACCTCGTCCTCGAGAAACTGCCACAGCCGATAACGATTGGTGACGTCGCCCGTGTAGTAGGGGTTGTCGCCGTCGTCGATGATCTTCTCCCGGTTGCCCAGCGCCGACACACTCAGCGTGCTCTGCGCGGTGAGGGCATGATCGACCCCGGCGCTGAGCGTCTGGTAATCGGTGGTCCTGTTCCGCAAGAGCTGCTGGATGATGACGGTGCCGTCGTCGTAGGTGCGGGTGGCGAAGTCATTCCGGTTCAGGGTGGGCGAGTGGAGCCAGTCACCTCGCAGGAAGGTGTTGGTCCCGCCGGAGCGATGGTTGACGGCAAACGACGGATTCAGCTTCGGCGTGTACAGCTCCTGCGGACGGATGCCAGGGAGGTTGTCGCGCCTGGACCAGAGGGCGCCGGCGCCGGCGATCATCCCGAGGCGGCCGTTCCAGCCGTCCCGCTTCTCCTGCTTGAAGATCAAATTGATGACGCCGGCGCTGGCATTGGCGTCGTACTTCGCACCGGGATTGGTGATGATCTCGATCCGCTCGATGGCCGACGCGGGGAGGTTCTCGAGGCCGCTCTGCGCGGCGATGCCGGTGAGCGCCGACTGCTTGCCGTCGATCAGCACCGCGACCTTGTCGCTGCCGCGTAGCAGCAGCCTTCCGTCCTGCCCCAGGGTGACCCCTGGGAGCGCCGCCATCGCCTGGACGACCGAGCCCCCGGCCTGCGCAATGTTGTCGGCGACCCGGGTAGCTCTTGCGGTCCATCGCCCCTGCGACTTCGTCGGCGGTGGCGGTGGTGGTGACGTCGCCGAGGACGGCTGCGACCGCCGTCATGCGCAGCACGCCGAGGTCGAGGAAGGCGCTCAGTTCGCCGACGAACACCGACTGGCTGAGCGGTGCGTAGCCGATCAGGCGGGCGTCAAAGAGATAGTTGCCCTTGGGCGTCCCGCCGAAAGTGAAGCCGCCTGCGGTGTCGGTGAGTCGGCCGGCCACGAAGCTGCTGTCGCGCGCTCGGCGCAGCCGGACGGTCAGGTACGGGATGCCTTTGCCGGTCGCGGCGTCGACGACGCGGCCGGAGACGGTGACGCCACCGGACTGGGCCGCCGCGGGCAGCGCCGTCGCGAGCAGGAGCAACGGCAGGAGTCGAAGGAGACGATTGAAGGGAGCCATGCCGGAACTTAATGCCCGGACGGGATCATCTCGATTCCCCCGCCGAGTGTCATCCTGAGCAGCCTGCCCTGAGCGCAGCGAAGGGAAGCGTCGGCGCAGCCGGCGCGAAGTCGAAGGACCTCTAGGACGGTCGAGAGGTCCTTCGACTTCGCAGCCCTCCGGGCTGCTCCGCTCAGGATGACAATCCTTGGGCGACCGCCCCCCCCTCATCCCTCACCCCGCGCGGCCGACGGCCGCGCCCCCTGGTCACTGGTTACTGGTTACTGGTTACTGGTCACTCCACGTCGTTCACCGTTCACCCGCCCGACATACACCTCCGTCTCATACTCCACCCGCACCCACCCCTCGCGCCCGTGCTCGGCGACGATGCGCTCGAGCTCGGCGAGCATCGGCTCGTGGTTGGGGTGTCCGGCGGCGGGGGCATACGATGAAGAGAGGAGCCTGCCGCGGATGCCGTCCTGGTCGAGCTCCTGGTGGTGGTCGAGCGTCTTCTTGACGTAGTGCGCGCCACCGTAGAACGCCTGCAGCGAGTCCGCCGAGATGTTGGTGTGGACGACGTCCCGGTAGTCGGTGCCGAAGCGCTGGAGCAGCGCCTCGAAGGCGCGGAGGAAGGGCGAGGTGTCGGTGCGTCTGGTGTTCCAGACCAGCACCGCCCAGCCGTCGGGGCGGAGGATACGCTGCCACTCGGCGCGCGCCTTCGGGACATCGAACCAGTGAAACGCCTGCGCCGCAAGGCTCAAATCGATCGAGGCATCGGGGAGCGTGGTCGACTCGGCGCGTCCGTTCACGCTGTGGAAATTCGGATAGCCGTGCAGCAGCCGCTCGGCGGCAAGGCGCATGGCGTCATTCGGCTCGACGGCGTAGACGGTGTTGCCGTTCCGGAGGAAGAGCTCCGCCGAGATCCCGGTACCAGAGCCGTCGTCGGCGATGATGCTTCCGGGTGTCAGTCCGACTTCCGTCCGCAGGATCTCCAGGACGCCAGCCGGATAGCTCGGGCGATAGCGGACGTAGTCGTCGACGCGATTGGAGAAGCGGGCGGTGGGGTCGGTGGGCATGGGGGTCGGGGAAGATGATGGATGATGGATGATCGATGGTCGATGATCGATGATCGAGGTGGGATTGTAACTCCTGGATTGTCATCCTGAGCAGCCTGCCCTGAGCGCAGCGAAGGGAAGCGACGGCACAGCCGGCGCGAAGTCGAAGGACCTCTGGGACGGTCGAGAGGTCCTTCGACTTCGCAGCCCTCCGGGCTGCTCCGCTCAGGATGACAATCCTTGGGCGACCGCCCCCCTTCCCCCGTCACCCCTCACCCCGCGCGGCCATGGGCCGCGCCCCAGGTCACCGGTCACTGGTCACTGGTCACTGGTCACCGCCAGCGGCGTGCTACCACACCACGCGCGCCGGCTCCCATCGCACCAGATACTGCTCGCCGCTCTCTCCCTCATGCATCAGCCAGAGATGTCCCTTGCCGAAGGCATAGACGCGGTTGACGATATCCGTTGGCGTGACGAGTCGTCCACGATACGTGGCCGCGGAGTCGAAGACGTCGATCTCGAGCGTGCCGCGCCACCGCGAATCTTCCGGGCGGAGATTGGTGGTATCGGCGATCCGGATGCCAACGGTCCGGCGGAGAAAGAGAATCCGCCCATCCTGATCGGAGACCATGTACCAGAACGCCTGCTTCACGTCCGGCAGCTCCATCGGCTGCGGCTTCATCCCCGACATCCGGTTGAGGGTCGCGAGTTCGGCCACGATCGCCTGCTTCTCCTCCTCGTTGAACCGCGCGCGGTCCGAGGGGCGGGCGTAGGCCGCCGAGCCTGTGGGGCCGTCCACCTGGAAGGCGATCGAGTCGGTGCGACTGCTCACGAAGCGGCCGTCGGGGAGGACGATGGTCATCGCCGTCGGACCGAAGGCCCCGGCGGATGGCCCATCGCGATAGGCAGCGGGTGCGGGGAGCGTGTCGACGAGCTGCCCCAGTCGGTCGTAGCGGAAATAGGTGATCGCTCGCGACTTCTCTTCCTGCGGATAGTGCGCCGAGACTCTCGCCACGAACCATCCGCTGTCCGTGGCGGGTGCGACGTCGACGATGCTGGTCGGCCCGGGCCAGGTGCCGGTGAGCGTGCCGGCGCTGTCGAAGCGGGTGATGCGCGCCTGACCCTGACTCACAATCAACAGCGATCCATCGGCGAGCACAGTCCCCCAGGGAAAATCGTCGTACTCGCCGGGGCCGTCACCCAGCCCGCCGATCACGCGGACGAAGCGCCCCTGCGCGTCGTACTGCCGGATCAGCCCGCCCTTGGTGTTGGACACCATGTCATGGAGCAGCACGCCGCCGTCCTGCCGCGCCAGCATCCAGCTGATCCGATTGAACTGGTAGTTGGGATCGCCCTCGAGGACGCCGACGCGGAGCGTCTCGCGCATCGGGATGGTGTCGCCATTGCCCGTGACGATGACGGGAGTAGCGGCGGCAGCGCGCGGGGCAGCAGCGCGGTCGGAACAGCCGACGAGGAGCAGGGCAGCGGCGAGGAGGGGCAGTCGGCTGGCGATCGGCCCCACGTCAGTCCTTCTCCACGCGAACGGTATACGACACCCACGTCCCCACCGCGCAGCCCTGATAGATGGCGGGGAAGAGCTTCCGCCCCAGGACATCATCCCAGATCTGCCGGACGTACCGCTTGCGGAACTGTTCGTCCGCGATTCCGCTCACCTGCACGCTGTCGAGTTTGCCTCGGGTGCCGATCAGCAGGCGCACGTCGACGGTCTTGCCGAGCAGCGCGTGCGATGGGTCTCTCGGTGGGAGGACGATCAGCAACCCGGCAGGGTGAAAGTCGGGCGTGCTGCTCGACGCGTCTGGTGGCACAGTCACGCCGACACACTCGGTCGGAGTACGGGTCGGTTTGGGATTGGGCGAGACCTGGATCATCGCCTGGGCCACGAGAGGCGACGCACCCCCGAGGAGCAATACGACGAGCAGCGGGACGACAGGAGATCGCATGCGGGGCTCGGCGGTGGGAGACCCGTTGAAGGTATATCGAGGAGGGCGATGGCGGGGCGCCGGCGCAGCCGGCGTGCGGGAATGGGGTGCGGGGCTCAGGGGGGCTGAGCTCGGTCGAGGGGAAGCCGTCAACCGTCGGCTCGCGACGCGCGCTGCGCGCGCGGCGATCCTCCTCTGACGGCCCCCTCGTACCTCGCCGCCCCCCCGCACCCCGCACCCCGCACCCCGCACCCCGCACCCCGCGCCAGGTTACCGGTCACTGCGCACCTGCACTATCTGCCGTAGGGCCTCAGCACCAGCACATCGATCGGCGGCCCCGGCACCTCGCGCTCACGAATTGTCTCGCCACTTGGGAGCGAGACGAAGCGAAGACTGCCCGGACCGCGGCTCAAGGTCATCGACCCCCTCAGCCGTGTGACCACGATCCACCGCTCGTCCAAGTCAGCGCTGATCGACTCGCCGCACACCTGAGGCAGCCGGAGCAGCGGTGGATCGGTCGCCGAACTGGATACGGCCGTCATGCTGAATCCGCGGCCGAAGAAGCAGGAGCCGACCGCAAGGACAGCCGCGTCATCGCGATCGACCATGAATTGCATGAGGTGATTGCCCGGCAAGCCGGTGTCGATCTCGCGCCTGGTCGAATCGCGACCGAAGAACCGCACGATCTGGCTGCCAGTAGCCGTGAACAAGCCGCTCGGCCGCGATACGACGTCACCATGCTGCCCGATGCAGGAGCTGGTGGGTGTGGCCGCCGGACACCGCACCGTCGGATTGCCATCCAGGCGAATGAGCTCCGCCCCGTCAACACCCCCGTGAAAGCTCACGATCATGGTCTGTGTCGCAGGGTCAATCGTCGCGCCGTAGGCTCGCCAGCGGGGTCCCAGGGAGGCCATGATGCGAGATGACGAATCGACGCCAGTGTTGACCGGAAGTGCGATCCACCGCCGCTTGGGGGCCAGCTGTTTCGCGTCGAATTCGGCAACCCACACTCCGACGGCGTCATAGCCGACGAGAAACAGCGCGCCGGTTTGTGGGTGCAACGCAAATGCCCCTGAGTTGGCGAATGCCCCGGTGAGCACCCGCGACGTCAGGCGCATCGTTCGAAGATCGACACTGACCAGGCGGCTCTGTCCTGGCTCCATGAACCGAGGCTTGGCCAGCAGGACGAGGGTGCGACCATCGGGCGACTGTTCCAGTTGCGGCTCAGGCCCGCTCAGCATGAATGGCGCAATCGTCCACTCCCGCGTGAGGCTGTCGGCCATGCCGGAGTACAACTGGAGTCGCCCATCAGCGAGGACAACTGCAATCCGCGCAGCTGGCTCGTTGACAGGCAGAATTGGCTGCGTCGAAGCGGGCGTGCAGAGCATGACCGACACCGCAGCGACGGCGGCAAGCTTCATCCGAGAATCTCCTTGATCTGCAGCGTCGGGATGGCCCCCCACGCGCCGGCGCATGAAGCTCGCCCCTCAGCCCTCTCCCATCCTCATGCTGTACGACCACCACGTCGCCACGGCGCACCCTTGATAGTACGCGGGGCGGAGGTTGCTCTTCGGCGCAACATCCCTGAGGCTCTTGATATACCGCGCCTTGAATTTCTCGTCGGTGAGGCCGCCAACCTCGACGCTGTCGAGTGTGCCGAGGCTTCCGATCAACATGCGGACCTCGACCACCTTGCCGCGAAGGGCGCGAGGGGAGTCGAGTGACGGGATCACCGCAAAGGGTCTGGCGGGCGTATAGCCTGGGGTGTCTTTGGTGGCGTTGGGCGGCGCGGTCACGCCGGCGCACTCGGCCGGAGTGCGCCACACCAGCGGGGGGTCACCAGGCCGGAGCAGCTTCTGAGCGGCCATCGGCGACGCACCACCCAAGAGCAACACGACGAACAGCGGGGTCACGGCGGATCGCATGCGGAGCTCGGCGGTGAGGGACCCGTTGAAGCTATATCGAGACGGTGGAGCGTGAGGCGCCAAGTGGGGGAGGGGCCCCGCCACCCCTTCCCCCCTTCCGCATCCGGAGCGATTCTCCGTCTCCCCCTGCACCCGAGCCGCCATGCGCCGCTGGATCGTGATCCTCCTGCTCGCCGCCGCGTGCACCTCGGCCGGCGACGGGCCCGCCACCGAGACCACGCCCGAGGGACTCCAGGGATTCTCGACCGCTGCGCTCAATCCGGTCATGCTGACCGGCGAGCCGTTCATCGGGCTCCCGACGCTCGGCACCCCGCGCGACATGCTCGCCGAGGGAGAGTGGCTCTGGGTCAGCGACCGCGCGGGGAGAGCCATTCCTCCATCTGGTGCATACTACGCGACAGGTCGAAGTGGCCACCTTCGGACGGAAAGGCGAGGGGCCGGGCGACTTCGGCGGCTTCCCCCAACTCTCGCTCCGCCCAGGCGACAGTGGCGGCGTCTGGGGCTACGACGAGCGACAGTTTCGCATGACACGCGTCACACACGACAGCATCCCGAGGGTGACGACGCTGCGGCTCGAGTACCCGCAGATCGCGTTCTGGGGTGGATGGGTCGGCCCCACGAGGATCGCGCAGGTCGGCGACTTCGACACCAACCGCGTGATGCTCGTCGACACGGTCGGCGTCCTCCACGCGATGCACACCGTCCCGCTGCTTGGCCCCGACAGCGTCGGCATCGAAGCGCGTCGCAACGCCGCCACCGGGATCACCGTCTGCGCCGACCCAGCCGGCGGGCGCTTCGCAATCTCCTACGTGGCGGCCGGGCGCGTCGAACTGCACGACACCGCAGGGAGTCACCAACTCGCGGCGGTCCCCTTCCCGTCGAACGGCGACTTCGGCCGCGGCAAGGAAGGCAAGTGGACGCTGCGCACCCCGTGGCGCTACTACGCCGGCTGCACCGCCACGTCGACCGCCGTCTACGCACTCTTCGCCGGCCACACTGATGACGGTCACACCATCGCCGCGCGTCAAGTGCATCGCTTCGCCTGGGACGGCACGCTGCTCGGCGTGCTGCAGCTCGATCATCCCGCCTCGGTCGTGGCGGTCAGCGGCGACACGCTGCTCTACACCGGATCGGCGGAGAGTGACAGCATCATTCGATACCGCCTCCCGCGGGCGGTAGCACTGAGCACGAGTCGCCCGCATTGATGTTCCTCGCGCACTGTCTCTGCATCATGCTGGTGCCTTCACTGATGTGGGCGCAGTCGCCGGTGCGCGACAGTGCCGGCGTGACAATGGTCCGCACTGTTCCGGTCGCGACGACACCTGTGGTGGTGTCGCGCCAGGCGTCACGCGTCATCACGGTCGGGGCCGACGTAGACGTGGTCGGTGCCCTGCGGATGTCGGACGGCACGATCTGGATCGCGGATGCAGCGGCGCGCAAACTGTGGCGCGTCGGCGCGGGGAACGCGCGGAGTGCGGTCGGCGACTGGACATCCATCTACGGGATGCTCCGCGCCGGCGCCGATTCCTTGTTGGTCTGGGATGGCGCAGCGAGGCAGGCACGGATCCTCGACCGGACGGGGCGGCAGCGTGGCAGCAGCGGTGTGCGCGCATTGCGCGACATCACCCGCCCGAATGGGAGCAGCGGTCGTCCGGCGTTGCTGCTGCATGGGATGTTCCGGGATGGTTCGCTGCTCGGCGAGGTACGTGACCCGTATCGTGACGGCCGAGTGAGTCATGTCGAGGCAGATTCGGCGCCGGTGGTCGTTGTTGGTCGAAGCGGGTCGATCACCGCGGTCGATACGGTGCTTCGCATGGAGCGCGTGCTCTACCGTGGTGCGCGGAGTGGGATGAACGCACCGCTGCCATTCGGTCGGAGTGGCCAACTCGTCGCGGTCGACGACGGCTATCTGTACAGTGATGGCGCCGCGTACCGCATCGAGGAGCACGGCCAGGATGGCGCGCTGCGGCGGGTGATCCAGCTGGCGCGGCCACTTCAGGTGGTGACTCCCGCGGAGATTGCGCGCTTCAAGGCGGCGCGACTGGCCACGATCCCGGCGGATCTGCGCGCGGAATACGCGGCCGGACTCGACTGGCTCCCCTGGCCCGCACGAAAGGGGGGCTGGACGGCACTGCAGCGTGACGCGGCGGGGCGTCTCTGGGCCCGGCAGTGGGCCACTGACGACGAGGACGCCACCTGGGACCTATTCTCTCCGGACGGCCGCCACCTCGGCACGACCACGGTGCCGGCAGGCGTCACCGTCCTCGACATCGGGCGCGACTACCTGCTCGGTGTGGCGGCTGGGGCGAGGGGGGTGGAGGTGCGGGTGTACGGGACGACGTGGGACGGCCGCTGATCCCTCACGCCGCACCCGAAGTATCTGGCACCGTCCCGCGGAATCCCGCTCCCACGCAGTCGACGCTCGCCGCAGATCTTCCCCCGTTGTGCCAGGCCCAAACCGCCGCCCCGGCCCGCTTGACCCCCACACCGTAGTACACTACAGTGTAGTATAGTTGTCGGGCACCCATCCGAATCGTGTCCGCCATGCGCCTGACCTTCGTCGAAACGGTGCTGTTCACGAAACGCGTCCAGGAACTGGGGCTCGAGGCCGGGCTGCGCGGACTCCAGGCGGCGCTCATGGCCAACCCGACGCAGGGCGATCTGGACCCCGGCACGGGTGGCCTGCGAAAAGTGCGCATCCCGGATGCGGGACGAGGAAAGGGGAAGCGCGGCGGTGCGAGGGTTCACTATCTGTACCTGCCCCACAGTGCGCTCATTTACCTCCTCTTCGTTTATGGCAAGGATGAGCTCATCACATTGAGCGCTGTCCAGAAGAAGCAGCTGAGACGTGTCGTGGAGGCAATTCGCACTGAATGGGAGTTCCGACGCCGGTAGCGCCCAGTCCCGCAGCAGCCGGTCCGTGGCTCGATCATTTCATGAGGACGAGGACGATGAAGGCCGATCACTTTGCTGCGTTGCTGGAGTCGACCCACCAGGCACTCGAACATGCGCAGGGGAAGCGGGAGCTCCGGACGACGACGCTTCCGAGACCGCCGCAAGCGATGGGACCCGAGGAGGTCCGGATGCTGCGCGAGAGGGTGAACGCATCGCAGGCCGTCTTCGCGCACTTCCTGAATGTGAGCACCAAGCTCGTGCAGGCCTGGGAGTCCGATCGACGACGCCCCGAGGGCGCAGCACTCCGACTGCTCGAGCTCGGCGCAGCGAACCCGCGCATTGTCTTTCGCGGGCTGCCTGTCCACACCGTCGAAAAGCCGGTACACGCGAAACGCCCCCGCGCGGCGGCAGCGGGCGACGCCTCGAAGAAAGTGGCGGCGAAGCGAAGGTCGTCGAAGCGGGGGGCCTGAGTGGGCCTCCCCCGCCACCCCTTCCCCTCCCGCCATTTCAGCGCGATCCTCCCCCATGCCCCTTCACATCCCGATTCGGTCGACCCTCCTGCTCGCGGCATGCCTGACCGCCTGCGGCAAGGCGTCTCGTGACGCCGCAGGCACGTCCGACAGTGCCGGCGTTACGCTCGTCCGCAATCCGGCGCGGGAGGCCAGTGATTCCGGGCCGTGGACGCTGGTCGAGGGCCTCCGCATTAGCGGCGACAGCGGCGCGGGCGAGTTGCGCTTCGGCCGGTTGTCCGGCCTCGTGCTCGACCCCGCGGGCAACATCTACAGCATGGACGCCGATCGTCGCGTGGTCCTGAAGTTCTCACCGGCTGGCGCGCTGCTGCGCACCTTCGCCGGGCCAGGGGAAGGGCCGGGTGAGATCGGCGGAGGGATGGTGTTACCTGCTCGCGGCCGGCAACGGGACGATCTTCGTGGTGGACCCTGCCAATGACCGGCTGCACTCCTACGACAGCAGCGGCACCCACCTCGCCGATCAGCCGATCGATCTTCCTGCCGGCTCACCGGTCGAGTGGAGCATCACCCCCGATGGCGTCGTTCTCGTCCAACTGAAGCCGATGGCGCGGGACGGCGACAGTACGCCGGCTGCCATCAGCTACATCGTGCGGCTCACGCCACCGCACGACACGGTCGTTGCGCTCCCCGGCGGCAGCGTCATCGACATGCGTGGCGGTCTTTCCAGAATGAAGACCACGCTGTTCCGGGCCGAGCCGACGTGGATGGTCCTGCCGACGGGGCGCATCGTGACGGGCGATCCCGTGCGCTTTGGCTATCGAGAGCATGGCGATGCCGGCGCCGTCATCCGCGACGTCTCGCTCGTCTCGCCGCAGCTGCCGGTCACGGCGGATGACCAGAGCGCCGCGCGGACCGCGGTTCGAGAGTATTTCGGGAAGCAGTTCGCCTCGGGTGGCCCCGCGCCGGCCTCGATGATCGAGACGATCCTCGGCAACATCTCCTTCGCCGAGTTCTATCCGGCTTTCAGCGCGATGCGGCCGGGACCGTTCGGCACGATCATGGTGCAGCGCTTCCGGACGATTCCGGAGATGCGCGCGGGCGGCGCCGCGCTGACGATGGAGGCGATGCAGGGCAGCTCATCGGTGTGGGAAGTCTTCAGCGAGAAGGGGCAGCACCTCGGGCCGGTGCGCTTCCCGCCGACGTTCCGCCCACTCGCCGTTCGTGGCACTGCCATCTGGGGGCTCGCGACCGACGAGATGGACGTACAGAGCATCGTGCGACTGGATGTGCGCGAGCGGCGGTAGGGGGGAAGTTTCTCGCTCCGCCCGCGATGACAACCCTTGAGCACCCCCAACTCGCTACCGCTTCACCAGCGCATACCGCACCACGAACGGCACCCCATCCGTATCCCGCTCCACTGCGTAGAGCTTCCCGCCGCGCACGACCACGAACCGACCGACGTCGGGAACGGGCGGCGCTGCCATCGTGGCGAGGCGAGTCCCCGTCCTGCTCCACACGTCGATCTCCGCCTTCCCTGGACGTCGCACCCAAGCCCAGACGCGCCCCTCGTCGTCCAGATCGAGCGCACGCACCGTCGGATAGGTGCGCGGAATCCGACTGACATCGATCGTGCCTGGCGGTGCGCGCTCGGCCAGCTTCCGGATGAACGCGATCGCGGAGTCGCGTGCCGCCGCGGGGATCGGCGCCGGCGCTTCCTTGCGCGTCTGATCGAATCGGATCGCGCCGGTGCCGAGTTCGATCGCCATGATGTGATACTCCGATCCGGAACCACACCAGATCGCACCCGCACCATCGAGTTGGAATAGGGTGCTCGGCGCGAAGGGGGACGACGAAGGTTCCACCGCCGCCCGTCGGCGTGCGATAGCTCGACATCCAATCGCGGGCGTCGGCCATGAGGAGGCAGTCAGGCATGCGCAGCGAATCGACGCGCGCCGTCTTCGGATCGAAGCGACCGACCACGCTCCCTCTGCTCGAGCGAAGCGTCTCGAGGAGCCGACCATGCGGGTCGAAGGTGGCTTCCCAAATCCCACCGAACCCCAGCTCGAAGGTCGCAGGTGCGTCGCGGGTTTGCCGCGGGTGTCGAACACCACCATCCGTTCCTGGCCGATGTCATTGACCCAGATCTTGCCGTCCGGCGCGACGAGCATCCCGTTCGGGCTCCGAAATTCTCCAGGCCCTTCGCCGTTCCGGCCAATCCGCTGCACGAATCGTCCGCGCGGATCGAAGACGCGAATTTCCAGCGCCTGCAAGTCGAGTACGAAGATCTGTCCCTTGCCGTCCACGGCCAGGGCCCGAATGTCGTTGAATGAAGCGGCGCCGGTATCTGCACCGCCGATCCGCAGGTCCTCGACCAGGCGCCAGCGCTGTTGCGCTGAGGCAGGTCGAACGAAGAGCGTGGCGAGGAGGATGACCAGAGCTGCGATTCGGGTGCACGGCGAAATCGATGGACGCATAGGCTGCACGTGTCCGGGAAGAGGTGCTTCAACCATACCACGGAGCCGGTCGAGTCGAGTCGCCAGTCCGCCCCAGGCTGCGCGGTGTTCTACCGAGGGACGTCGGCCTTGCGTGGGCGCCCGCCGAGTGCGCCATTGGCGCGGGAGGCTTGGGCCTTGGCGGTGGTTCGCGCGGCACCGCCGGCTGCGCCGGAGGCGCGCAGCAGGAGGCCGCGACCGAGGGCCAGATGCGCCAGCGCGGAGAGACCCAGGTCCTCGTCGAGGCGCTCCCAGCGAAGGCTCACCCCGGCGACGCCGACCGTCACGCCGGCCAACTCCCGGTCGGTCGCGTGCCGGAGCGGTGGTACGAGATCAATGGGCACCGACAGCACGGTGCCGTTCGTGAGCCCGATCCGGAGGCACCGCCCGGCGCGGTCGAAGCGCGCCTCTGCCGCGACGGGCTGTCCGGCACGCGCTCGCCGCCGCGCCGCAGGGATCTGCGCGAGGATGTCGGCGTCTGACACTTGAGTTCTAGCCATGCAGCTTCCTCCACGCCGCGTCGATCAGCGCATGGTGGGTTTCGACCAAGCGGAACGCCCGAAGCACATCGGCATTCCGCATTCGGTACACCGCCCAGACGGCCGGGGGTGACGTCGCCGTCCCGAGCCGAATGACGACGAGCTCATCATGACCGCGTTCGACATGGACATGCGGCGGTGGATGCTCACGCGGCGGTCCGTGGACCCGGAGGATGAAGCCGTCCGTCTTGAGGACCGTCGGCATAGGGGACGTTAACCCAACGCTTAGGTTTTGGCAAGGCGAACGATTCGTGGCCACATCGGAGCTCCGGCGTCGCCGCGCCCGGTGGACCACCCGGGGCTGCATGATGCCGATTATGGGCGCATCCCCATTGGACGGCGGACCGGAGGACCGCACCTAGTGGCCGATTCACGCGTGCCCATTCGGCCGCGGCCTACCCTACGGCCTGATCGTCTGACTCCTCCCGCTCGGCCCCGTCACCCGGACGAAGCTCCCGGTGTCACGGGCAAAGAGCTGCAGCCCGCCGTCCTTGTCATCGGAGAGGGCGAGGGCGGTGCCGTTGGCGGCGGCGGTGAGCTTCACGACCGGGCCGCTCGTGGGATCGATGAGGCGGAGCAGTACCGTCTCGGGATAGCGGACGCCGGCGACGGTGGCCGCGGGCTGCACGGTGAGAGAGGCGCGGACGCGTTGCTGGGCATCGACGATCTCGAGGCCGCCGGCGCGGAGGACGCCCGACGAGCCCTGGCGCGCGGCGACCGGATCGACGCGGCCTAGGAGGATGCCGCCGAGGAGGAGGAGGTTGAGGACGGTGAGGCCGAGGGCGAGCGATTCGCGGCGCATGGGGGCTCCGGGAAGAAGGGGGTGGTCTTCCTGAGATGGCGCGGGGGCGGGAGGGGTTTAGTGGAGGGAGCGGCCTCATGCCACGGACTGGAACTTCAATTTCGCCTCAAACGGCTCGGGCTCGCCGCGGTTCGGAGAGGTCAGGAAGCAGGACGTCGACGCGCGCGGCGTGCTGCGTCCGGCGCGACTACATCACGCGGGGCCGTCCGGCAAACGACTACTTCGTCGAGCGCTTCAACGGGTGAATACGGAATAATTCTGTGAGATTGCAGCGGTTTACCTAGGTCGCGAAGGCAAGGGGCCTCATCGAAGCGTGTCGGGATGACCACAACGCGATTCGTCGGCACTGCACCTTGCAGAAAGGCGCCACGTCCGAGTGTGCTGTCGCGTTGGAGGCGGTCGTCACAGCAGGATCACTGATATCATTTGGCCCGGCCTGGACCTCAGAGAAAGGAAACCTCAGAGTTCTGTAGACCGGTGCGGTGCTAGTGATCCGACTAGGGATTTTCCCAGTGGACCATTTATCAGTCCCGACGCACATTACCGGCTCACGGACGACGGTATTCCCATTCATCGTTTGGAGGGGTCATGCGAGTGAACCCGAAGGTGATCATTGCGTTGTGCACGATCATTACCGTGGCCGGTGCGCGGGCTGGTGCGCTTCGCGCGGAGACCGGGGGCGGTAACTGCCCCTCGAGTGCTTGCCCGGAGACCGGCAGCTGTGGGGTCGACTTCGGTCCGGCCGCTCTCTGCACAGCTGCAGGCAATGCGCAAGCCGGCTGCACAGCGAATCTCCAGTTCTCCTCGTGCAGCACGTTGGCGAATTGCAACAGCATTGGCATCGGTGCGCTTTGCTACTGGAGCTAGGTTAGGGTTGGCCTCCTGACCGGCCGGGAGGGACGCTCTACGGCTCGCCTTGCGTTGGGCGCCTCCCGGCCCCCCCCCCGACATGCAGGTACTCCCGATGCTAAAGAGTCCCATGACGCCGTGCAGTCGCCGAGCGATATTGCACCGTACAAGCGTGACGTCGTGGGGCCGCGTGCAGTGCCTTGGGGTCGTCCTCGCGGTCCTCTCTGGCTGCGGGGCCGTGCGAAGCGCACACGCGCAGTCGCTGCCGGTGGTCGACCGCCACGGCAATTTCCGCCGCATCGATGATGAGCCCATCGGTCGGCAGCGGATTGTCCAGCTCTGCGGCGTGCCTGGCGTGGCGACGAAGGCGCAGTTGGTGACCCTCGAGCGCCGCCGTGCGGACTCCGCCTCCGCCCTGAAGACTGCTGAGGCCTGGTATGCGCTGGCGTGCGTGCGCGGGTTGCTGTTCGCCGCCGGTGCTCGGGCGCAGGGAGGGCTCCTCATGCCCACGGGGACGTCCTGGGCGGGCGGGGCCAGTGCCGCACTGGAGCAGGCCGCGGCGACGCCGGGTGACCACAACGCCACCGCTCGACTGCTGGGTATCCTGGCGCTCGAAACGCTGCCAGCGGATGGCCAGGTTCAACAATCCAGCCCCGATGCCATCATCCGCCCCGACAAGTTCGCGGCCCCGATCGCGGTGGGCGTCCGGGATTCCGTCACGAACCCATACTTCTTGCGGGGGTGCGTTGCGGTCAGTCTGCATCGTGCCGATCGATCGACCGCAGAAGCGTGCGCGTACCGCGCCCTCGCGGCGGGCCATGACTCGACATGGCACTTCCTCCGACTGGCATGGATTGCGTTTCGTGCCAAGCAGGTCCCGCTCGGGGAAAACCTGTTCGAATTGGCGGTCACGACCGCCCACGATTCGGCCACACGGGCAGAGTTGGGGTGGCACCTGTTCGGCAGGAACGTCGGCCAATTCGAATTGGTGCAGCATATGCAGTCATGGCAGCGGATGTCGCCGGCCGAGGTGCACGACCTGTTCACGGTGCCGGACTCGGCACTTCTCGGATGGGTTCGACGGCGGAACCAGGCCTTGGATTCCCTGACCGGTAACTATGGCCATCGCGTTGCCCGGCACTTCCTGACCTTGGTCCCCTCACGGGGTGCCTTCAACGTCTGCCCCCTCATTGTCGGCGCCATCAGATGCTACTTCCTCGGGCAATCTCGCCTCGAGCTTGACGCACTCTCAGCATCCTCGACGCTCTTCCGAGTCGTTGATCCACACTCGAAGGCTCCGTTGCTCCTGGTCCCCCTGACCGCGGAACCCGGGAAGGCGGCGGCCGGTGACACTCTCCCGGCGATGACCGCGGAAGTGAGCATCTGGAATGCAGCCACCAATCAATGGTCCAGTGGCACGATGCGGGTGAAGAGCGACAGCGGCGTGAAGCACGTGTTGGCACTCGCGGACCCTGGTGGTCCACTTGTCTGGCGAGTGCATGCTATGAGCTGGGACGACCACTTCGTGACCTTGCGCGGAGAGTCAGCACCGCTTGCTGCTCCCTTTGGAATTTCCGACCCCGTGCTCGGCGTCGAGGGCAGTGGTCCGTCGTGGACGCTTGGCAGCCGAACCGTGTGGCTTTCCTCCTCGCTCCGCTTCGACCGCAAGGTGCCGATCGAGCTGTACCTGCAGATGTGGCGCGACAGCACGGTGCGGGAGGTCCGCATCGAGCTCGAAATGCGTGATGCCGAGGCGGAGAAGGCACCCCCGATGCTGCAGGTGAAGTTCGGGCAATCGCTGGATACACCCTTCGCGGAACTTACGCGGACGCTGGATTTCTCCCGCCTTGGCAAAGGGAAGTACCGGATGGCACTCCGGGTGACCCGGCCCGACGGAGTGGAGCTGGTTGAACGCCATGTCTTGATCGACCTTTTCTGAGAGCGCCTAATATGAAGTGGTCTCGCATACTGGTATTCGTTGGCATCTTCAGTGCATCGCCACTCGGGGCCCAACAGTCGTACTCGGCCAGCACCGCGACGGCCATCGCGGCGAAACGAGAAATCGTGATCGACGGTTCGTCCACCGTACTGGATGCGGTCACCTGGATCAGTGCCGGGCCGAAGGGCGCGCTTGTGGTCGCATCGGGTGCGGAAAGGGCCATGCGCTTCATTGACGCGGCCGGTGGCCGGGTGACCACGGTCGGCCGGAGCGGGGAGGGTCCCGGGGAATTTCGAACCCTCGGGCCACGTGGCTGGAATGCCGACACACTGTGGGTGCTCGATCCAACGCTGCAGCGCATTTCCTCGTTCACCTCTAACGGAAAGTTTCTGGGTGTCCGGAAGGCCCCGTTCCCTCTCCTCCCGCCGCCGGGTACTCCGGACCCATCACTCTTTGTGTTGCCGGAGCTCCTGGGCCGCAGCCAGGACGGCGAATCGTTTGTGCGCGTCTCGATCCGACGGGGGGCGTCGATTCCGCAGTGGGCAGGGACCGTCCCCGGCGGAGGGCGTCCAATTCTTCGAGTGGGGGCCGATGGTCAGGTGAAGCGGATGATCGGCTGGAGCGCACCTGACCAGTGCGTGGCAACAACAACGACCGCCGGCGGGGAATTCCAGGTTTCCCAACCATTCTGCATGAACGAGCGACCGATCATCCAGGAGGACGGGCATGCACCGGTCCTTGCCCGAGGTATGGCCGAAGGGGCCGGGCAGTGCGCAGTGCAATTGACCGCGTTGGAGCCTGAAACCGGTCGGGGAAGCGTGCGGCGGGTCACCATGCCTGCAATCCCTATTCCCGCGAGAGTCGCCGACAGCGCGCGCGCTGCGTATCTCGGCCGCGCACCAACGCCCCAGATCGCAGATGCCATGCGAAAGATTCTGGAGGTCCCCAAGGCCTTTCCCTGTGTTCGGACCGTCATCATCGGGATCACCGGCGACCTGTGGCTTCAGCCTTGGGGTGATGACGCGACGAGCCGTTGGCTTCTCGTCTCACGCGGGAGGCCCGGGATCCGTGCACTGTCACTGCCTCGTGCATTCAGGGGGATATCGGCGAATGAGACCGGGATCATCGGTGTTGAGGCGGATGCAGACGGGAGTGAAAGCGTGGTCCGGTACCGAGTGCCCTGACCGTTGCGACTCACCGAGTGCATTCGGGCACTGACGCGTGAGGCACCGAGCGTACCTCAAAGAATTTCAGGGCACGAGCGTGATGATCGGGTCGTGGATCATGGCATCCCGGGAAAACTCACAAGGCAGAGTTCCATCAACTGGAGGTAGCATCGATGGCTGAGGACAAGAAGCGGGGCTCCATCTTCGTAAATGCACTCGCCGGTCTTTCGGTGCTGTGTGCGGTGGCCGTGACGTGGCGGTTGTATTTCCCTCCGCGCGCCCCGACCCCCGCCTCCGCGAAGCCGGTCTTCGTTCCGGAATGGAAGCAGTACGCCGAGGTCGGGCACCGGTTCGGTGCGAGTGCGCCCAAAGTGACTATCGTGGAGTTCTCCGATTTCGAATGTCCCGTCTGCAGGGTTTTCACGCTGAACGCCTTGCGAACGGTGCTGCCGAGCTTCCCGAATGAGGTGGCTGTTGTGTATCGGCATTGGCCCCTGGCCTACCACCGGTTCTCCTACCCGGCTGCCAGAGCAGCAGAGTGCGCCGCGGCGCAAGGCCAATTTGAGCCATTTCACTATGCGGCGTTTCAAGGGCAAGACTCGCTCGGGTTGCTCAGGTTCGAAGACCTGGCGGCACGGGCCGGAGTGCCTGACTCGCCCAAGTTCGCGGCGTGCGTCAACTTGCCGGGCAACGTTGCCGCCATCGATGCCGATTCGGCGGCTGCGCGCGCGATCGGGGGATCCGGCACTCCAACAATCCTCCTGAATGGGTGGCGCCTCCCCGGCGCACCGGACAGCGCGATGCTGCACCGAATGATCACGGTGGTGCTCCGCGGGGGTACTCTGGACACGCTGACCATGCGGTGAGACCCCGTGTCATGAAGGCCAACGACGGATGGGCTGTCTCCCACCGCGCTGGCGGAGGTGGGTGGTGAGGAGGGAGGTGTGAGGGGAGAACACCTGTCGGTATCCGCTGGTGGCCTCGAGGCCGGCCTCAGTATCTCGAGACGCTGAGGTTCGTTCCCCTCCCCTTCCCCGACCCCACGTTAGTGCACTGGGAGCGCATCCGTGCCCTCGCCGACAAACTCGCCCAGCACCTTAAGGACGCGATTGCGCGCGACGAGCGGGTGACGATGACGGGGATGTACAACGTGGTCGAGAAGCTCCGTTCGGGCGAGGCGCTGACGACGAAAGAGCGCGCCATTCACGAGGTCGCTGCCTGCGGCATCCTGCGGGACATGCACGACGAGCTGGACGCGCTGGTGGCCGAGGCGTATGGCTGGCCCTGGCCGATGGAGAAGGAGGAAATCCTCGAGCGGCTGGTGGCGCTGCACGACGAGCGCGTGGCCGAGGAGCAGCGCGGGGTGATCCGCTGGCTCAGGCCGGAGTATCAGATCCCGCGGTTCGCACCGGACCATGTGGCGGAGCTGGATCTGCCTACATCCGAGGTGGCTGAGGAGGTTGCTCCGGCGGAATTGGTGCCCTGGCCCGGCACGGCGGTGGAGCAGTTGGCGGCGCTGCAGGCGCTGGTGGGGCGGGCCCCGCTGACCGAGGCGGAGGCTGCGGCAGCGTTCGCCGGGGCGGACCGGAGGCTGGTCGGGCGGCACCTGGAGACGCTGTCGATGCTGGGGGAGGTCAGGGAGGTGGCGGGGAGGTTTGGGGGGTAGGGGGTGCGCCTCGAACCGGACGCGCAGGTGCTCCTTGCATGTTGCGACTCCATGCCGCTGCACTTGAACCCACACCTTGTGTCCCCGACGCCCGACGTCGGCCATCGTCGCACTTTGGCGCTTTCACCCAATCATTCGAAACCAATCTTTCACGGCCAAGCGAAGCCTATCAACCTCATCCTCCTGCATCGGACAGCAGTGAGCAATCGGCCCTCTCAGAAGATTCAGACTCGCCATGACTCGCTCCACTCCACGTTTACTCTTCAGAATCGGCTCAAAAAGTGTCCAGTTGGAGGTGATAACGACAGATAACTGCCCGAACGTGGTATAGTCAATCATACGCTCAGAACGCTGCGTGATACCGTTGTCCTTCTCCTTCTTCACCAAGCCAACAACGCTTTCCTTGATGTCTGTGGGGACGCGTGCACCGGCCCACCACTCGACTCCTTCCGCTTCCTCTAGGGTCTCCGTGATCAACTTGCGGATCGCCTGCTCAAGGCAGTAAAAGACCTCATAGTGATCCGACATATCTGCCGCTTCCTGCCGCACACTTTGCTCGAATTGGGGATAGAATGCTACGCTGCTCGCAGGGTCGGTTGGCGGCAAGTGCCCAAGGTTCACCGCGAATGAATGCTCAATCTGCCTGAGCTCGTCGCTGATCAGCAGTCCAGACATTCCAAACGACCTCAAGTAGTCATCGCAGCTATGCATCTGTACTTCTCAAGAGGTGCTCCTTGAGTGCTCGAAAAATTGCATTGAAGACAGCGGGATCAGATGTAGCGGGAAGATTGAGATTGATGTTGTAGCCCAAGTTCAGACCGAACCCAGCGAGTGACACTTGGGCCCCCCGTACAGCAGTGGGACGTTCGACTGTTTCCGCCTGACTCACCCCGCTCTCGGCTGCTGTGGCATCCCACTTGGCTAGTTTCTTGAGGTGTTTGATGCACGCGAGCGCTAGGGGGACTGAGCTCGAATCTTCCCCTGCACCCGTCTCCTCGATAATTAGGCCCTTCAGCTCCTCATCGCTGAGTTTGTACATGTATTCATTTCGAGTGAACAGCGGCCCATAACCAATCTTGAGCGCCTGGGCTGCCGCCCAGCCCTCGGTAGCGCTGTTACGCAATTTCTTGTACACATCAGTCGGGGTTCCGTCGGCTGTCGCCAACCCGATCTTTTTGAGATACGCAGTCATCTGGTTTCCAGATCCACCCTTGATGCCTAGGATCGTTTTAACGAAGTCCTGGCTGACGGAATCGGGCGTCGCGGCCGCCCTTATTCCTTTGAGAGCCCTTTCGACGTTGCCTGGTGCTGTCACGTAGGGCAGAACTGCCATTGATGGCCTCGGTTTCATGCGTGAAGTATCAACACCCTGACAAACGGGTCGCTAGCGCGCTGATGACCTCGGCACCTCCACAGCCGCACGGCCCACGACCCCGATGTCGTCAGCTTGGGGACACTGGCGCTGCAAGTTTGCTGCTTCCACGCGCTAGGATGTCCTCGCACACCTGGGCGAGGGCTGGCGAGCGAGCACCGTTGTTCCAGGCGTCCTCGTAAACGGCAGCCAACAGTAGCCCGTTCTTTCCCGACACGCCGTGCAGACCAAGTGCATCTCGCACACGCTCCGAGGACTTCCTCCACAGTTCTAGGCCCATGTCTTCCTGCACTGTCCTGGATAGCGTTGTCGGCCACATCGTCAGCCGGAAGCTTCTAACGACTTGCTCAGAAAGTGGGTCAGCCTCGGGCAGTTCAGCAAGGCGCATCAAGCATTTGTTGTCACGCTCGTTCCGGCGCTTGTTCTCGCGGGACTTCTCGTCATCATCCGCATGGGGGCCATCTCCATCGAACACAACGTAGGCGGGGATCTCTAGTTCGTTGCAGATGGCCAATGGGCGGCTCAGGTTGGTCTTGCCCAGCGCCAGTACGAAGTGCCCCCCTAGACGGCGAAACTCGTCCCATCGGTCACTGAGGCGTAGCTGCGCCGCAATTAGAGCCACGTCCTCCTCTCCTTCCACCAGCACAGGTAGTCCGCAGAATAGAAGCTCCCGCTGCGACGGCTGAAGAATTTGCTCAATAGCGGCCAAGAGTGCCGATGGCTCCTCTGGCCTGGTCCCAAGAGCGTCGGCCAGCGAGTCCGCCACCTTCCGCATTGACACCTGCGTGCACGTGGTCTCATCGACGAGGATTGCCGACTTACGCAATACGCGGACACTCTCGAAATGCCGACCCGATGCGAAAAAGGGACTGTGCGTCGCGACGATGACTTGAGCGTTTCCTTCCGCCAGTTCTTGCAGCGTCGAGGCGAGATGACGAGCCTGCGGTGGATGTTGGTACAGCTCCGGCTCCTCGAATCCAAGCAGGAGGGCAGGTGCGGCTTTCGGTTCACCGGTAGACAGCTCCTGTAAGAGTGCCACGATGAATGAACGCTGAAGACCATGCCCGAGTCTCGACACCTCACCAACGAAGCCACCCTCGCCGATTGAGGCCCTTGCTGATGGGCCGGTCAGTGCTACCGCCTTCTCGGGATCGGCCTGCCACTCAATATTGAGTCGAGCATCAGGATGAGCCCACCGCTTCAGACGTGCTTCCAGGGCCAGGGAGACGTCACGCAGCGCCGACTGCTGCGCTGTGACGATCTTAGCATACTCTACCTCGGTTGCTGCCTTGAGAGTCTCAAGCGGTCCATCAAAGTCAACTGTCGCCCGGATCGTCCGCTGCAGAAGCTCGCCTAGAGCAGTGTTCTTTGCCTCTGATTGTTCTGACACCGCTTCCTTGACAGCAGGAACGAAGACCCACTGCAAGTACTTGCGCAGCCGATTCTCTCCTTTACTCCAGCCGTAGAATTGATCCTCGCTATCAACCAAGCTGCACAGTGCAGCGTTCGCCTCCTCAAAAGACCGCAGTGCCTCCTCCATCGCATCTCGTGTCGCCGCAGCAGCCAGCCCGACGTGCACCTTGCGAAGGTCCGCGTAGATAACCTTTAGGTCGGACACCTTCTCCCCTGCTTCCTTGCTCCGGAACCACGGGGCAAACTCGCGCATAACAAGTCGCGCGCCGAACTGTTTGACATCCGCCCGTCGACTTCCTTCATCCCAGTGGGCGACGGCCTTGATTATCAGTCGGTCCTGTCGAAAGTAGGCCTTGAAATCCTCACGCTCGTCTGAGGTCAAATCGGCAAAGGTTGCGGTAATCTCAACCGGTCTTGACGTGTCACGGAGCGTGAAGTCCTCTTCTGCTAACGCAACAACAGGCGTCGGGGTGCCGGCGGCATGGCGGAACAGAACGTTCAGGGCAGCGAGAACCGTCGACTTGCCTGCTCCGTTTGCACCGACGAGGCAAGTGTAGCTGTCGAAATCGACCTGGACATCTCGGCACGAACGAAAATTCTGAATGCGAAGCGACTTCAAGCGCATGCGACTCTCCTTGGAAGGAATGTGCGCCCCGTCACTGCGCACCCGCCCCGCGACAATGCCCATCTGCAACGTCACTTCCGATTTGCCTGGCCGGAGGCCCTCTTCGAGTGTCATGAAGTACCGAGCAACAGGCTTCTCACAATCAGCAACTTCCACGTGGGGACAGCCACGACCCCGCTCGTCATTACTACCCAGCACCTCACCGCTAGGCGGGGGCACCGCCCACTAAGGCCCCGACGCTGTTGAGTCCGTGAGTGTCCACGACTTCTCCCCCCCACTCCACATTACGATGCCAATGGGCCGTACACTTTCAGTCCGATCAAACGCGCTGACTCGCGCACCGCCTGTGCCACCACCTTGGTTCCTGGCGGGCGAGTGCCACCAGGGCGCCGGCATTCCTCTATCGCCTATGGAGCGCCACGCCCTGCTCGCGACCGCATTGCGTGCGGCCGTCCCAACGGGTGTTGTTCTTCCGCAAGAAAGACAAACGAGCGGAAGAGCAACTTGCTGAAGTATGAGACGTAGAGGTAGTAGAAGTGGATCAGAAAGAGCACGGATAGCCCATACAGACCGGCGGCGACCCACAGCCACGTGGCGGTGCTCGGACCTGTCCGGGGCACCGAGGCATGAGCAAACATCCAAAGGACGACGAACTGGAATGACAGGAAGAAGGCGGTGGCCAGATTGCGTGAGAACAGGTATAGGGTCTCCCACCGCTTCACAACCAGAGCCAGACTTGGTGCGCGCTGGGACACGTAACAATAGGTCATCCAATAGTTGTTAGACTCCGCGCGTAGGCTTACCCTCAGCGGATACACAGTAAGTTAGACTTTCTCGCCCGAAGGAGGGGATATGAGGAAGTCGAAGTTCTCCGAGGCCCAGATCGTTGCCGTGTTGCAGGAAGCCGAGGCCGGGATGCCGGTGGCCGAGCTGCTGCGGAAGCATGGTATCAGCCGCCCGACCTATTTCGCCTGGAAGTCGAAGTACGGCGGGACCTCGGTGCCGGAGCTGCGCCGTCTGAAGGAGCTCGAGCAGGAGAACGCCCGGCTGAAGCGGATGTACGCGGAGCTGGCCCTCGAGAACGCCGCGATCAAGGATGTGCTCAACCGAAAACTGTAGGGCCGTCCGCGCGACGGGTCGTCGCGGCGATGCTGGTGCAGGAGCACACCCTGTCGGTCGTGCGGGCCTGTCGGATCGCTGGATGCTCGCGGACGGCGTGGTATCGCCCAGCCCAGGATCGCTCGGCCGCCGACACGCCGATCATCGACGCGCTCACGGCGCTCGTCACCGCGCAGAGCAAATGGGGCTTCTGGCTCTGCTTCGACACGCTGCGCGCCCAAGGCCACGGCTGGAACTGGAAGCGCGTACATCGCGTGTACTGCGCGCTCCGGCTGAATCTGCCGCGCCGGGGGAAGAAGCGGGTGCTGACGCGGCCGCGCTTGGCGCTGGAGGCCCCGGCGGTGCTGAACCGGACCTGGGCGCTCGACTTCATGGGCGACACGCTCTACGACGGACGCTGCTACCGCACGCTGAATGTGCTGGACGAAGGCAATCGGGAGGCGCTGGCCATCGAGATCAGCACGTCACTGCCGAGCGTGCGCGTGGTGCAGGTGCTGGAACAGCTGGTGGCGATGCACGGCGCGCCGAAGATGCTGCGGTGCGACAACGGGCCGGAGTTTATCGCGCAGGCCCTCGTGCGGTGGTGTGAGCAGCATGGCGTCGTGCTCCATCACATCCAGCCGGGCAAGCCGAACCAGAACGCTTTCATCGAACGCTTCAACAAGACGTACCGCCACGAAGTCCTCGATGCCTGGGTCTTCACGTCGCTGGCGGAGGTGCGGCAGGTGACCGAGGACTGGCTGGAGCTCTACAACACCGCGCGGCCCCATCGCAGTCTCGGCCGAGTGCCGCCGCGGACCTTTTTGCCGAGATCGGAAGCGGCCTGAGAGTCTAGCTTGGGACTGTATCCTTGACGGGTAAGCCTACGACGGCGTTTCCGCCAAGCGGGCGCGGATCAATGCGGCGGCCGACACCGTCAAGATGATCCAGAGCACCGGACCAGTGTAGAGGCTGAAATCGCTGGCGGCCTCATCATGCAGGAATCGCCACCCCCAGAAGAGCACGTACCCTACGGTAGCCCCGGAACACCAGCGGCGCACCGATGCCGACCCGCTGAGTGTCCCGATCGCCCACAGCCCGAGGGCGGCAAAGAAGGGGAAGGTCAGTTGCACGACCATGGCAGTCTTTACACCCTGACGCCCCATTGCCCACATGACAATATTCACTGCCAAGCCGAACACCAGCCATCCCCAAAGCACCCGAAGCCCCGCAGGCCGAGTCTTGTAGCCAATCAGCCCGAGCAGCAATGCCAGGATAGAAACTCCAACAGCCGCCAGGGACACGTTGTGCATCAGAGCGCGGGCGGTCACGCCGCGCTAAATGGGCTAGAAGCGTCACAATCTGGAGGACACGGAAAGGCGTATTCCGCGATCACGCCATCGGTCATGTCCTTGCCGTCCTTGTCGACCGCGAGATAGACGAGCGTTGCCACGCCCTCGGCCGTCGACGCCATGTAGGCCCGGCGCCCTGCTGCCCCCGGCTGGGAGAGGATCTCCCGGATGATTGCGGCGTCAATATTCCAGCCGTTGACCATGGTGGGGGCAGTCTTGCGAGCTTGCTGGACCATGGCGATGGCATCAGCAAGGGAAATCCGATGGCGGTCGGACATTACGGTGGCTCCTGGCGGTCGTATGAGGGGGCGCTGGCGGTGTAGATCGGAAGGACGAGGGAAGATGGGGTAGGAGTTTCAGTGGGGCCACTAGGAAAAACACTAGTGGGGCCAAACCGCCCTTCCAGGTCGGCGCGTTAGCGGATATTGGCGGGTGGAGCCGGCGGAGATGATGGACGCCCTGTCGGCCGACTGCCGTTGTCCATATCCGAGGCGATGAGCCAGCGCCCCGCGCTGTTGCGGCGCAGCGTCAGCGTGAACTTCCCCTGATCGGCCGGATCATCGCCGTAGCCGTAGGCCCCGATGATGTAGCCGACGGAATCGGCAGTGGCATACGCCAGCGGACGCAGCCTCAACAAGCCGCCGCCCTGTCCGCGGTAGACGGCGGCCAGCGCGGCGTGGCTGCGGGCCGGCGGGCGCCCCGGCTGCATCACGAAGCCGTCGCTGGTGAAGAGCGCGACCAGGGCCGAGACATCTCCCGCCCGCCAGGCGCGCTCGTAGTCGCGCAGCACGCGGTCGAGCTCGCTCGGCAGCGCGATGGTTGGCAGCACCTCGGGCGCGCCACGAAGCGGCGCCACCTCCTGCGCACAAACCGGTGCGGCGGCGAGGCAGGCCGTGAAGGCAACAAGGATGCTTGGGCGCCTGACCGAGCTCATCACCCCACTCCCATCTTCCTTTCATGCCGCTCCGTCAGACTCCCCGCCACCACGATCATCCCCGCCACGAACGTCAGCGTCCCGCCGAGCTCGTCGCGCGACTCGGTCGCGATCCCCACCAGCCCCATCAGCAGGACCCCGCCACCCATCAGCGCAGTGCCTCGCCACGCCCTCCGCGCACCGTACGCCCGGGCCGCACTGCCCAGCACGAACAGCGACGACACGACCATGAAGCCTGCGAGCAGATGGCGGATCTCCGAGTGCGTCACGAGATGCTCCAGAGGGAGGGTCCCTTCCAAGCTACCACGAGGCTGCGACGGGCGTGGCACCAACCCCCGCCCGGGTAACCCTACTCAGGCCGTGGGGTGGCCCCAGCCGAGTCAGACCAGGCCGACGCACGCGACCGATCGAGGTCCGCGAAGTCCACTCGACTCTCCTCGAGCAGATGCTGCGCCTCCTGGTCGGTCAGCGCCGGGACCGCCGGCCCCTTGAGCCACGGGAAGAACATCCCGACGGCCAGAACCGCCCCGATCGCCACGCACGCGGCATTGTATGCGAGTACGCCGTGCGGGGCGATCAACACCAACCCGCCCAGGTACGCGGCCGGTGCCAGCAGTCCTGCCACCACACTCCGGCGCCCCGCCACGTCCGCATCGGCCCGCAGGCGGTAGCGCAGCGCGACCAGCGCCGCGGTGTAGCCGAGCGTCATCAGGGCGTACAGGGTCACGAGGCCGAGCAGGCCGACACTGATCCGGTCGGCGAGGCTGGCGAGGCCATACATGATCGCGGTGGCCAGGATGAACGCGGGGAGGAAGCGCGTCAGGACGCCGCGAAGAATCGTTCGGAGGGAGATCATGGTGCCTCGGTGCTGGCGGGAGCGCGACCCAGATGAAGGTACCACCGGAATCCGACCGGCGTGGCGGCACCCCCTGCCACTCCCCCGGGTCTGACCCTACTTCTTCGGCGGCGGGCTCATGGCACGCAGCTGCGCGTTCGTCGCGTTCATCTGCGCGAGATACTCGGCCATCGGCTTCAACCCAACCCTCGCCCGGCGCACGTCCAGACTCTCCGGCGCTTCCACCGGCGGCGTGACCGCGTTCCCCTGCTTGTCAAAGTCGGGCTGCGTGGCGTAGAGCTGGGGGCGTCCATCGGCCCGCCGTACCCGATCCTCGAGGTAGGCCAGGTTCGCCGGGGGCGCGTCCTGCCCGGCAACGGCGGCGCGGAGGGCCGTGAGGAATCGGCGTTGCGCGGCGGACACCGAATCGGCATGCTGAGCGATCAGAAAGGCGGCCTGAGTCCCATCCGAATCGGCGACGGCAATGCCAGGCCACCCGCGGGCGGAGACCACCGAGTCGAGCCACTGCGCGTTCGCGACGAGGGTCGCCTGCATCGTGCGGTGATAGCTGCTGTCCTCCCAGTGCGCGGCGAGCGCCTGCATGTCCGCTTGATCCTTGGCGGCACGCTCGATCAGCGCCGCCCGCAATGCCGGATCCGGCACCGGAGGCGCCGGCGGACGCGGTGCTGCACAAGCCAGCACGAAAGACACCATCACGACCGATCCAGCCCGGCGCATGCACCGCATATTCTCTCCTCACGAGTGTGGACCCGCATTGTCACGGTACGTAGACAACGCGGACCTCGAAAGGGTTGGGAATTCCACCCGGTGGCGGCAACGTCTCACCCATCAGTTCTGGGATACTTCCCGACCACGCCCACGCCCAGGAACAGCAGCCCCGCCACCCCCGCCACCAGGATGAAAGGCGGCGGCACATCCTCGACGCCCGAGGCCCCGATGCTCGTGAGTCGCCACGCGACGCCGAAGCATCCTGCCGCCACCATCAACGCAATCAACCGCACCGCTGGCGTAGCACACGCCCACTTCATGGATCACCTCCATGCGAGTGCATCATGCCGGCAAGTCGACCGGATTCTCCCGCGACACCTGCTGGCGGAGCTGCTCCGCGAGTCCGAGCAGGATCCCTTCGGGCCCGCGGATGTAGCAGAGCCGGTAGATCCCTTCGTAGTCGACCACCTCGTCGACCACCGTCGCGCCGAGGGGGCGGAGGCGCTCGAGGGTGTCGGCGAGGTCCGTCACGGTGAACATCACTCGCAGGTAGCCGAGCGAGTTCACCGGCGCGGTGCGGTGATCGGAGGCGACCCTGGGAGCGTCGAAGCGCGTGAGCTCGAGGCGGCTGTGGCCGTCGGGCGTCCGCATCATCGCGATCTCGACGCGCTGCCCGCGCACGCCGGTCACGCGGCCGGCCCACTCGCCGTCGATCGGCATGCGCCCCTCGAGCGTGAGGCCAAGCTCGATGAAGAAGGCGATCGCGGCGTCGAGGTCGGCGACGACGATGCCGACATTGTCCATGCGGGAGACGGTCATCAGAGGCTCGGGGGTTAGATCGGGGTCGGCACCGGCGTCGGAGTGTCCATCCGCGAGCGCTTCGGTTGGCGGGTCAGGATCCGCTCCGTGAAGTCCTGCCGCTCCGCCAACTCGGCGAGCTGCACCTGCACCGAATCGAGGGCATCGAGCAGCTGCGTCTCCAGCCCCGGGGACTGCAGCGGCAACGGTGTTGCCTCCGCCTTGGCGCGGAGGCGCTGCGCATAGATGTGCCCGCGCATCCAGAGGGCGCCCAGAATGAACGAGCCGACGGGAAGGGCGAGAAGGAAGTAGTAGAACTCTTCACTGATCGGGATCATCGGGGGCTCCAGGGGCAAGGCCCATCAAGGGGATATCCGAAGGTACATCGGGGGAGCGGCGACTGTACCGCAGCGCATCCCGCAGCTCATCCGAAATGTTGGGCCGCACCGCGTAGCGGACCAGCCGCTCGTCCAGCGTGAAGCCCGCCTTCTCGAGGACGCGCGCCGAGGCGTGGTTGTCGACGTCGCAGGTGGCCCAGAGGCGGTGGGTCGCCGGCAGCGACAACGCCCAATCCGCCACCGCCACGCAGGCCGCCGTCGCCAGGCCGCGGCCCCACTGCTGCCGATGGACCAGGAAGCCGATCTCGGCGGCATCGCCCTCCATCCTGCACGAGATCCCGCCGATGGCGCGGTCACTCTCCCGCTCGGCGATCACCCAGTAGAACTCCTCACCGCGCTCCCACCGTTCGGCCCGCGCATCGATCGTGTGGAAGATGCGGTCGAGCGTCGCCCCGACGGGCCAGTCGGCATAGCGCGCGACCTCGGGGTCGTTGGCATACTCGAGGATCGCCTCGGCGTCGGACGGCCGCGGCCGGCGCAAACGCAACTCGGCGAGCTCGAAGCGTTCGGGCGGCCCGCGCCGCATCTCCCACACCATCGTGTCGCGCGGCTCGCCCTGTGGCGTCAGTCCGTCGTTGCGCAGCACCTCGCGCAGCGTGAAGCCGAGCCGCTCGGGGACCCGCGCGCTCGCGGTGTTGAGCGGATTGCAGCGAACCTCGACCACCTCGGTGCCCGGATCGGTGAACGCGATCGCCGTCAGCGTGCGCGTCACCTCGGTGGCCAGGCCGCGGCGGGTGTGCTCCTGATCGATCCAATAGCCGATCTCGATGACGCCTGGCGCCTGCCGCAGATGGAGGCCGGTGCCACCGAGCACGCGCTGCTCATCGGGGGTGAAGATCGCGTAGATCCACTCGGTCCCCGCGTGAAAGTTCTCCGCAAACCGCGTCAGCTTTGCAGTGACCACCTCGAGCGGCGACGGCTCCTCCATCGCCCACGGCATCCAAGCGCGCAGGTGCTCGAGGTTCGCGTCGACGGTCGCCTTGAGGAGCGGCGCATCCTCGGGCCGCCAGCAGCGGAGCAGCAGGCGGTCGGTGGCGATGCGTTCGGGGAAGGAGGTCAACTCAAGTGCGTTCAGCTCGCTGGGGAGGTGCGCCGGAATGCGGCCCACGATCCGGTCGACTTCCGGAGGAGGGTTTCGTGATGTCCCGTCACGATGAAGTCGGTCAACGTCCCGACGACCTCATAGCCCAGCCGGCGGTAAAGGCGCTCCGCGTCGGGGTTGAACGAGGAGACGCAGAGAAAGACGTTGGGAGCGCGGCGATGCGCCGCTCGGCCCATGCGAGCAGAGGAAGCTGCCACCAGCACTGCCGGCGCGGGCGACGCAGACAAGCGTCTGAGATCCCGCCCCGCACCATCCCATGCAGGTCGAGCACCGGGAAGCCAGCCACCTCGTCGCCGCCCGCACCGGACGTGCACCGCGAGCCGGATCGGTGAGCCCTCGCACCCCGGCTTCGACGGTGCGCCCAAGCGTGCGCCATGGCTCCATGGCGGCCATCAGCTCCGCGCACTCGCGGCCCCCCGGCGCCGCGCCCGCAGCGGGGCGGACGTCGGCGTCGGTGCAGGTCACCGGCACATCATCCCCGCCCAACCGCTGCATCGCCGCCGCTTCGCCTCAGCAGACCGGGCGTGCGCCCCCCCGGTCAATCGCCGCAGCCGGCGGCGCTGATCAGCCGCCGCGCCGGGGGGGGCCGAGGCCCAGGTCACCCAGGGATCGCGGCGCCGCGCACCTGTTCGTTGGGGGGTCGCAGCCCGAGTCCAGCAGGGATGCAACGCATCCGACGGGTGCCCTGCGAGAAGATGAAGAACTCCCCGCCCCCGCGGCAGCGCGAGGCACAGCGAAAAGGCGCCGCGCAGGCCGTCGCCACGCACCAACCGATACGGGACCGGCCGCTATTGAAGCCCAGGCTACCCGACAGCCGATGCCGACGCAGAGAATCGGCAGCCCGCCGCTGCCGATGAACCCGAGGACGGTGAACGGACCCCTGGCGGCCCCAAGCAGGACGCTCCTGCACGAAGGAGCCGCGGCCGCCGAATCGGCACCGGCCACGGCCCACGCCACGCGGGAGGACGGCCACCAACGGCACCGGATCGTAGCCGTCCCTGGCATGCCACCGGTGGGGAACACGACGGTCCGCCGCGCAGCCTGGGAGACGTGGCTCTTCGCCGCCCCCGCCGAGCCAGCCTGAGAGGAGGACGCCCCGCCCCAGCGGCTGCACCACAGGGCCCGCCAATCGGGTCCGATCGGCGATCCGTGGGCCCGATCAGATGTCGACCAGCACCTCGAACCCGCCGAAGCTGAACCGCTTGAACTCGAAGGGCATCGGCTTGTCCTTCATCTGCTCCGGACTCATGGCGGGGTCGCTCATGACCTTGGCGTTGACCTCGTCACGATGCTGCCGTGAGTTGTAGACGATGAACGCGAAGATGAGCCGTTCATCCGCCGCGAGTCCGGTGAGTGTCGGGAACGGCAACGTCTCCATCTCTCCCATCTGCGGATAGAGGTCGTCGCCGACGCATTCCTTGTAATCGAGCGCGCCGTGCTTCATCCAGACGTCCCGGCCCTGTTCGGCCATCGCGCGATAGGCGTCGAGCTTGTCGGCAGGGACCACGATCAGAAAGCCGTCCACGTATCTCATGTCGCATTCTCCTTTGGGGGCTGTGCGAGCCGTTTCCATCCAAGCTACCACCACATTCTGCCTCGCGGGCCGCCACCCGCGTCGCGCCCTCAGCCGGTCGAGAGCACGAACTGGTTTCCTTCGCTGTCCTTGAAGATCGCCGACGTGCCCCACGGCTCGACCTTGGGCTCCTTCACGAACTCGACGCCGGCGGCCTTGAGCTCGTGGTACGTCGCGACCACATCGTCGCACTGGAAGGACATGTTCATGAAGCCGCCGATCCACCCCTCCTGGCCGGGTGCCGTGAACAGCACCACGCCGGTCTGCGCGCGCGGGATGCTCAACTCGATCCATCGCTGCCCGGGACCCATCGGCGAGTCGGTGGCGATCCGGAACCCCATCTTCTCGGTATAGAAGGCGAGGGCGCGGTCCTGGTCGTGGACGGGAATGCTGACGAACTTCACCTGCTTGATCATGCGAGGCTCCGGGGCGAAAGGGTCGACGATGCGATGCCGTGCGGCGGAAACCATCGCCTGCGGGGAATTGGCGCGCAAGGCGCGTAATCGTTACTATGGCATTCCTTGCCATAGCCTCCGGAGCGACCTTATGGTGATGACGCTCGACCCCTATATCATCGACACCTTGATGGCCGACCTGGTCAGCCACGATCGTCAGCCGTCGGCCTTCCTCGTCTACCTGACCCTCACGCGGTGGGCCCATAGCCCGCATCGCCCGCAGATCGCGATGGCGCTGCAGGACATCGCCGAGTCGACGGGGTTGTCGAAGCGCACGGTGCAGTCGGCGATCGCCCATCTCGTCTACCGCCGCCTCCTGGCCGTCGACCGCGCGTCGCCCACGTCGGTCCCCATCTACACCGTGCTGCGTCCGTGGCGGCGGGGGGCGTAGTCCGCCCTCGCTACCCCTCCTCCTCCTCGCGCAACAAGTGCTGCCAGTAGCGCTCGGGATGCTCCAGCAGTCCCTTGGTGATCTGATAGTGTGACGTCTCCTCGAGCGTCGTGGGGCTGATCGTCCCGTCGTCGAAGGAGAGCAGCGCGGCACCCGGGTAGGTCATCAGGATGGTCGAGTGCGTCGCGATCACGAACTGCGTCGCCCCACCCTGCGCCAGTCTCGCCATCTGCACCAGCAACGCCAGCTGCCGCTGCGGGGAGAGCGCCGCCTCGGGTTCGTCCATCAGGATCAGGCCCGGGGTCATCCACGACGAGAGCACCGACAGGAACGCCTCGCCGTGCGACCGCGTGTGCAGCGAGCGGCCGCCATAGCGCGCGAAGGGATCGCCCAGAAACTCGGGGTCCGCCTTCCGCTCCTCGAGCAGCGTCGCAAAGTGCGCCTGAAATTCCGCCCGAAAGAAGTAGGCATGCCGCGGCTTGGTCGCGAAGGACGCGCGGAGGAACGGCGCCAACTCGCTGCGACCCTGGGGCGTCCGCAAGTCGGCGAGCTCGTTGCGACCGCCGCCACCGGCCGGGAGCCCGCAGAGTTCCGCCAGCGCTTCGACCACCGTCGACTTCCCCGAGCCATTCTCGCCGATCAGGATGGTGACGGGAGCGTCGAACTGCAGGTCGAGGCTCCGGACAAACGGCAACGTTCCCGGAAACAGATCCGGTCGAAGCTCGGCGTCTGGGCGCAGGTAGGCGCGTCGGAGAAAGAGACCGCTCACTCGGCGGCCCCGACCCGCTCTGTCTCCGATGGACGCAAGGGCGGCACCATCGCTTCAAGCTCCGCCAGCAAATCACTCGCACGCCCCTCACCCAGATAGTCCTTGACCAGGCGCCAATCGGTCAGCGCCTGCTGCGGTGTCCCGAGTTCGTAGGTCGTGCCGTCGGTACACCAGACGACGGCGTCGACGCTCAGCACCAGGTCCGCCACCTCGTGCCCGGTGACGACGACCGCGCAGCCCTGCGCCGTGATCTCGCGCAACGCGGCCGCGATGATCTGGCGATCGACCGGATCGAGATGGCGATAAGGCTCATCGGCCAGCAGGCAGTCCGGCCGCCGCACGAGGATCGTCGCCACTTCGGCGCGACGCCGCTCGCCGGTCGACAGCTCGCCACAGCGCGCATCGAGCAACGCCTCCAGCTGACACGTCTCGACCGCCGATCCATAGCCCGCGAGCCGGAACTGCGCGACCACGGCATCGAGATGCTGCCGCACCGTCCGACGCGGTGAGAGCAGGTCACGGTCCGGCAGGTAGCTGAAGCCATCGCGCGCCAGACGATGCCATCGCTGGCGCAGGGCCGCACGTCCCTTGTACGAGACGACGCCGCCATCCGGCGTGAGCTCCCCTGCGGCGATGCGCAGCAGCGTCGACTTGCCGCACCCGTTCCGACCGATCAGGTAGGTGAGTGTCCCAGCAGTCGCGCGCAGTGTCGCGGCGTTCAAGACGGCCCGCGTTCCGTAGGACTTGCGGATGCTGTCGGCGCGGAGGACCAGCGTCATGGGCGAGTCACCATCGCCACGATGGCCTCGCCGAGCACCGCCGGGACGGCACCGAGCACGCCGGTGGTCGCGGGCGACACGCCGAGGTTGGCGAAGAAGCGATGCTCGTTGAGTCGCCGCGACTCGAGGACCGCGAGCGCGCCGACGGTGACGATCAGCACGAACGCGGCGAGTGGAGTCAATCCGGAGACGGTCGGCGAGCCGCCGCCACCGAGGCCGACGACCAGCAGCATCGCGCGCATCAGGAGCCAGAAGAGCGCGCCCCGCCCGAGCAGCATGCGCGTCAGGTGAGGCGCCGGGAATCGTGAGGCCAGTGCATGCATCGGTCAGGCACCCTCGCCGCGCTCGGCATGACCACGGCCCAACAAGTCCCACCGATTCCCTTCCAGATCGAGGAAGACGACCACCTTCCCGTACGACTCCTCGCGCGGTGCGCCCACGAACGTCACCCCGGCCGCGACCATCCGCTGATACGTCGCGTCGAAGTCGTCGACGCGCAGGAAGAAGCCGACCCGCCCGGCGAACTGCTGGCCAATGGCCGCTTCCTGGTGCGCCCCGTCGGCCCGCGCGAGGAGGATCCCCGTCTCGCCCCCGACCGGACGCACCACCACCCATCGCTTCGGCCGCCCGTCGTTCGTGAGCGAGGGCGTGTCCTCGACCAACTCGAACTGCAGGACGTTGACGAAGAAGTCGATCGCCGGGTCGTAGTCGCGGACCACGAGGGCGACGAGGGCGAGGTGGGACATGGCGGGGCTCGGGTCAGGGGTGGAGGTGAAATGTATCGCGGGGAGGCCACGCAGGTTGTCATCCTGAGCGAAGCCGCAGCGGGCGCAGCCGAGGCCCCTGAGCGGCGCCCTCCCGCGCGCTCGGGGCTCCTGCAGCCTCAGGCTCGCTCCAGGATGACAAGCTCTTGGCAACCGCCGCGCCCAGCGCCGCGTGCTACCGCCGCTTGATGCGCAACGCCCCGAGTAGCATGACCTCGTTCCGCACCGAGCTGCGGCCGCCGGCGATCAGCGGCGTGAAGTTGGTGAGGTAGTCGCGCACTTCGAGGCGCACCCCGACTCGGCCAATATCCAGCTCCCCACCGGCCGCGACGTAGCCCCCAAGCGTGGTGGTTTCGTCGACGGCGAGGTGGCGATGGTTGTAGTAGCGCACCCCGGAACCCAGCCCCACCAGCGGCGTGAAGGAGAAGGTCTTGCTGAGCTGTCGGGTCGAGGCGGTGGCCTCGAGACCGAGATCGGCGCTGAAGATGTCAAGCTTGGTCGCGTCGACGGTGGCGAGGTCGCGGCTCCGGGCCCAACCGAAGGTCCCGACGACGGCCAAGGTCGGCGCGAGGGTCCGCGACAGTTGGGCCGCGAGGACCGGCGCCCGCTTGAGGGCATCACGCTGCGCGCCAGTCGGGACGAGCGAGCCGTTGGCGAGCCGGAACTGCCAGCGCGGGACGGGCGCCTGCGCGCGGGCGGGGGTAGCGGCGGCGCTCAGGAGGAGGGCGCCCAGCAGGGCGCGGCGGGCGGCAGGCGACGAACGCAGGGGGGACGCGGTCATGGGTCGATCCTCGGGTCGGGCGTGGTGCCGGGCGGGGGCGAGCGGCGCTCGCATTCCGGGCCGACGGTTATTAGTATACGTCGTATACTATTGCTGTGTATGTTATAAACAGTTTAGGGTTTGTCAACCCCTATGGCGGCGGGAGCTATGGCACGGAAGGCAGCGGCGAGCGGGAGCCGCCGGAAGCAGAGCAGCGGCGCGACGCCCGGCATCGGTCGGGAGCTGACGCACGACGCGTTGATGCAGGCCGCGAGCGCTCCCGACCCGGAGTTGCAGCGGCGCAGCGAGTTGCTGTGGGAGGCGCGCTCGGTCCCCGGCCGAGGGCCGAAGCCATCGATCACGGCCGACGACGTGGTGCAGGCCGCCATCGACATCGCCGACGCCGATGGGCTCAGCGCCGTGACGATGCAGGCGGTGGCGCAGCAGCTCGGCGTCACCGCGATGGCGCTGTACCGCTACTTCCCGAGCAAGGACGCGCTCATCGACGCGCTGGTCGCCGCGGGGATGGGACAGCCGCCGGCGCCGAACGGACCGCAGGTCGGGTGGCGCGCCGAGGTGGCGGCGTGGGCGCACGCCAAGCGGGAGATGCTCTGCAGTCGACCCTGGCTGGCGGAGCTGCCATTCGTCGCGGCGCCGCATGGCCCGAACTGGATGGCTTGGCTGGAAGCGGTCGCCCGGCCGCTGTCACGCACGGCGCTGACGCCGGCGGATGTCGGGCAGATGATCAGCGTGATCGACGGCTACACGCGCGGCGCGGCGGATACCTCGATCTCGCTGGCGCGCGCCCGGGCACGCGGCATCTCCGAGCGGCAGTGGGGGGCGGCAGTTGGTGCGGACCTGGGCCGTGCCATCGGCGACCCGCGCTTCCCGGCCTTCGCCGCGATCCTCACCGCGCCGCCCGAAGAGCACGGGCGGACCATGGAGGAGTCATTTGATTTCGGGTTGCAGCGGGTGCTCGATGGCATCGAGAAATACGTGAGGCAGGTGACGCGGCAGGCAGAACGGCTGTCATCCTGAGCGGAGCCCGCGCAGCGGGCGCAGTCGAAGGACCTCTCTCCCTGCGCACCGGAAAGAGGTCCTTCGACTACGCAGCCCTACGGGCTGCTCCGCTCAGGATGACAATCGTGGGGCGACCTCCCCCTCACTGCCCCTGCTCGACATGCCGCTTGAAGTTGTCGAGGATCGCCTGCCACCCCGCCCGCTGCATCTCCTCCGGGTGCGTGGTCTCGGCGTCGAAGGTCTCGCGAACGATGACGCCATCGGCCGCCGTCTCGAACTCGACCTGCATGGTGCGGTCGCCGAACGCCGACTCGATCAGCTTGTGCGGCTCCACCTTCGTGTACGTCCCCGCGAAGTCGAAGCCCACGCTGCCGTCCTTGGCCTCCATCCGCGACGAAAACTCGCCGCCAGCGCGGAGGTCGACCGTGGCGGTGGTGGTGTGCCAGTCGTCGGAGGCGGCGTTCCACTGGACGATGTCGGCGGGGGTGGTCCAGGCGCGCCAGACGGCGTCGATGGGGGCGTGGACGACGGTTTCGACGGTGATCTTCATGCGGGGCCTCGGGTCAGGGGGTTGGAGAGTTGCGGGAAATTTAGCGCGGGGCGCGGCGTGCGGGGCTCAGGGGGGCTGAGCTTGGTCGAGGGGAAGCCGTCAACCGTTCACCGCCGCGCATCGACATGCGCGGCTGAAAACGCCGCATCCTCCCATTCCACCGCATCACCCACCCTGACGACGCCCCCCTCCTCCAGCTGCGCGAAGACGCCGCCGCGCCAGCGCGGGGTGAGCGCCGCCTGCAGGCCGAGCGACGCCTCGTCCATCCGCTCGCACGGCGTGAGTTCGCCGCCGATGATCAGTCGGCAACTGCCGATGCGCAGGACCTTGCCGCGCGTGTCGTAGAGGTCGAGGCCGGAGACGAGGATGTTGGCGCGGCGCATCGCGGGATCGACCGCGGCGCCGAGCTCGCTCGTCGCGGCATCCCACGCCTCGCGGGAGAGGATGGTGACCTGGCGGCGTTTGCTGCGCCCCACGCTCCCGGCCATTCCCTGATTCGGCACCAGCGTGGCTTCGGCCTGCGGGTCCATCGGCCCGCG